>DASUAX010000093.1:0-49190 GCA_035763525.1 Gaiellaceae bacterium
GCGCATCAGGAGCTCGAGCAACGCGAACTCGCGCGCCGACAGCTTCAACTCGGTCTCGCCCCGCCACGCACGGTGCGCGGCCGGATCGAGGCGCAGGTCCCCGAGCTGCAGCACGGCGGGACGCTCGACCGGGCCGCGCCGTGCGATCGCCCGCAACCGCGCGAACAGCTCCGCGAACGAGAACGGCTTCGTCAGGTAGTCGTCGGCGCCGCTGTCGAGGCCGCCGACGCGGTCGGCGACCGCATCGCGCGCGGTCAGCATCAGCACCGGCGTCCAGACGCCGTCCGCACGCAGGCGCCGCAGCACCTCGAACCCGTCGAGGCCCGGCAGCATCACGTCGAGGACGACCACGTCGTAGGGCGCTGCCTGCGCCATCCAGAGCGCATCCTCGCCCTGGGCCGCGACATCCGCCGCGTGCCCTTCCTCGCGGAGAGCCCGCGCGACGAGCGCTGCCATCTTCGGCTCGTCCTCGACCACGAGAATTCTCACGCTCCCGGCCGCCCGGTGAGGTATCTCATATGTCGATTGTGCCGCGGTCGAGCCGCCACCGAGGCACGGCTCTCATCCGTCGCTCATAGGATGCGCCTCCATGTGGGAGCCTCTGCCCGACCTCGAAGCCGCCGCGTCGCTCGGCGTGGAGCTGCGCGCGCTCGGCTACGACGAGCGCGCGATCGAGAGGCTCCTCGGCGAGGAGGGCGCGGCCGCGGACATCGGCGAGTCGGTGGTCTACGCGCGCCGCCTGCCGGACGACGAGCTCGGAGCCGCCGTGCGCCTCCTGCTGCTCGCGCGACCGATTCGCGCCGCCGCCTTCGCGGCCGCCGGTGAGCTCGAGCGGCTCGGGCTCGCGACGCGTGACGGCGACCTGCTCGTCCCGCGTGCGCGCGTCGTCCCGACGGAGGGCGTCTACCTCACCTTCGACACGTTCTCGCGCGGCGAGGAGGACCCGCCCGGCTGGGTCGCGAGCTTCTCGCCGACCGCGTACTGGCTCGCCTCGCTGACGCCTCGCCGGGATGTCGGCCGGGCGCTCGACATCGGCACCGGCAACGGCGTGCACGCACTGCTCGCCGCGCGCCACGCACGGAGTGTCGTCGCCACCGACGTCAACCCGCGCGCACTCGCCTTCACCCGGATCAGCGCCGCCGTCAACGGGATCGAGAACGTCGAGACGCGGCTCGGCAGCCTCTTCGAGCCGGTCGCCGGCGAGACGTTCGACCTGATCACGTGCAACGCGCCGTACGTCATCTCGCCGGAGCGGCGGTGGCAGTACCGCGACGGGGGCCTGCCGGGCGACGAGCTCTCGCAGCGGGTGGTGACGAGCGCGGCCGAGCACCTGGCGGACGACGGGTTCGCGTCGGTGCTCGTCAGCTGGCTGGCGGAGTCGCCCGAAGAGCCCGACGAGCACGTCCACCGCTGGCTCGACGGGAACGGCTGCGACGCGTGGATCCTCGGCCTCTCGGGCTCCGACCCGGTCGATCACGCCGCCGGTTGGAACGAGCACCTGGCGCCGGACCCGGATGCCTACGAGCGGGTGATCGACGAGTGGACGGGGTACTTCGCCGAGCTCGGTGCGAAGTGGATCACGGAGGGCGGAGTGGTCATGCACCGACGCGCCGGCGAGCGCCACATCGTGCGCGCCGACGGGGTCGACGAGGACGAGCTGGAGTTCGCGAGCGACCAGATCGAGCGCGTGTTCGCCGCGCTCGAGGCGACCGCGCGGGACGGCGCCGGCGTGATCGAGCGTCCTCTCCGGCTGACGGAGGAGGCCCGCTTCGAGCAGGAGCTCGACCGGGAGGGCGGAGTCGTCTCGACGCTCCTCGTGCTCGACGAGGGCACGTGCACCGAGGTCGAGCTCGACGCCGATGCGGCCGATGCGCTGATGGAGCTCGGCACGGGCGCGACGCTCGACGACGCCGTCGAGCGCGTGGCGCGGCGCGAGCAGCTGTCGGCACGCGATCTCGCCTCGCTCCGCCGCGACGTGCGCCGGCTGGCGCGCGACCTGCTCGAGCAGGGCGTGCTCGAGCTCACGTAACCACGCGCGGTAGGGTCGCACGCGTGCCGTGGGTTGCCGTCCCGCTCGCGATCGTGACCGCGCTCTCGACAGCGCTCGGAGGCGCGGTCGCGCTGAAGCTCCGCCGGGAGCTCGCAACCGTGATCGCGTTCACCGGCGGCATCGTCGTCGCAGTCGCGCTCTTCGACGTCCTGCCGGAGGCGCTCGACCTGCTGAGCTCGCCCCGTCGGGTGACGACGCTCGTCGGCGCCGGCTTCATCGGCTTCTTCATCATCGAGCGCGTGCTCGTCCTGCACCACCGCGACGAGCCCGAGCAGGCCCGCGCGCACGCGCAGGTGGGCGCGCTCGGCGCGGCCGGGCTGTCGGTGCACAGCTTCATCGACGGCCTCGGCATCGGCCTCGCGTTCCACGTCGACACCGCCACCGGGCTGCTCGTCTTCCTCGCCGTCGTCAGCCACGACTTCGCCGACGGCATGAACACGGTCAGCTTCGTCCTGCAGCAGAGCGGCGACGTCCGCAGGGCGGTGCGCTGGCTCGCCGCCGACGCGGCGGCGCCGCTCCTCGGCGCGATCGTCGGCGCCTCGCTCGACGTCAGTTCGCGCGGGCTCGGCTACGCGCTCGCCGCCTACGCCGGCTTCTTCCTCTACCTCGGCGCGACCGACCTGCTGCCCGAGGCGCACAGCCACCCGTCGTGGCGACGGGTGCTGCTCACGCTCGCGGGTTTCGCGGCGACGTTCGCCGTCGCCTACGCGGCTTCTCGGTAGCGCCTCACGAGCGGGTGCCGAGCGTCGCCACGACGGTCTTCGTCGCGCCGTCGCGCCGGATCGTCAGCGTCAGCTTGTCGCCGGGCTTGCGCGCCGAGATGATCGCGCGCAGCTGCGACTGGTCCGTGACCGGCTTGCCGTTCACCTGGGTGACGACGTCGCCGACCTTCAGGCCCGCGTCGTCGGCGGCGCTCCCGGACTTCACCGAGGAGATGCCGACACCGCCGGAGGCATTCGTCGGCGTGACGCCGAGGAAGGCGTGCTCGACCTTCCCGCTCGAGATGAGCTGCGAGGCGATCGACTTGACGGTGTTCGACGGCACGGCGAACCCGACACCGTCGTTGCCCCCGCCCTCGCTCTGGATCTGCGAGGTGATGCCGATCACCTGCCCCTGCAGGTCGAGGAGCGGGCCGCCGGAGTTGCCGTGGTTGATCGCCGCGTCGGTCTGGATCGCGTTCTCGATCGGCGTGTCGTCCGGCGCCGAGATCTCCCGGCCGACGGCGCTGACGATCCCGCTCGTGACCGTGCCGTCGAGGCCGAACGGGTTGCCGATCGCAACGACGCCGTCGCCGACCGAGACGCGCGAGGAGTCGCCGAGCGTGAGCGGGTGCAGCTTCGACGACGGCGCGTCCACGTGGAGGACCGCGACGTCGGTGGACGGGTCGCTGCCGACGACGGTCGCCTTGTAGGTCGAGCCGTCGGAGAACTTCACCCTGACGCTGCTCGCGCCCGAGATCACGTGCTGGTTCGTGACGATGTTGCCGTCCGCGTCGTAGACGAAGCCGGTGCCCTCGGCCGCGCGGCTGCCGTTGCCCCCCGGGAAGGGCGACGAGGAGACCGAGGCGGTCGCATCGACCTCGACGACGCTCTTCGTCGCGAGCTTCGCGACCTCGCCGACACTGAGGTCCGCGCTCGCGACGTTCGACGTCGGCCTGACGACGGTCGTGGAGGCGGCGCCGGGCGAGCCGTCGTGGAAGGCGGTGGTGAGGGCGGCGCCTGCACCGCCGCCGGCGAGCGCCGCCGCTGCGACGACTGCGGCGATCCTGTTCCTGGGCATCGACGTTCCTTTCCTCGGTTTCTTGCTCCCAGGGTTCCCGGCGCCGCTGTGCGCTCGCTCAGCGTGAACTAAGAACTCCCTGAGAAGGCAGAGTGCCCGACGTGGTCACCCTTCCGCCCGCGCTCGTCCACCCCGACTTCAGGCGGCTCTGGGCGTCGATGCTGTGCTCCGGCCTTGCGCTGCAGATGGCGCAGGTCGCGATCGGCTGGCAGGTGTACTCGATCCACGGGAGAGCCTTCGACCTTGGTCTGATCGGGCTCGCGGAGTTCGCGCCGGTGCCGCTGCTGGCGCTGCCGGCAGGACAGCTCGCAGACCGGCTGCCGCGCGTCGCAGTCGTGATCGTGTGGGGGCTCGCGGACGCGGTCGTGCTCGCGCTCCTCCTCGTCGTGACACTCGGCGGCGCCCGTGCTCTCTGGCCGTTCGTCGCACTCGCGGCGCTGACGGGAACGCTCGCCGCGCTCGGGAATCCGGCCGGCCGCTCGCTCACGCCGGAGCTCGTGCCGACGGAGCTGCTCACCGGCGCGCTCGCGCTCCGATCGATCGCCGGCCAGGTGTCGACGATCGGCGGCCCGGCGCTCGGCGGCCTCCTGTTCGCGCTGCAGCCGGAGACGGTCTACGCGACGGGCATCGTGCTGCTCGTCGCCTCGTCGCTGATTCTGCTACCGGTGACGCGGCCGGAGGCGGTGCCGCGCTCGGCGAGCGATCCGGCGGGGCTCGCGACGGTCTTCGCCGGCATCCGCTTCATCCGCGGAACGCCCGTCATCCTCGGCGCGATCACGCTCGACCTGTTCGCCGTGCTCTTCGGCGGGGCGGTCGCGCTGCTGCCACTCTTCGCGAAGTCGATCCTGCACACGGGGCCCTTCGGGCTCGGCGTCCTGCGCAGCACGATCGCGGCGGGCGCGCTTCTCGCCGGCATCCGGCTCGCGCGTCGGCCACTCGGCCGCCGCGCCGGGAGAACGCTGCTCGTCGTCGTAGCGGCGTTCGGCGCCAGCATGGTCGTGTTCGGGCTCTCACGCTGGTTCTGGCTGTCCGCAATCGCGCTCGCGGTGAGCGGGTTCGTGGACATGATCTCGATGAACATCCGCGCGACCACGGTCGCGCTCGCGACGCCGAACTCGCTCCTCGGACGCGTCAACGCGGTCGAGGGCGTGTTCATCGGCGCGTCCAACGAGCTCGGCGCGTTCGAGTCCGGCGCGGCGGCGGCACTGCTCGGAGCGGTGCCGGCGGTCGTCGCGGGCGGCGCCCTGACGATCCTCCTCGCGCTCGTCTGGCCACGGCTCTTCCCGGAGCTCGCGGCGGTCGACCGGCTGGAGCTGCTGCCGGAAGCGGGTTAGGCGACGTCGGCGATGTCGGTGGAGCCGCTCTCGGCCTCCGCCTCGACGCCGTCCTCGAGCTCGGGCGGGAGCTCGGGCGCGCTCCCCGGCATGCGGGTGAGCAGTTCGTGGACGAGCGAGGTGAGCCGCTCGCCGCTGCCGCTGACGAAGTCCTCGGCCTCGTGCTGGTACACGTTCAGTGCCGCGACGATCTCCTCGATCAGGCGATCGGCGCGGATGCGCGCCTCGCGCACGATCTCCGTCGCCTCCTGCCGCGCGTCGGCGCGGATCGTGGCGCCCTCGTCGAGCAGGTGCTCCCGCTCCTCGGCGACGCCGCGCCGCTCTTCCTCGATATCCGCCTCGGCGGCCGTGCGCAGGTCGACGGCGATCTTCTGCGCCGTCACGAGCGCGTCGGCTACGGCCTGCGCGCGCGTGCGGTGCTGCTCGAGCTCCTCCGCGAGCTCCTCCACGCGGAGCCGCAGGTCGTCGCGCTCCTGCGCCAGCATCCGCTGCCGCTGCTCCAGCGCCGCGAACAGCGTGCCTGCGGCCGCGCGGTCGTAACCCCTGAAACGGAGGGGCACTTCCGAGAGCGACGACGAGCCGTTCGCCATGGGCTCACTGTCGGCCGTTCGGGGCAGGTCGACAATCCCTCGCCCGGCGTAACTCGTTCGAGGCGTCGGCTCTGCTGCATAAATTGCACGTTCCTGTATAGTAAGCCGTCCATGACGACGGCTGCCGTCCTCGGCTGCGCCGGCTATGCCGGCCAGGAGACGCTCGACCGGGTGCTCGCGCACCCCGGGCTCGAGCCGGTCGCGCTCGGCTCCGACTCGCACGCAGGCAGGGCAGCCGCGAGCCTCGACCCGCGCCTCCCTGCGTCGCTGCCCGCGTTCACGACGAACGCCGAGGCGGCCGCCGCCGGCGCCGACGTCCTCTTCCTCTGCCTCGAGAACGCCGACGCGGCCGCATTCGAGCCGCCGGCCGACCCGGTCGTCGTCGATCTGTCGGGTGCGCACCGCCTCGTCGACAGCGAGCAGGCGCGGGCGTGGTACGGCGCCGCTCCCGGGGCGTGGAGCTACGGCCTGCCGGAGCTCTACCCGGCGGCGGGGCGCCTCGTCGCGAACCCCGGCTGCTACGCGACGGCCGCGCTGCTCGCGCTCGGGCCGCTCGCCGGCGCGATCGAGACGGCGGTCGTCGACGCGAAGTCGGGCGTCTCCGGCGCCGGCAAGACGCTGAAGCCGTCGTCGCACGCCGGGTTCGTGCTCGAGAACCTCTCGCCCTACGCCGTCGGCGCGCACCGGCATGCGCCGGAGATCGCGCAGCAGCTCGGCGTCCCCGTCTGCTTCGTGCCGCACCTCCTGCCCGTGCGCCGCGGCCTGCTCGCGACGTGCTACGTCCAGACGGAGGCCGACGTGCGGGCGCTGCTCGAAGACGCGTACGCGACGTCGCCCGTCGTGCGGGTGCTGCCGGAGGGCATCGAGCCGGAGCTCTCGCGCGTTCAGGCCACGGACGCCGCGGAGATCGGTGTCTTCACCGACGCCGCGACCGGCACGGCGATCGTCATCAGCGCGCTCGACAACCTCGGCAAGGGCGCCGCCGGCCAGGCGGTGCAGAACGCGAACCTCGCGCTCGGCCTCGACGAGACGGCGGGGCTGCGGCTGCAGGGAGTTCTGGTATGAGCGTCACCGCGCCGCAGGGATTCGTCGCGGCGGGCGTGCACGCGCACATCCGCAAGGACAGCAAGGACGTCGCGCTCGTCCGCTCGCTCGCGCCGGCGACCGGCGCCGCGATGTGGACGCAGAATCGCGTGCAGGCGGCGCCGGTCGTCGTCTCGAAGGCGCACCTCGAGCGCGCGCAGCCCCAGGCGGTCGTCGTCAACTCCGGCGTCGCGAACGCCGCGACGGGCGCGCAGGGGATCGCCGACGCACAGGCGACCGCCGCGCACGTCGGCGCCCGGCTCGGCCTCGCGCCCGAGCAGGTGCTCGTCCTCTCGACGGGCGTGATCGGGGCGCCGCTCCCGCTCGACCGCGTGCTCGCCGGCGTCGACACCGCGGCCGCCGCGCTGTCGGAGGACGGCGGCGCGGACGCGGCCGAGGCGATCCTGACGACCGACACGCATGCGAAGCAGGCCGTCTTCCGTGGCGCCGGCTTCACCGTCGGCGGCATGGCGAAGGGCTCGGGGATGATCCACCCCAACCTCGCGACGATGCTCGCGATCGTCACGACCGACTACCCGCTCGAGCCGGGCGAGGCGAGCGAGCTCCTCCTCCCAGCCGTCGAGGCGTCGTTCAACTCGATCTCGGTCGACGGCGAGTGCTCGACGAACGACGCTGTCGTGCTGCTCTCGTCGGGCGTCGCCTCGGTCGAGCGCACGCCGGCGACGGACGAGGCGCTCGCGCTCGGCATCCGCACCGTCTGCGCCGAGCTCGCGCAGCAGGTCGTGGCCGACGGCGAGGGCGCGACGCTGCTCGCAGAGATCTCGGTCAGCGGCGCCGCGAGCGCCGGTGAGGCACGCGCGATCGCGCAGCGCATCGCCACCTCGCCGCTCGTCAAGACGGCGCTCTTCGGCCGCGACGCCAACTGGGGCCGGGTGCTCGCCGCTGCAGGCTCCGCGCCGTTCGACGGCGGCTACGCGCAGCTCGACCCGGCGCGCGTGACGCTCGCCTACAACGGCACCGCGGTGCTCGTCGGCGGCGCGCCGCAGAACGTCGAGCCCCCCGTCGAGGGCGGCGTGTGCACGATCGACCTCGACCTCGGCCTCGGGGACGGCAGCGCCGGCTACCTGACGAGCGACCTCTCGTACGACTACGTCCGCATCAACGCGGAGTACCGCTCGTGACGCGGCTCGTGGTGAAAGTGGGAGGCGCCGTCGCGTCGGAGTCTGCGGATCGCATCCTCGGGTTGCGCGAGGAGGGGCACGAGGTCGTGGTCGTCCACGGCGCCGGGCCGCAGATCAGCGACGAGATGCGCCGGCGGGGCATCCCCGTGCAGTTCGTCGACGGCCGCCGCCGCACGTCGCGGCTCGCTCTCGACGTCGTGCGGGAGTCGCTCGTCGCGGTCAACGCCGAGCTCTGCGCCGCGCTCGGCGACGCCGCCGTCCCCGTGATCGGCGACACCGCCGGCCTCTACGCGGTGCCGGTGCCGCCGCTCGGCTGGGTCGGCGACCCACTGCCGTGCCGGCCGAGGCAGGTGCTCGCGGCCCTCGCCGACGGGAACGTGCCGGTCGTCGCACCGCTCGCGGTCGGCCCGCTGAACGTGAACGCCGACGACGGCGCTGCGGCGCTCGCGCTCGGCCTGGGCGCGCGGCAGCTCGTCTTCCTCACCGACGTGCCGGGGCTGCTCGTGGACGACGAGCTCGTCTGCTCGATTCGCGCAGGCGACGCGAACCGGATGCTCGACGCCGGCGAGTTCGAGGGAGGCATCGTCCCGAAGCTCCGTGCCGCGGCGGTCGCCGCCGCGAGCGGCATCACCGCGCACATCGGCGCGACGGCGGTGGTCGCGTGACCGAGCTCGTGTTGGGTCAGCACAAGCTCCTGCCGACGTACGCGCGACTGGACGTGACGTTCGTCGACGGCGACGGCTGCTGGCTCGTCGACGACAGCGGCAAGCGCTACCTCGATCTCTTCGCGGGCATCGCGGTCGTCGGCCTCGGGCACCGCCACCCGGCCCCGACCGCAGCGGCGCACGCGCAGCTCGACCGGCTCTGGCACGTGTCGAACCTGTACTGGACGTCGCCGATGCAGGAGCTGGCTGCGAAGCTCTCCGACCGCTTCGGCGGTGCGAGCGCCTTCTTCTGCAACTCGGGCGCCGAGTCGGTCGAGGCGGCCCTGAAGTGGGCGCGCAAGGTGACGGGACGCAGCGAGCTCGTCGCTCTCGACGGGTCGTTCCACGGTCGCACGTTCGGCGCACTCTCCGTCACCGGGCAGCCGGCCAAGCGGGCGGCCTTCGAGCCGCTCGTGCCCGGTGCGCGCTTCGGCCTCGAGCAGGTCGGGCCGGAGACGGCCGCGATCCTGCTCGAGCCCGTACAGGGGGAGGGCGGCGTCCACCCCCTCTCGCGGTCGTTCCTCGCGGAGGCGCGCGCGCTCGCCGACGAGAACGGAGCCCTGCTCGTCCTCGACGAAGTCCAGACGGGCGTGGGGCGCTCCGGCTCGTTCTTCGCGTGGCAGGAGCTCGGCGTCAAGCCGGACGCGGTCACCCTCGCGAAGGGGCTCGCGAACGGCCTGCCGATCGGTGCGCTGCTCGTCTCCGACGACGCCCCGACGGGCTTCGCGCCCGGCGACCACGCATCGACCTTCGGCGGCAACCCCGTCGCGTGCGCCGCAGCGTGCGCGGTCGTCGACATGGTCGACGACGCGCTGCTCGCGCACGTACGCGAGGTCTCCGACCGCTTGCGCGACGGGCTCGCCGAGTTCGGCGAGGTGCGGGGGCTCGGGCTCCTGCTCGCGGTCGAGCTCGACCGCCCCGCCGCGCCCGTCGTCGAGGCCGCGCTCGCGAACGGCCTCGTGATCGGCAGCGCGGGCGAGCGCACGCTCCGCCTCACGCCACCGCTGACGCTCTCGCTCGACGAGGCGTCGCTCGCCCTCTCCCTCCTGCAAGGAGCTCTGGCGTGACGACCAAGTTCGAGCGCCAGGGGACGATCCTGCGTCTCGTGCAGCAGCAGCCGCTCTCGACGCAGGCGGAGGTCGCGGACGCGCTGCGGGCGAACGGCATCGACGCGGTGCAGGCGACCGTGTCTCGCGACATCGCACAGCTCGGGCTCGTCAAGGTGCGGAACACCGATGGCCGGCTCGTGTACGCGCTGCCCGGTGCGGCCGACCTGCGCCGGCTCGACCAGCTCGCCTCCGCCGTGCGCCACTACATGGGCCGCTCGACGCCGTCCGGGTCGCTGCTCGTGATCCAGACTCCGCGCGGCTTCGCCGCCGCGCTCGCCGACGCGATCGATGCGGCTTCGCTGCCCGAGGTCGCGGGCACGGTCGCCGGCGACAACACCGTCTTCGTCGCGTGCGCGGACGGCCACACTCCGGCCGAGGTCGACGCCGAGCTGCGGAGCCGGCCGTGAGCGTCGTCACGACCACGGACGTCATCCTCGGCTCGCTGCCGGTCGGCGAGCGGGTCGGCATCGCCTTCTCGGGTGGGCTCGACACGAGCTGCGCTCTCGCCTGGATGCGCGAGCACGGGGCGATCCCCTACGCCTTCACCGCCGACCTCGGGCAGCCGGACGAGCCGGACATCGCCGCGATCCCCGACAGGGCGCGGCTGTACGGCGCCGAGGACGCGGTCCTCGTCGACTGCAGGGACGCGCTCGCGCGCGAGGGCCTCGCGGCGCTTCGCTGCGGCGCGTTCCACGTGCAGACCGCGGGTCGCCGGTACTTCAACACGACGCCCCTCGGCCGTGCGGTCACAGGGACGATGCTCGTGCGCGCGATGTCGGCACTCGACGTCGAGATCTGGGGCGACGGCTCGACGTACAAGGGCAACGACATCGAGCGCTTCTACCGCTACGGACTGCTCGTCAACGAGAGCCTGCGCATCTACAAGCCGTGGCTCGACGCCTCGTTCGTCGAGGAGCTCGGCGGCCGCCGTGAGATGAGCGAATGGCTGCTCGAGCGCGGGCTGCCGGTCAGGCAGTCGGTCGAGAAGGCGTACTCGACGGACTCGAACATGCTGGGCGCGACGCACGAGGCGAAGGACCTCGAGCTGCTCGAGACGTCGATGAAGATCGTCGAGCCGATCATGGGCGTCGCGCACTGGGATGCGGACGTCGCGATCGCGCCCGAGACCGTGACGATCGCGTTCGAGAACGGGACTCCGGTCGCAATCGACGGACGCGAGCTCGACGGGCCGGTCGACGCGATCCGCACGGCGAACGAGATCGGCGGCCGCCACGGGCTCGGCATGTCCGACCAGATCGAGAACCGGGTGATCGAGGCGAAGAGCCGCGGCATCTACGAGGCGCCGGGCATGGCGCTGCTGCACATCGGCTACGAGCGGCTGCTGACGGCGATCCACAACGAGGCGACGCTCGAGCGCTACGCCGACGAGGGCCGCCGGCTCGGGCGCCTCCTCTACGAGGGCCGCTGGTTCGACCTGCAGGCGCTGATGTTGCGCGACGCGCTCGAGCGATGGGTCGCCGCGCCCGTCAGCGGCGAGGTGGAGATCGAGCTGCGACGCGGCGACGACTACACGATTCTCGACACGCGGGGCGAGGGCTTCTCCTACGACCCGGAGCGGCTGTCGATGGAGCGGAGCGCGACCGCGTTCACCGCCGCCGATCGCATCGGGCAGCTGAACGTGAAGTGGAACGACGTCGCCGACGCGCGCGCGATGCTCGGGAAGCTCGGGGTGGAGCTGTGAGGCTTCTCACGTTCCTGAGCCGTCGCCGGGGTGCTCTCGGCGGCGGCAGCATTTCGCGGAGCCCGGCTCCGCCGGGCGGGAGCGAAAGGCGGTCAGGGGCGTGAGGCTCTGGTCCGGGCGGGTCGGTGGGGAGCTCGCGCCGGAGGTGTGGTCGTTCCTGCGCGCCGACGACGCCGAGTTGCTCCCGTACGACCTGAAGGCAACGCTCGTGCACGCGCAGCGGCTGCACGCAGCGGGCATTCTCGACGACGCGGAGCTGGCCGAGATCGAGGAGCGGCTCGCCACGATCGAGGAGATCGACGAGGCGGACGAGGACGTGCACTCGGCGATCGAGCGGCAGCTCGGCGAGGTCGGCCGGAAGATCCACGCCGGGCGCTCGCGCAACGACCAGGTCGCGGCGGCATTCCGGCTCTACGTCGTCGAAGCGTGCGCCGAGGCCGACGCGGCGCTGAACGTGTTCGCGCACGCGATCCTGGCGCGCGCGGCGGCAGAGGCGCAGGCGCCGATGCCCGGCTACACGCACCTCCAGCGTGCGCAACCGGTGACGGTCGGCCACCACCTGCTCGCCTGGGTCGAGATGCTCGAGCGCGACCGTGCGCGGTTCGCGTTCGCCCGCACGCAGGCGGAGCCGTCGCCGCTCGGCGCGGCGGCGCTCGCGGGGTCGACGCTGGGGCTGCCGCCGCCGCCGAACGCGATGCGGAACTCGATCGACGCCGTCGCCGACCGCGACTTCGCGCTCGACTACCTCTACGCGGCGGCGCTGCTCTTCGCGCACCTCTCGCGCGTCGGCGAGGAGCTCGTGCTCTGGACGACGAGCGAGTTCGGCTTCGCACGGCTGCCGGAGGAGGCGGCGACCGGGTCCTCGATCATGCCCCAGAAGCTGAACCCCGACGTGGCCGAGCTCGCGCGCGGCAAGGCGGGCACCGCGATCGGCCGGCTGACCGGGCTGCTCGCGACCGTGAAGTCGCTGCCGCTCGCCTACGACCGCGACCTGCAGGAGGACAAGCCGCCGGTCTTCGCGGCCCGCCGCGACGTCGCCGGCGCGCTCGGCGCGCTGACGGTGCTGATCGACGGCCTCGTCTTCGACACGTCGCGACTCGCGGCTGCCGCATCCGACCCGCTGCTCCGCGCGACCGATGCCGCGGAGGCGCTGGTCGAGGAGGGTGTGCCCTTCCGCGACGCGCACGAGCAGGTCGCCGCGCAGGTGCGCGCAGGCACGTTCGAGCCGCCGCCGCCGCGCGAGCGCAAGCTCGACGTCACGGCAGCGGTCGCCGCGGCGAGGGAGCGCTGGTCGTGAGCGTCGCGGCCGTCTCGCTCGCCGGGCGCGACTTCCTCCGCATCGGCGACCTCGCCGCGCCCGAGGCCGAGGCGATCCTCGACCGCGCGGTCGAGCTGCGCGCCGAGCCGAAGCAGCCCCTCCTCGCGGGTGCGACGCTCGGCCTCTATTTCGCCAAGCACTCGACGCGCACGCGTGTGTCGTTCTCGGCCGGCATGGCGCAGCTCGGCGGCACGGCGATCCCGCTGACGCCGGAGGAGCTGCAGCTCTCGCGCGGAGAGTCCCTGCACGACACGGCACATGCGCTCTCTCGCTATCTCGACGTGATCGCCGTGCGGACGCACGCACACGAAGAGCTCGAGGCCTGGGCGGAGCACGCGTCGATCCCCGTCGTGAACGCGCTGACGGCGCTCGAGCACCCGTGCCAGGCGCTCGCCGATGCCCTGACGATCCGCGACCGTCTCGGCACGCTCGAGGGCGTCCGCGTGGCGTGGGTGGGCGACGGCTCGAACGTGCTGGCCTCGCTCGCCGCGCTCGGCGAGGTGCTCGGCTACACGGTCGTCGCCGCCTCGCCGGCCGGGTACGAGGCCGCCGGCGTCGAGACGCTGGTCGACGCCCGGGAGGCCGTGGCCGGCGCAGACGTGGTCGTCACCGATACGTGGATCTCGATGGGCCAGGAGCACGAACGGGCCAAGCGCCTGCACGATCTCGAGCCGTACCGGCTGGACGACGCGCTGCTCGCGCTCGCGTCGCCCGACTCGTTCGTGATGCACTGCCTCCCGGCCCACCCGGGCGAGGAGATCACCGCCGACGTCCTCTACGGCGCACGTTCCGCCATCTGGGACGAGGCCGAGAACCGGCTGCACGTCCAGAAGGCGCTGCTCACGCTGCTGCTCGGGGCGTAGGGCGAACCGCCACCGTCGCGAGACAGAGCGCCGCGACGACCACGAAGCCGATGCGGCCGTCTGCCGGCAGCGAGAACGAGAGGCCGAGCAGCGGCGTGCCGACGAGGATCGTCAGCGCCGCGACCATGTTCACGAGACCCACCGCGGCTGCCGGCGCGTCCGGACGCACGCGCGCGGCGCCGGCGAACGCGGGCGCGAAGGGGATGCCCGCCGCGAGACCGACGAGCGCGGCACCGGCGACTGCGAGTGCGAACGGCGACGCGACCGCGAGAGCCGCCGTCCCCAGGGCGCTGACGACGAAGCTCGCGCGGATCCACGCGGGACGGTCGATCAGCCGCCCGCCCAACGGGCGCGAGCCGAGGCCGAGGAAGAGGATCAGCCCGCCCGCGATCCCGGCCGCGTGCTCCGACACGCCGCCGGCGCGGTGCAGCAGCGTCACGACCCAGTTGCCGAGCACGACCGAGAGCCCGAACGAGGCGGCGTGGATCGCTCCGAGCGGCAGCAGGCGGCGGTCGACGACGGTGGCGCGCTCGTGCGCATGGGAGACCCGCGCCTCCTCACGCGGCGCGAGCGCCACGAGCAGCGCGCCGGCCGCCGCAACGACGGCGGCCGCGACGAACGGCGTGCGCCAGTCGGCCCAGAGCGGCAGCAGCGCGACAGACAGCCCGCCGCCCGCCATGCTCACCGCGCCGTAGAGCCCCTGCGCGACCGGAGACCCGATCGTCGAGCGGACGTAGTCGCTGCCGCCGACGAACGACGCAGCCGTGCCGAACCCGGCGACGAACCGCATCCCGATCGCGAACCACGCATCCCGCCACGAGAGCGCGGCCGCCGACGCGGCGGCGACGACGAGCAGCCCGGCGCCGCCGACGAGGCGTGGGCCCACCCGGTCGCACAGCCGCCCCATCGGCACCTGCAGCGCCGCGTGCGATACGAAGAGCGCCGTCGTGAAGAGGCCGATCACCCCCAGTCCGACGCCGTACTGCAGCGAGGCGGTGTCGGCGACCGCGCCGACGTTCGTGAGATTGAAGCCGGCTGTGAACGCCATCGCGAAACCGGCGAGCAGGGCGCGGTCGACACGCACCCGCGCGAGGCTACAAGGTGGCCCGGCGACGGTTCCGGTACGCGCGCGTCTTGCGGCGGTTGCCGCAGAGCTGCATGGAGCACCACGTCGCCGAGCGGTTCGGCGAGCGGTCCCAGAAGCACCAGCGGCAGTTGCGGCAGGCCTTCAGCCGTTCCCAGCTGCCGTCGAGCATCGCTGCCAGCGCGATCGCGACGACGCGGTCGAGCGCGTCGCCCTCGGTCGTCACCGAGAGCCCGCCCGCGGCGTCGATCCGCAGCGACACGCGGCGGGCCGCGGCATTCACCGTCTCGATCGCCGCCTCGTCGAGCGCGAGGCCGTTGTTCGCGAGGACGAGCGCGCGCAGCGCCTCGCGAAGCGCGCGCGCCCGGGCCTCGTCGCCGTCGAGCCCACGCTCGGCGAGCCACCCGGGCAGCCAGTCGCGCTCGTGCTCGAGGTCGACGCTGTTGATCAGGAGCTGCACCTCGCGCAGCGGAGGGGGAGCGGCATTGGGAAGGTCGTAGCGCGGCAACACCAGTAGACTATCTCTGGTGGTGTTGCGAAGGATCGCGTTCCCGCTGCGCCTCGCCGGCGCCCGCCTCGCTGCGGGCGGTGAGCGGCTCGTGCTGGTCGCCCTCGGGATCGTCGCGGGCGCCGCCGTCCTCGCCGCCGTGCTCGCCGGGCGCCTCGTGATGCAGGACCGCGCTCTCGTGCAGACGATGCACGCGCTCCCACCCGGCGACCGGACGGTGCAGGTCGTCTGGAGCGGGGCGTCCGACAGCTTCGGGCAGCTCGACCGCGTCGTGACGCCGAAGGTGCAGGCGCTCACGGGAGAGCGTCCCGTCGCGGCGATGCTCTTCCGCGAGGCGTCGATCCAGGGCCGCCTCGTCAACGTGCGGGCCGCCGACGACCTGGGCCGGTACGTGCGCCTCGTCTCCGGCCGGCTGCCGGCGCGCTGCGTGCCCTCGCATTGCGAGGTGCTGCGCCTGAAGGGGGCCGGGCCGATCCCGTCGACGAGTCGCCTGAACCTGATCGAGGTCGGCCACGCGACGCTGAAGCCCGACGCGCCCTTCGGCCCGTTCGTGCTGCCGGCGCCCCCGACGGAGCAGGTCGCGCGCGCCGTCCGCTACCACACGCCGCAGCCCTCCCCGGTAGTGATCGCGAACGGCGTGGCCGCGCTCTCGCACACCCCGGAGCTCGAGACCTTCTACCGCGCGTACGGGTGGTTCCTGCCGGTCGGGAACGGCGAGGTGCACCCGTGGGCAGTCGACGCGTTCCAGCGAAACGTGCAGCGGCTCGCCTCCACCCTCGAGGCGGCAACCTCCGACCAGCTCCAGGTGACCTCGCCCACCGACACGCTCGCGACGGCCGCCGCGTCGTCGCGCGTCGCTGCCCGGCGCCTGCTCCTGCTCGGCGGCGAGGCAGGGGCGCTTCTGATCGCCTTCACCGTGCTCGCCGCGTCGGCGCTACGACGCGACGCGACCGACGCTCGCCGGCGCCTCCAGTGGTTCGGTGCACGGCGGTGGCAGGTGGAGCTCCACACCCTGGCAGAGTCCCTCGCCGTCGCGTCCCTCGCGACGCTCGTGGGCTGGGTCGCGGGCGGGGCGGCCGCGGCCGCGATCGCGGTGCGTGCCGGGTCGCCTGCCGGCGACGTCGTGGGGCACGCACTCCTGTCGGCAACCGGCATCGGCGGCGCGGCGGCGGTTGCGCTCGCGGCCGGGCTGCTCCTGTACGCGACCGTCCGCGCACCCGGCGTCCATCTCGGCCGGCTCGCCTTGACGCCGCTCGACATGGCCGCTCTCGGCGCGATCGGCGTAGTGCTCGTCGGCTGGGCTCGCGGCTCCGTCGGCACGGAGCAGCTCGCGGGCGGAGGCACGAATGCGTTCGTGCTGCTCGTCCCGGCCCTGATCGTCTTCGCAGCGACCGTGATCGCCGCGCGGCTGCTCGCCCCGCTGCTGCGCGGGCTCGGCCGCGCCGGACGCCGCGGGCCGCTCTCGCTGCGTCTCGCGGCCGCGTCGCTCGCCCGCAACCCCGGACGCGCCGCGATTGCCGCCACGTTCCTCGTCGCGAGCCTCGGGCTCGCGCTCTTCGCCGTCTCGTACCGCTCGACGCTGGAGCAGGGGCAGCGCGACGAGGCGGCCTACGCCGTGCCCGCGCCCTTCGTGCTGACGGAGGACTTCGACCAGCTCGTCCCGGTCCCGCACGGCGCGCAGCACCTGCAGCGCCGCGGGACGCCGGTCGTCCGCCTGTCGGGCAACGTCCCCTCGGGCGCGACCTTCGGCTTCCTCGCGCTGCCGAAGGACGCGCTCGCGCACGTCGGCGGGTGGCGCAGCGACTTCGCCTCGCGCTCACGCGCGGAGCTCGCCGCAGCGGTCACGCCGTACGGCGCGCCCCTGCGCACGGCGGAGCTGCCGCGTGGACGCTGGTTCACGCTGCCGGTGACGAGCGCCGGGGACGACATCGGCGTGCGCGCGTTCTTTCGCTCGCGTCTCGGCGACTACCTCGCGGTCGCGCTCGGGCATACGCATGCAGGCCGCAGGGTGGTGCTGCGCGGCCGTATCCCCTTCCGTCACGCAACGCTCGCGCAGCTGCGCTTCGACATCCTGAACAGCGGGCGCATCACCGCCAACGCCGGCGTCGGGATCCAGCCGAGCGCGAAAGGCTCGGTCAGGTTCGGGACGCCGCGCGTCGACGGCACGGCGGTGAAGCTCACCGGCTGGGTCGGGAGCGGCGGCATCAGCGGCCGAACACGAACGCTCGGCTACGTTCTCACCCCGGAGCGCGACGCGATCTATCGTCCGGTGCAGGTGACGGACGGCCGGCCGCTGCCGGTCCTCGCGACGCCCCACGTCGCCGCCGAAGCGGGGCCGCACGGGATCATCCCGCTGCAGATCGAGGGGGAGCAGGTCGCGGCGCGGATCGTCGGTGAGGTCCAGCGCTTCCCGTCGGTCGTCGGGGACGTCGTCGTCGCGAACCTCGACCAGGCGGCGACGCGGCTCGACGTCCCCTCGCCCGGCCTCGGCACTCCCGACGAGCTGTGGGTCGGCGGTGCAGCGCCCCCGCGGACGCCGGAGCTCACCGTCACCTCGCGCGCCGACACGCTCGCGCGACTTCGCTCCGATCCGCTCGCGCGCGGGGCGCTGCTCACGCTCGCCGGCACGGCCGTCGTCGCCCTCGTGCTCGCGCTGCTCGGGCTCGTGCTCTCCGTCGTCGGCGACGTGCGCGACGACCGCGGCGAACTGTTCGACCTCGAGGCACAGGGCGCCTCGCCCGCGACGATCCGGGCTCACCTGCGCCTGCGTGCAGCGCTCGTCGCCGGATTCGGAGCGCTGGGCGGCATCGCGCTCGGCGCGATCCTGTCGGCCCTCGTCATCTCGCTCGTGTCGGTGACCGCAAGTGCGGCCGAGCCGGAGCCGCCGCTCGTGCTCGCGCTCGACTGGCGGCTGCTCCTCGTCGCTGCGGCGGCGTACGCCGTCACCGGCGCGCTGCTCGTCGGGCTCGCGACGATCCTGCGCGGCCGCGCACCCGCCCGGGCGGCGGAGGCGGCCACGTGACGGTGCCGGCGATCGAGCTGAAGGACGTCTTCCGGGTGCACTCGACACCGGAGGGCGACGCCGCCGCGCTGCAGGGGCTCTCGCTGCGCGTCGCCGACGGCGAGGTGCTCGCGGTCCTCGGCCCGAGCGGCTCCGGGAAGTCGACGTTGCTGCGCCTGCTCGCGGGTCTCGACCGCCCGAGCGCGGGCGCCGTCCGCGTCTACGGAGAGGAGCTCGGGAAGCTGCCGTCGCGCGGGCTCGCGCGCTACCGCTCGACGATGCTCGGGTACGCCGACCAGCACTACGGACGCGCCCTCGCGCCCGAGCTCTCCGCCCGGCAGCTCGTGGCGCTCCAGCTCGGGCTTCGCGGGACGGGCGGCGAGCGGCTCGCCCGCGCCGACGAGCTGCTCGAGCGCGTCGGGCTCGCAGACAAGCGTGGCCGGCGACCGGGCCTGCTCTCGGGCGGGGAGCAGCAGCGGGTCGCGCTCTGCGCGGCGCTCGCGCACCGTCCCCGCGTCTTCCTCGCCGACGAGCCGACGGGCGAGCTCGACGCGGAGACGGCCGACCAGGTGTACGCGATGCTCGGCGAGCTCGTCCGCGAGCACGGCTGCACCACCGTGATCGTGAGCCACGACCCCGAGTCGGCGAACGTCGCCGACCGCATCGTCCACATTCGCGACGGCCGCGTCTCGGAGGAGTGGACGCGCGACGGCGACGCCGGCGACGCGATCGTCGTCGGCCGTGGCGGCTGGCTGCGCCTCCCGGAGGAGCTCCTCCTGCGCGCGGGGATCGGGTCGAAGGCGACCGCGCGCGTCGAGGACGGGTCGGTGGTCGTCGAGCCGTCGGGCGAGCGCGTGGCCGCGGAACCGGCGTCGGCCACCTCGAAGGTGCCCGACACCTCCTCGAGCCGCGTGGTCGCGCGCGCGGTCGGCCTCACGCGCCGCTACGGAGCCACCACCGTCTTCGAGCGGCTCGGCCTCGAGCTGCAAGCCGGGCGGCTGCACGCCGTGACGGGGCCCTCCGGTTCCGGGAAGACGACGCTCCTCCATCTGCTCGCCGGCCTGGAGCTGCCGGACGAGGGCTCGGTCGACGTGGACGGCGTCGAGCTCACCCGGCTCGACCGCGCCGGCCGTGCAGCGCTGCGCCGCGAGAAGATCGCGTACGTCGGCCAGCAGGCGGGGCTCGTCCCGCACCTGTCGGCGCTCGAGAACGTGGAGCTCGCGCTCGCGCTCCGCAGCCGGGAGCACCAGCGGCCCGGGGCCCTCGCCGCGCTCGAGTCGGTCGGCCTGACCGAGCGTGCGACCCAGCGTGTCTCGCGGCTCTCGCAGGGCGAGCGGGCCCGCGTCGCGATCGCGCGGGCTGTGGCGGCGCGCCCGGTGCTGCTGCTCGCCGACGAGCCGACGTCCCGCCTCGACGGCGCGAACGCGATCGCCGTGGCGATCCTGCTCGCGCGGCTCGCCCGAGACACCGGCGCCGCCGTCGTCTGCGCGACGCACGACCCGCTCGTGATCGAGCAGGCGGATGCCCGAACCGTGGTATCCCGTGTCCCTCCTTCGGGGGACGTTCGCTGAGCCGCGGGAACCGATTCTTCTGCTGCGGTGGCCACCGTAGACAGGCGTCAGTCAACGATCTTCTCGCGGCTGCGGGGGCTGCTCGAGGTAACGCGGCTCGTCCGTACCGGCGAAGAGCTGCCTGAGCTCCTCGCGGCGATCGCCCGCACCGTCTCCGACTCGCTCGCGTTCCGCACGGTCGTCGTCAACCTGTACCGCCGCGAGTGGGACGACTTCGTCGTCACCACCGTCTACGGAAGCGACGGCGCGCGCGAGACACTGCTGGGCCAGGTGACCCCGCCCACGGACTGGGAGCCGCTCTTCGATCAGCGGTTCCTGCTGCGGGGCGCCTACTTCATCCCCGCGGGCGAGCTCGACTGGGAGGCGCTCCAGGGCAACACCTACACACCCGACATCGCGGTCACCGACGACCCCGGCGCGTGGCACCCCGACGACGCGCTGTTCGCGCCGATGCGCGGGCCGGACGGCCGGCTCCTCGGCATCCTCTCCGTCGACGAGCCGATCTCGGGACGCAAGCCGAGCGGCGACGAGATCGACGTGCTCGTGGCCGTGTCGGAGCACGCGGCCCTCGCCGTGCAGGCGGCGCAGGAGGCGGCGCGCGCGCAGGCGAACCGCGACGCCCTCGAGCGGCTCCTGACCGTGTCCGCGAAGCTGAACGAGACGCCCGAGGCCCACGAGCTGCTCCAGCACGTGTGCACGGCGATCGCGGAGGCGCTCGGGTTCGAGAAGGTCGCGGTGCAGCTCCTCGAGGCCGACGGGTTCCACCGGACGGCGGCGGAGATCGGCTTCGACGACGGCGAGAACCTCGGCTCGCCGCTCACCGCCGACGAGCTCGAACAGCTCCTCGATCCGTCCTACGAGATCGCAGGCTGCTTCGTCATCCCCCACAGCGACGCACGCGAGGCGCTCCCCGATCGCCCTACCGGGTACCGCAGCACGCGAGACGGCCGGGGGCCGAACGCATGGGAGAACCACTGGCTGTTCGTGCCGCTGCACGGACGCCGCGGCGGCCGCATCGGCTACATCTGGGTCGACGACCCGAGCGACCGGCTCCTCCCCGACGCCGAGCGGCTGCAGATCCTGCGCGCGTTCGCGAACCAGGCGACGACCGCACTCGAGCAGGCGGCGCAGTACGAGGCGATCCACGAGGCGTACGAGCACCATCGTGCGCTGATCGAGGCGTCGCCCACGGCGATCGTCCAGTTCGACCTCGACGGGCGAATCCGCTCGTGGAATCGCGGGGCGAGCGAGATCTTCGGCTGGAGAGCCGACGAGGTGGTCGGGCGCGTGAGCCCGCTCGTCCCCGAGGAGGAGCTCGACTACTTCCGCGGCAACCTCCGCCGGATCGCCGCCGGCGAGAGCATGCGCGACCTCGACCTGCGCAGGAGCCACCGCGACGGCTCGGCGATCGACGTGATGGTGTCGGCGGCACCGATCAGCAACGCGCAGGGGAACGCCGTCGGCGTCATCGCGACGATGATCGACGTCACGCAGCGGAAGCGGTCGGAGCGGATGCTCACCGCCAGCGAGGCACGGAAGGACGCGATCCTCCGCGCCGCGCTGGACGGCGTGGTGCTCGTCGACGAGGCTGGTCTCATCGCCGAGGTCAACCCGGCGACGGAGGAGGTCTTCGGCTGGACGCGGGCCGAGGCTGTCGGCAAGCAGTTCCTCGAGCTCGTCGTCGCGGCGGCCGATCGCATCGCGCTCGGCGAGGTGCTGACCGCGGGAAGCCCGCTGCTCGGATCGCGGCTCGAGATCTCGGCGCTCCGTCACGATCGCCGCTCGTTCCCGGCCGAGGTCGCGATCACGCGCGTGGACGTGCCGGGGCCGCTGCTGTTCGCGGTCTCGATGCGCGACGTGACGAAGCAGCACGAGCACCTCGGCCGGCTTCGCGAAGCCGAGGCGAAGTACCGGACGCTCGTCGAGCAGCTTCCGCTCGCCACGTACATCAACTCGGTGGGCATGCCGGTGCGGACGACGTACATGAGCCCGCAGATCGAGGCGATGCTGGGCTATCCCGTGTCGCGCTGGCTCGAACCCGGCTTCTTCGCCGGCGTCCTCCATCCCGACGACCACGACACGGTGCTCGCCGAGGTGGAGCGCACGCACGAGACGGGCGAGAACTTCCGGATGGAGTACCGGCTGATCGCCGCCGACGGCGCCGTCGTCCGGGTGCTCGACGAGACGATGGCGGTGCGCGATCACGAGTACCGGCCGATCGTGCTGCAGGGCTTCCTGGTCGACGTGAGCGACCGGCACGTCCGCGCGGCGCTTCAGCCCGCCGCCGCCTGACGCCGCACGAACCGCTCAGAAGAAGAACTGCTTCCACGCCGTCCACCAGTCGTCGGCGCGGGAGACGACCTGGCGCGGCTCCGTGATCTCGACGCCGGCGCGAAAGCGGTAGCGCTCGACGTGGTCGGACGTGTTGAAGTCGACCGTGATCTCGCACGGCCGGCCGGGGTCGTACGGCGCGACCGCCTTCAGGTCGCCGAGCGACCGGCGGGCGCCGTCCTCGATCAGCTCGCGCGCCCGCGCCGCGGGCAGCTGCCGCGCGCTGAAGCGCCCCAGGCCTTTCTTGACGGCGACCGTCGTCAGCCCGTCGCCGAGCAAGACGCGGCCCTCGCGACACGACGCCTCGTCGCCGGTCACGAGCAGCACCGGGCACCCCCACGTCCCGCACAGCGCCGCGTTGATCCCGGACTCGCCGACCTCGACGCCGTTGAAGCGCAGCCGCCACCAGGACGAGCCGCTGACCGTGTGCGCGAGCACGCCGTCGCGCGTCCCGGCCATCGCGTGCATGCCGACGAACAGCGCCGCATCGACGCCGCTCTCGAGGAACTCGGTGTACTCCGTCCACTCGTTCTGGACGACGAACTCGCACGCCGGGTCGAGCTCCTCCGGGATCAGCGAGTTGAACGTCCACCCCTGCCCGGCGCCGTGGCAGTCCATCACCACGATCTCCGTCGCGCCTGCCGCCTTCGCGCCGCGCACCGCCGCGTTGATCTCGCCGGTGTAGAGCCGCCGACCCTCCTCGTACATCGCGTGGCCGCCCGTCACCTGATCCCACTTGACGATCCCGGCGACGCCCTCCATGTCGCTGACGATGAAGACCTTCACGAGATCGACCCTACGATCTCGCCGAGGCTGTTGCGCAGCGGAACCTCGCGGAACGACTCGATCCCGAGCACGAGCGCGAGCGCCGGCCGAAGCGGGCGGGACGAGCCGTCCTCGACCTTGAACGCCCACGCACTCTCGCCGTCGGAGACGCACAAGAGCCCCTCGGCCCCCCGCTTCGCGAACCAGCCGGGGCGGTCGCGCATCAGGTCGGTGTCGTCGGCGCCCCGGCCGCCGACGAGCTCCGGCCGTGCCGCCATCGCAGCGCGCACACGGGGCGGTGTGCGCAGGAACACCTCGCACATGCGCGACAGCGGCATCGCGAAGGTCGGCACGCCGCAACCGTCGACCGCCACCTCGGACTCGCCGACGAGCTCGGCCACGCGCCGCTGCAGCGGGTGCGAGAGGTCCCGGTACGGATGCAGCGGCCACCCGTGCGCCCGGCAGGCGGCGAGCATGCCCGCGTGCTTGCCGGAGCAGTTGTGGCCCAGCTTCCCGTCCGGCCGGCCCTCCTGCACGCCGTTCTCGAGGTCGTCAACCGTGGCCCCCGCGCGGGCGAGCAGCTTCCGCACAGCTGCGAGCTGCCCCGGCTCCGCCTGGTGCGACGCGCATGCGATCGCGAGCTCGTCGTCGGCGAGGTCGTCGTAACCCTCGAGGAGCGGGACCGCCTGCACCGGCTTCAGCGACGAGCGGAGGAAGCAGTGGACATCCTCGCCGTGCGCGTCCCCCGAGGACGAGCGGACATGGACGCGGTGCACCGACTCGACCACGTCCCCGCGACGCACGGTTACCCTGATCGCGTCCACCGACGCCGGAGACTACGTGCCCGAACTACCCGAGGTCGAGGCGTGGCGCCGTCAGCTCGACCCGCTCGTGCGGCGGTCGCCGATCGAGCAGGCGGGGCCCGCACACATCGCGACGCTGAAGACGTTCGAGCCGCCCCTGAAGGAGCTCGAAGGAGAGGGCCTGCGCGGCGTCGAGCGGCGCGCGAAGCGGTTCCTCCTCCCGACTGACGACGACGAGCTCGTCCTGCTCGTGCACCTGATGAGCGCGGGCCGGCTGAAGTACGTCCCGAAGGGCGGCAAGGGCGCGAAGACGCCGATCTTCCGCCTGCGCTTCGTCGACGGCGGCGAGCTGCAGCTCACGGAGGCAGGCTCGAAGAAGCGCGCAGGGGTCTGGCTGCTCCGTCCCGACGCGGCGCGCGAGGAGCTCGCCCACCTCGGGCCGGAGGCGAACGAGCTCGAGTTCGAGGACGTGGCGCGGATCCTCGCCTCCGACTCGCGCCGGCTCCATTCGCTGCTCCGCGACCAGCGCCTGATCGCCGGGATCGGCCGCGCGTGGGCGAACGAGATCCTCTGGACGGCGCAGCTCTCGCCGTACGCGCTCTCCTCCCAGCTCGGCGACGACGAGACCGAACGGCTGCAGCGTGCGATCCGCGCCGAGATGGACCGCGGGCTCGAGCTACGCCTCGCCGGCGCGAACGACGAGAAGACCTACCGGGTCCACGACAAGCTCGGCCGGCCCTGCGAGCGCTGCGGCACCGCGGTCGCTCGCGTCGACTTCGAGGAGCACACGATCTTCTACTGCCCCACGTGCCAGACCGGCGGCCGGGTGCTCAAGGACCGCCGCCTCTCGAGGCTGCTCAAGTGAAGGTGGCGGCGGTCCTCCTCGCGCTGCTCGCGCTGACCGCCTGCGGCTCGAAGCGCCAGGACGCCTACGACAAGGCGAACATCGCCCTCCTCGACCGTCTCCCGGTCTACCCGGGCTCGGCCTCGCCGCGAACGACGACGAGCGGCGAGACGAACACGAAGTTCGGTGCACGCGACTGGACGCTGCCGAAGAAGGCGAGCGCCGTCACCGTCTTCCACTGGTACGAGACGGCGCTTCAGCGCCGCGGCTGGCGGATCACGGGCGAGAGCTTCGGGACGATCCGTGCCGTCAAGAGGGGCGCGTCGCTGTCGCTCGGCGTTCGCGGCCGAACAGTCGAAGCCGTCGTCAACAGCCGCGGCGCCTGATGTCTGACCCTCCCACTAAGGTGCCCGCCGTGATCAGGACACAGCCACGCGCCGGCGGCTGGCTCGAAGTCGTCTGCGGCCCGATGTTCAGCGGCAAGAGCGAGGAGCTGATCAGGCGCCTGCGCCGCGCCGAGATCGGCGGCCAGCGCGCCCTGATCGTGAAGCCGCTGATCGACGACCGCTACGACGTCGGCCACGTCGTCTCGCACGCAGGCGCGAAGATGCGCGCGGTCACTGCCGCAGGGAGCGACGAGGTGCGCCGGCTCGCCTCCGGCTACGACGCGATCGGCATCGACGAGGTGCAGTTCTTCGACGAGGGGATCGTCCATGCGATCGACGCGCTCGTCTCCGGTGGTGCGCGAGTCGTCGCGGCGGGGCTCGCGCAGGACTTCCGCGGCCTGCCGTTCGGAACGATGCCGACGCTGCTCTGCGTCGCGGAGTTCGTCGACAAGCTCGAGGCGGTCTGCCACCGCTGCGGCGGGCCGGCGACGATGACGCAGCGGCTGGTCGACGGGAGGCCGGCGCCCTTCGCGGGCGAGACGATCCAGGTCGGCGCGCTGGACAGCTACGAGGCGCGCTGTAGGGCCTGCTTCGAGCCCGGCGAGGACGCAGTGCGCGCCCTCGCCGGGTAGAAGCCGACGCCGTTACGGCGAGATGCCGAAGTAGGCGTCCTGGCCGTGCGTCGTGCAGCTCGTGCCGCTGTCCGGCCAGCAATTGATGTTCCGCATGTCCGTCCAGTACGCGGCCACGGTGCCGTCGGGCAACGCTGCGATGTTGCTGTAGTCGCCGAGGAACGCCGTCGCGTTCGGGAAATCCGGATCGACGGTCCGGGCGAACCAGCGCTGGTCCTTCGTCGGGTCCGAGAGCACGGACGAGACCTGCGTCGTCGCGAATACCCCCGGGGACGTCTCGGTGGCGACCGAGTAGCCGTACTGGTGGTTCCCGCCGTCGTAGTGACGGTCGAAGTAGCCGATCCGCAGCCGGCCGTTCGTGTCGAAGGCGGCCCACGGCATGAACTGGTCACCGGCGACCTGCCCCGCGGACGCAGTCACGATCGCCGCCGGCGACGACCAGCTCGTGCCGCCGTTCGTCGACTCGCTGACGATGACGTCCGAGTTCGTGCTCACCGAGTACGGGTCGGCCGCCCCGTCGGGGAAGAAGTTCGGGCTGTGGCGCATGTCCGACCAGACGACCGCGAGGTGATCGGGATGGTTCGGGTCGGCGACGATGTTCCCCGCCGCCCAGGTGCGGAAGACGCTGTCCTGGTAGGTCGGCCGCCCGAAGGCCCACGGGAAGTCGTAGTTGCCGTCGAACACCTCGCCGACGTTCTTCAGCGAGTCGGCGATCGGAGCGCCGGTCGTCGGATCGACCTCGACCACCATGTAGTCGTCGCGACCGTACTCCGGCTTGGTCGGATCGAGGCGCGACGCCGGCGTGTTCAGGAACGCGACCCACACGCGGCCGCCTGCGTACGTCGGCACCGATGCGAACGAGCCTCCGAGATCGCTCGAGATCTTCGTCGGTTGCGACCACGTCTTCCCGCCGTCGTGCGTGACGACGTCGTAGATGTCGGCGCTGACCACGGCGCCCTTCTGCACCTGCTTGAAGTCACCGAAGGTGACGATCGCGTTTCCGTGGCCCCAAGCCGTGAGGTACTCCTTGTCGAGGAAGTCGCCGACGCTCGTCGCCACGCCGCTCCCCGAGGCAACCCGCTGCATGTCCCACGTCTTGCCCTGATCCGTCGAGGTGCCGACCAGGACGTCCGGGTTCGTGCTGTTGACGGGGCCGACAAAACGGAAGCCGAGCGTCGCGTAATACGCGCGGCCGTCCTGGTCGAAGGCGACCGAGGGGTCGCCCGTCCCCTGGTAAGCCGCGGTGGAGTAGATCGGGTACTCGCTCCACGTCTTCCCGCCGTCCGTCGTCACGTGGGCACGCGAGAGGACGTTCTCGCCGACATGGCCGCCGGGGTTCACCGACAGCTGGTAGTCGTTGGCCCCGCCGAGCAGGTTCTTCGGGTCGGTCGGATTGACCGCGATCGACGTCTCGTTGTGCGGCCCGTTCTCCTCGCAGTCGGTGTTCGCGTTCCCGGACTGCGTCTCGGTCGTGCAGATCGCCGTTCCGGTCTTGACCTTCGGCCCGTTCGCCCACTCGGCACTCGGTACCGGTGCAGGCGTCCCGGCGAGGTTGTGCACGAAGTCGACAGGTTGCGGGTTCTCGTCGTCGGCGACGGCCGCAGTAGCGGCGACCCCGAGCACGACGACTCCCAAGAGCAGACTCACCAGGCCACGCGAAAGGCGTATACGCCTCAAGGCTCTCCCCCTTGTTCGTGGTGCGATACTTCGGGACCGTAACAAGAGACGGGTCGGGGAGACGCCGGAGCGCCTCCCCTTTCTCTGGATCTGACCCGTTGTCAGGCGGCTCGGACCCGCCCGGTGGGCGCGGACGCCCATGCGCCGAGCACGAACACGATCACGCCGAGGATTCCCACGTTCCACGACGCCTGCGAGCTCGACGCAAGCCAGAAGGCGGAGATGAAGAGCCACACGCCGATCGCCATGTTGATCCACGACACGCCGGCCGCCCGCACGCCGCCCGCGAGCCGCGCCAGCGCGAGCACCGCGACGATCGCCCCGAAGACGATCGGGTTCCACGTCGCGTCGGCACCCGTGTAGCCGAGCACGAACGGCGAGATGATCAGCCAGATGCCGGCCAGCACGTTGAGCGCCGCAGCAGCCGCCGTGTCGTCCATGGGGCCGCGCGCGGAGCGCGCCTCCGGCTCGACGTATGCCTCGTCGGGCGCGGGCCGGGAATCGTCATAGGTGTCGAGCCCACGCCGCCGCGTCCTCAGTCTCTCGCGCGTTGCCATGGCTCCTCCTTTGTCGCTTTCGATCCATATATATCGCGATACGATCATTCTTAAACACACCCGCGTCTGGCACGACGGGACCAGGAGATAGGCTGAGCGTCCCCCGAAATTGAAGGAAAGGCGGAAGACTCGAATGCGCAAGAAGCTCCTCCTGCTCGCGGGCGGCGTCGCCGCGCTCGCTGCAGCCGGTGCGCTCGCCACGGTCGATCGTGCTGCAGCCACGACGGCCGCGTCCTGCCCCACGGTCAGCCCGGGCGAGCTGACGATCGGCACCGACAACCCGGCCTACCCGCCGTGGTACGCGGGCGGCACGCACGGCTCGAAGTGGAAGATCAACGACCCGTCGACCGGCAAGGGCTACGAGTCCGCCGTCGCATACGCGGTCGCTTCGAAGCTCGGCTACTCGAAGAGCAAGGTGAAGTGGGTCTACGTGCCGTTCAACAAGGCGTTCGCGCCCGGCCCGAAGAGCTTCGACTTCGACATCAACCAGATCTCGTACACGCCGGCACGCGCGAAGGTCGTCTCGTTCAGCGTCTCGTACTACGACGTCAACCAGGCGATCGTCGTCAACAAGGGGACGAAGATCGCGTCGGTGCGGAGCATCAAGGGCCTCCGCTCCTACAAGCTCGGCGCGCAGCTCGGGACGACGAGCTACCAGTTCATCAAGAGCCGCATCAGGCCGTCGCAGTCGCCGGCCGTCTACAACCAGAACGCCGCGGCCGTGCTGGCGCTGAAGAGCAAGCAGATCGACGGCCTCGTCGTCGACCTGCCGACCGCCTTCTACGTGACCGCCGTGCAGGTGCCGAACGGCAAGATCCTCGGCCAGTTCGAGAACACGGGCGGCAAGGCGACCGACCGCTTCGGCGTCGTGCTGCAGAAGGGGAATGCGCTGACCGGTTGCGTGAACAAGGCGATCGGGACCCTCCGCAAGAACGGGACACTGAAGAAGCTCCAGCGGCTGTGGCTGGCGAAGGCGACCGGCGCGCCGATCTTGAAGTAGACCGAGGCTCGCGCCTGGTCTCGAGCATGCGCTCCGGCGGCAACGGCCGCCGGAGCGTTGCCATCGCGCTCGCGAGCACCGTCGTCTTCTTCGTGGCGGCCGGCGTCGCGATCACGCATGCGCCGGGCTGGCCGGAGGTTCGCAGCCAGTTCTTCGACTGGCACGAGTTCAAGGCGACGTTCCCCGAGGTCGCGCGGGCGTTCCTCCTCAACATCAAGATCTTCTGCATCGCCGAGGTGTTCATCCTCGCCTTCGCGCTCTTCCTCGCGGTGCTCCGCAGCCTGCCCGGGCCCGTCTTCTTCCCGCTGCGCGCGCTCGCGATCGTGTACGCGGACCTCTTCCGCGGCATGCCCACGATCCTCGTGATCGCCATGCTGGGATTCGGCGCGCCGGCGCTCGGGCTCAGCTACATCCCGAAGTCGGTGACCTTCTGGGGGATCGTCTCGCTCGTCCTCATCTACAGCGCGTACGTCAGCGAGGTCTACCGCGCGGGGATCGATTCGATCCACCCGAGCCAGGAGGCGGCCGCACGCTCGCTCGGCCTCTCGCGCGGGCAGACACTGCGGCGCGTCATCCTCCCGCAGGCCGTCCGGCGCGTGATCCCGCCGCTCCTCAACGACTTCATCGGCCTGCAGAAGGACACGGCGCTCGTCGGCACGCTCGGCGCGATCGAGGCGTTCCAGCAGTCGCAGATCGACACGAACGCGACCTTCAACTTCACCGCCTACCTGTCGGCGGCCGTGCTGTTCGTCGCGGCGACGATCCCGCTCGCGCGCTTCACCGACTGGCTCGTGGCGCGCGACCGCAGGCGGCGACAGGCCGGAGGAGTCGCTTGAGGAACGCCCTGGCGGTCGAGCGGCTGACGAAGTCGTTCGGCAAGCACACGGTGCTCGAGGGCGTCGACCTCGCCGTCGGCGAGCACGAGGTGGTCGCGCTGATCGGCGCGTCCGGCTCGGGGAAGTCGACGCTCCTCCGCTGCATCAACCTGCTCGAGCCGGTCGACAGCGGGCGCATCTTCCTCGCGGGCGAGGAGATCACCGCAGCGCGCGACGTGAACCGGGTGCGCAAACGGATCGGGATCGTCTTCCAGTCGTTCAATCTGTTCCCGCACATGACGGTGCTGCGCAACGTCACCCTCGCGCCGCGCGACGTGCTCGGCCTGTCCAGGGCCGAGGCGGAGGCGCGCGCGACCGAGTTGCTGAAGCGGTTCGGCCTGGCCGAGAAACGCCTCGACTACCCCGATCGGCTGTCGGGCGGCCAGCAGCAGCGGGTCGCGATCGTGCGCGCGCTCGCGATGGAGCCGGAGCTGATGCTGTTCGACGAGGTGACGAGCGCCCTCGACCCGGAGCTCGTCGGCGAGGTGCTGCAGGTGATCCGCGAGCTCGCCCAGCGCGGCATGACGATGGTGCTCGCCACGCACGAGATGTCGTTCGCGCGTGACATCGCGAACCGCGTCTGCTTTCTCGACGGTGGCCGGATCGTCGAGGAGGGCCCGCCCGAGCAGATGTTCAGCACGCCTCGCGAGCCGCGCACGCAGCAGTTCCTCGAGCGGATCGTCGCCGCGAAGCGCCTCTGATCACAGCCGCACCAGGAGCGTCTCGCCGTCGAGCGCGAGCGATCCGCCGAGCTCCTCGATCACGAGCCGCGCCACGAGGCAGCCGAGATCGCGCTGGCTCTCGCCGGTGACCACGGGCCCTGCTGCCGGACGCACGGGAGCGAGCTTCAGCTCTCGTCCGCCGACCGTCCACGTCACGTGCTCCACCGGCCCGTGGCGGATCGCCGCGAGCGCGAGCGAGCGCAGCGCGCTCCCCACCGCGTCGGCGTCCGTCTCGACGGTCTCTCCCTCTCCGACGGTCTCGATGCGCTCGTCGCCGCCGCGCGCGAGCTCGGCCGTGTCGACCTCGCGCAGCACCGGCTCCCAGCGGCCCGCCTCGATGCGCGCCGCAACGCCCAGCTCGTCGAGGAGCTCCGTCATCTGCTCGGCTGCGGCCTCGATCATCCCGAGGAACCGCGCCGTACGCTCGTCGGTCTCCTCGGTGCGGTTCAGCGTGCGCGCGAACCCGAAGACGGTCGCGAGCGGCGTCCGGAGGTCGTGACAGGCGAGCGAGACAAGGCGTGGGAAGCGATCGTCGGACATGGGGCGCGCTACGGTTGTACCGAATGTCGAGCGCCCGGAGCGATCTGACCGTCGACCTGCAGGCGTCGGCCCCCGACGTGCAGCTCGGCCTGACGCGCGCCGGCGTGACCGGCGTGCAGAAGGCGATCCGCATCCGGCACGAGGGTCACGAGAAGACCTTCTCCGCCGAGATCTCCTGCACCGTCGATCTCGACCCGGCCCAGAAGGGCGTGCACATGTCGCGCTTCCCCGAATCGTTCGGCGAGGCGATCGACGCGGTCGTGATCGGCGAGGCGTTCCTCGTCGAGACGCTCGCCGAGCACATCGCGCGGCACATCGTCGAGCGGCAGGGAGCCCTGCGCGCAGAGGTGCGCATCGAGGCGCAATACCCGCTCGAGCGCCGCACGCCGGTGAGCGACCTGCGCACGCAGGAGATCGCGAAGCTGATCGGGATCGCCGCCGCGTCACCGACCCGGGTGCGCCGCGTCGTCGGCGTCGAGGCGTGGGGCATCAACGCCTGCCCGTGCGCGCAGGGGCTCGTACGCGGAGCCGCCTCCGCGCGGCTGCTCGAAGCCGGCTTCGCCGACGGCGACGTCGACCGCATCCTCGAGCTCGTCCCGCTCGCGACGCACAACCAGCGGGGCAAGGGCACGCTCCTCGTCGGCACCGACGCGGAGATCAATGCAGAGCACCTGGTCGAGATCGTCGAGCGCTCGATGAGCTCGCCGGTATACGAGCTGATGAAGCGGCCCGACGAGCTGTTCGTGGTGGAGCACGCGCATCTGCAGCCGCGCTTCGTCGAGGACTCCGTGCGCTTCGCTCTGAAGGCGGCCCTCGACCGTTATCCGTCGCTCGCCGAGGGCGACTTCCTCTTCTCGCAGCAGGTGAACCTCGAGACGATCCACCGCCACGACGTGCTCGCCGAGCGCACGGGCACGGTCGGCGAGCTGCGCGCCGAGCTCGACGGCACCGTCGCCTCGCGCCACACCGAGTTGCGCGACTGGCTCAGCGCTTCCTGAACGTCGCGCGCGCCGACACGTGGAAATCCGTCTTCGGACGGCACGTGAGTCCGCGCACCTCGGCGCAGTCGCCGTTCCAGCGCACGAACTTCCAGCCCTTCGCCGGCACCGCGCGGAGCGTCAGCCGCCCTCCCCCGGCGAAGGTCTTGCCGCACGCCGGCGTGCACCGGACGGCGCCCTTGCCGTTCGCGCCGATCCTCACCGGCACGCGCTGCGGGCCGAACGTGGCGCTCACCGACGTCGCGGCGGCGAGCGCGACCGTGCAGTCCGACGTGCCGGCGCACGGGCCCGACCAGCCGACGAAGCGGGCCTTCGGGCCCGGCGTCGGCGTCAGCACCACCGTCGACGAGGCGTCCCACTGCGTCGTGCACGAGGCCGCGCAGAAGACGCCGGGCAGGTCGCTCGAGACGCTGCCGGAACCGGCGATCGTCACCGCGAGCGGTACCGACGCGACGCCCAGAAGGTGCAGCCACGCCGAGTCCTGGATGTCGATCCAGCTCCCCGAGTGCGCGTAGTAGTCGTCGTGGTTCACGTCGAGCACGAGCTGCGAGAGGGGCGCGCCCGAGCTGTACGGGTAGAGGACGTCCTGCGGTGAGTCGCACGGATGCCCGCTCCCGTCCGGGCAGGCGTGCGGCGCCCCGTCCGGCAGCGCGCCCAGCGCGTGCAGCAGCTCGTGCGCCGCGATCGCGTCGTCGGGAACGTCCGGGCAGCCGCCCAGCCAGACGACCGCGAACGACGGGCCGGTGCTGAAGGATCCGCCGCCGGTCCCGCACACATCCGTCTCCACCGACGGGCCGTCGAAGTACACGAGGTACTTCTTGTGCGTGTTGGCGAATCCGTCGGTCGCGAGCTCGTACGAGACCTGGGTGAACGACGTCGACGCACCGGTGTAGGCGGCCGCGGGCAGTGCGAGGCGGACGAAGGAGATGTCGGCGCACGTTCCGCCGGGAAAGACGTCGTTGTCGATGCGCGGCACCCGCGTCGGGTCCTGCGTCGCCCACCACGAGCCGATCGACGCGAGGTCGTCGGCCAGCTTGGCTGCGCCGGCCGCGAAGTTGTCCGCTCCGTCGGAGGGGACGGCCCAGATCGCGTGAATCTGCGGCCCGGTCGTCGCGTCGGCGCGGTCGATGTCCGTCTCGCCGCTCCCGCACCAGCCGGCCCCGAGCGCGCCCGGCGCCGCCCAGAGTGCGCCGGCCACGACGGCGAGGACGAGGAGCCTACGCACTCGCCGTCCGGCGCAGCCGGAACCGGTGCTCGGTTCCGGCGCGCAGGCGCCTCAGATTGGCCCGGTGCAGATAGAGGATCGCGACGGCCGCCGCCGCTCCGAACACGATCACGGGCGGCGGGTAGCCGTACACGGCGGCCATCACCGGCAGCGAGATGCCGGCGACGATCGAGGCGAGCGACGCGTAGCGGAAGAGCAGAAAGGTGACGAGCCAGACGGCGCCGGCGGTCAGCGCCACGTACACGGCGACGCCGAAGAAGACGCCGCCGCAGGTCGCGACCATCTTCCCGCCCTTGGCGAAGCGGAGGAAGAGCGGCCGCCAGTGCCCGAGCATCGCCGCTGCGCCGGCGCAGATCCCGGCCAGATGCGGCGGCGAGACGAAGAGGATCGCGACGAGCGCGGGCACGAAGCCCTTCAGCGTGTCGAGCAGGACGACCGGCAGGCCGAGCCGGCGGCCGTAGGTGCGCCAGACGTTCGTCGCGCCGATGTTGCCGGAGCCGACGGCCCGGATGTCCTCGTGGCGGACGAGGCGCACGAGCCAGTACCCCCACGGGCACGAGCCGAGGAGGTAGCCGAGCACGACGACAGCCGCGAAGGCCATGCCCGACTCAGAGTACTAGGAGCGGTCGGCGGCTACGGCCGGACGCCGTACTTCTGGGCCCAGTCGTTCACGACGTCGTAGTCGAGGTTGTCGAAGAACTTGTCGATGTACGACGCGCGGTCGGTGCCGAAGTCGACGAAGTAGGCGTGCTCGTAGACGTCGAGGCCGACGAGCGGGACTGCATTCCAGACCGGGAACGTGTTCTGCGCGTCCCCGATGTAGTTGAACAGGCGCCCTTCGTCCCAGTCGTAGGCGGTCCAGGCCCAGCCGCGCCCTGCCATCCCCGTCGCCTTCAGGTCGGCCTTCCAGTCGGCAACGGAGCCGAAGTCGCGCCTGAGGAGGTCGCCGAAGAGCCCGGCGGGATCGCCGCCCGTGCCGCCGAGATGCTCGAAGTAGATCTCGTGGTTCTTGATGCCCCCGATCGCGAACGTGAGGTCGACCTTGAGCGAGCGGATGTCCGAGTAGACCTGGTTGGCGCTCCCCAGGTCGACGTCGGCGAGCTTCCCGAGGATCTCGTTCCGCTTGTTGACGTAGCCCTGGTACAGCTTGTAGTGCGCCTCGATCGTCTCCCGTGAGATGCCGTCCAGCTCGTACAGCGCCGGCTTCAGCTCGCGGGGCGTGATCTGCTCGTAGGTGGTCGACATCGTTCTCCTCGCTCCGGATTCGCGGGTGCGGCGCGGAGCATATCCTCCATACAGAATCCATCGAGGAGGAAGGCCAGTGCCCTACGAGCTTCCGGAGCTTCCGTACGCATACGACGCGCTCGAGCCGACGATCGACGAGCAGACGATGCGGATCCACCACGGGAAGCACCACCAGGCGTACGTCGACAACCTCAACAAGGCGGTCGAGGGGACGGAGTGGGACGGCAAGCCGGTCGAGCAGGTGCTCGCGAACCTCTCGTCGCTACCGGACGACAAGCAGACTGCGGTGCGCAACAACGGCGGCGGGCACGCGAACCACTCGCTCTTCTGGCAGATCATGAAGCCGGGCGGCGGCGGCGACCCGTCGGGCTCGCTCGCGCAGGCGATCGGCGACACGTTCGGCGACGCGGACCAGCTGAAGGCCGCGGTCAACGACGCCGGGGTCAAGCGCTTCGGCTCCGGCTGGGGGTGGCTCGTCTGGGACGGCACGGGGCTCGCCGTCTACTCGCTGCCGAACCAGGACAGCCCGTGGCTGCAGAGCCACGTGCCGCTCCTCGGGATCGACGTCTGGGAGCACGCGTACTACCTGCGGTACCAGAACCGTCGGCCCGACTACCTCGGCGCGTGGTGGGACGTCGTCAACTGGGACGAGGTCGGCCGCCGCTTCGAGGAGGCGCGAGGCTAGCCGCGAGTCAGCGCTGACGCCAGAGGAGCTCGGGCGACACGGCGCCGAGCAGGCCGGCACCCGCCTGGTTCACGGACATCGCGAGCCGGAGCCGGTTCAGGCCCTTCGGCAGGGTGAGCTGGATGCGCGCGGACGAACGCGCGCTCAGCTCCACCTTGCGCAGCGTCACCCACTGGCCGGTGGCCACGTTGTAACGCTGGAACTGCACGTCGCGGCCGGCGAGCCCGTGCCCGCCGTAGGCGTGGATGATCCAAGCGCCGTTCCGACCGATGGTGAGCCTCGGCTGCACCTGCACGGACGCGGGCTGCGAGTACGCGCCCTGCCAGCTCGCGAGGTACGTCGTCAGGATCCCGGGAGCGACGGCGAAGCTGAACGCACCGCCCGTCGTCGTCAGGACCACCGTCCGCTGGATCGGGTTCGGCGCCGGGTACGGCTGGTAGAAGATCGCGACCTGCTCACCGGCACGATGGCTCGACACGACACCCGAGAGCGTGATCCTGTCGCCCGCGACGGAGTAGGCGCGCGACGCGGCCAGCGTCAGCGTCGGCGGCGCGCCCTTCACGACGATCGTCCCGGTGAGCTTCGGGTGCAGCTCGTCGATGTAGCGGTAGGTGCCGGCCGCGCGAAACGTGAAGCGGAACACCTGCTTCGGCTTCAGGATCGGCGACACGAACTGCCCGCCCCTCGCGTAGATCTGGTGGGTGTCGTTGTCGCGGTTGACCCAGCGGATCGTGTCGCCCTCGGTGATCGTCACGGACTTCGGCGTGAACGTCGAGCCGTAGACGCTGACGGTCTTCGTCGTCGCGGCGGACGCAGGCCCGGCGACGGCGAGAGCGACGACTGCGGCGAGCGGCAGGAGCAGGAGGCGCATGCCCCTCTTATGACGCATGCGCGGCGGCGCGTCACGTCGCGAGCGCTCTGTTTTACTCGCGTCGAGCATGTTCTTACAGACGACTCACAGGCGGCGAAAACCGGATCGTGTCCCGGCCGGTATTGCCGGAGATGGCACTGGCGTTCTCTCTGCCTACTATCCGCGGCGTGATGACCGACGGTGAGCTGATCCAGCGCGCAGCTGACGGCGACCGGACCGCGTTCGAGGAGCTGTACCAGCGCTACTCGCGGCCCGTGTTCGGCCTGGCGCTGCGCCGGCTCGGCGACCGGGGCCGTGCGGAGGATGCGGTGCAGGAGACCTTCGCCTCGATCTGGCGCTCGGCTCGCACCTACCGGCCCGAGCGAGGGCCGGGCGCGCCGTGGCTGTACGCGGTCGCGCGAAACGCGATCGTCGACCGGGCGCGCGGCCGCGTCGAGGTGCCCGCGGAGGTGCCGGAGGAGGCGGCGAACGAGCCGGGCCCCGGCGATCTCGCCGAGCAGAACTGGGTGTCGTGGCGGGTCCACCGCGCGCTGGAGGAGCTGAACGAGCGGGAGCGCGAGGTGATCTCTCTCGCCTACTGGAGCGGCCTCTCCCAGAGCGAGGTGGCGGAGTTCCTCGCCATCCCGCTGGGTACCGTGAAGACACGCACGCGCGCCGCGCTGATGCGGCTCGCCGACATTCTGGGAGACGAGCTTGGCTAGCTTCGACGACCTGATCGGCACCGAGGACCTGACACCGGAGGACGAGCTGAGGCTCCGCCGGGTACACGACCTGCTCGTGCAGGCGGGGCCGCCGCCCGACCTCTCGCCCGTGCTGGAGCTCCCGCCCGTGCCGGCCGGGGAGGCCGACCCGCCCGAGGTCGCGTACCTCTTGCGCCGCCGCCGCGGCCTCGCCGCCGCGCTGGCGCTCGCCGCGACGCTGGCGGCGCTCGTCGGCGGCTACGCATGGGGAAATTCGAAGGGCAAGCCGGAGGCGTTCTCCGCGGTGCGCACGGTGCCCATGCACGGCGCGCCCGGAGCCCACGGCGTGATCCGGATCGCGGAGAGGGACTCGGTCGGGAACTGGCCGATGCTGGTCGAGGTGAGCGGCCTGCCCCAGCAGGCAAACCGCGAGGCGTACTACGAGCTCTGGCTGACGAACCGCGGGAAGCCCGTCGCGCCGTGCGGCTCGTTCCGCGTCCACGGCAAGACGACGAGCGTGCGGCTGACCGTGCCGTACAAGCTGAAGGGGTTCGACGGCTGGGTGGTCACGTCGCAGCCGTCCGAGACGCATACGCCCGGCGACGTGGTCCTCAGCACCTGACCCGAATCTAGAGGTCCAGCCGGTAGTCCTCGAGGTCGATGTCGCGGAGCACGCGCTGGGCGACGTCCTCCTTGATCGTCCCCTCGTTCCGGAGCGCGACCACGGCGGCGCGCTCCGCGTCGAGCAGCTCGCGCCGCAGCCGCTGGTAGTCGACCGAGCGCGCCTCGACGCCGTCTCCGTCGTCGCCCGTGTACCGAGCCCGGAAGCGGTTGGTGCGGAAGCGGTAGGCGCCGCGCAGCCGCTCGGCCGTGTCGTCGCGCACCCACTCCTCCGACACGAGCTCCTCGAGCCGGCCGAGCGCAGCCTGCGCCGCCTTGATCCGCGCCTTCGCGTCCTCGCGTTCCGCGGAGTCGTCTTCCTCGACGCCGATCAGGCGGACGAGGCCGGGGAGCGTCACGACCGGGCCGACCAGCGAGAAGAGGATGACCGCGAACGTGATGAAGACGATCGTGTCGCGCTGCGGCACGTTCGTGGGCAGTGCGAGCGCCGCCGCGAGCGAGACGGCGCCGCGGACGCCGGCCCAGGCGATCACGGCTGGCGCCTGCCACGGAGGGTACGGGTCGCGCTCGCGGATGCGCCGAAAGAGGAGCCGGGGCAGATACGTGAAGATCGGCACCCAGACGAACCTGATCGCGATCACCGCCGCGACGACGATCGCCGACTCGCCGATCAGCTTCTCGGTGATCGGGAGGCGCGAGGCGATCGAGCGCAGCTGGAACCCGACGAGCGCGAACAGGAGCGCGTTGACGAGAAAGACGAGGAGCTCCCAGAAGGCGTTGCCGGAGAGACGCGTCTGCACGTTCGTCAGCTCCGGCGTGTACCAGCCCATGTAGACGCCGATCGTCACAGCGGCGAGCACGCCGGACACGTCGAGCGCCGACGCCGGCAGATAGGCGAGGTAGCCGGAGAGGAGCGCGATCGCGACCTCGGTGGGGGTGTCGTCGATACGGCGACGCACCTGCCGCACGACGAAGCCCACGGCGAGGCCGACGGCGATCCCGCCGACGACGTTCAGGACGAGCTTCCACGAGGCGGTCCAGAGCGAGAAGGCACCGGTCACGGCGGCCGCAACCGCGAACTTGTAGAGCACGAGCGCCATGCCGTCGTTGACGAGGCTCTCGCCCTCGATGATCGAGACGACACGCCGGGGCAACGAGAGACGGCGCGCGACCTCGGTTGCCGCCAGCGCATCGGTCGGCGAGACGATGGCGCCGAGCGTGAACGCTCCCGCCCACGAGAGGCGCGGCACGGCGGCGTGCGCGACGACGGCGACGCCGAGCGTCGTCGCTGCGACGAGCCCGAACGCGAGCAGGGAGATCGGGCGCAGGTTCGCCCGCAGGTCGCGCAGTCCGGTGAAGAACGCGGACGAGTAGAGGAGCGGTGGCAGGATCGCCACGAGGACGAGATCCGGCGGCAGCTCGACGTGCGGCAGCCCGGGCACGAAGCCGAGCACGAGCCCGCCGCAGACGAGCCACACGGGCGCCGCGAGCCTGCTCGCCGCGGCGGCGACGAGCAGCGCGCCGAGCGCCGCGAGGAGCGCGAGCAGCGCGAGCTCGTCGTGGGCGGTGAGCTCCACCGCCCACGACGATACTCAGCTATGCAGCGTCTGCGAGGTCTTCGTTCTGCGCCAGCTTGCGCAGCGCCTCGGTTTCGATCTGACGCACGCGCTCACGGGTCAGGCCGAGCTGCTTGCCGATCGCCTCGAGCGAAGCGGGGCCCTCGCCGACGAGGCCGAAGCGAAGCTCGATCACGTCGCGCTCGCGGTCGGGCAGCATCGCGACGGCCTGGCGCACCGCCAGGTCGCGGAGCGACGCCGACGCCTCCTCCTCGGTGGAGGGCCCGGTGCCGGCGATCAGATCGCCGAACGACGCGTCGCCGTCGTCGCCGACCGGCATGTCGGTCGAGGCGACCGCCCGGGCGGCCTCCATCACCTCGTGCACGTGGTTGAGCGGCAGCTTCGAGTGCTTGGAGATCTCCTCCGGCGTCGGCTCGCGCTCGAGCACGGCGACGAGCTCGCGGCGGGCCCGCGACACCTTCTGCTCGCGCTCGACGACGTGCACCGGGATGCGGATCGTGCGCGCCTTGTTGGCGACGCCGCGCTGCACCGCCTGCCGGATCCACCAGGTGGCGTAGGTCGAGAACTTGAACCCCTTCCGCCAGTCGAACTTCTCGGCGGCGCGGATGAGGCCCAGGACGCCCTCCTGCACCAGGTCGCCGAGCGTGATGCCCTGCGTCTGGTAGCGCTTGGCGATCGAGACGACGAGGCGGAGGTTGCAGTTGATCATCCGCTCCTTCGCCCGGAGGTCGCCCTTCTCGATCCGCTTCGCGAGCTCGACCTCCTCCGCCGCGGTGAGCAGCGGGTAGCGGCCTGCCTCGTTGAGGAACATCTGGAACGAGTCGGTCGTATAGAGGCTGGTGCCGATCGACAGGTCGAGCTCCGGCTCGTCGTCGTCCTCCGCCTCCGGCGCGATGTCGTGCGCCGCGAGCTCGAGGGCGAGCGCCTCGGCCTCGGCCTCGTCGAGATCGTGGGTGAGGACGGCGTCTGCGACGTCGGCAGGGGCGAGCGCCCCGTGCTCCTGGCGCAGGTGGACGAGCGCGTCGAGCGCTTCGGCAACAGCCGCGGTCATGCTGATTTCGGTCAACGAACTCCTTCTTCTCTTCGGTGGGGACGGGCGCGCGGTTTGGCGCGTCAGCCGTCACCGTTTGAAACGGCGAGAACGTGCGTTCCATTCCCGCCTCGGCTCCTGGGCAATCGAGAACTTAGTGACAGTCTGTTACAAGACTGTTAGGAACGCCAGCCCCGCCCGATTAAGCGTTCCCAAGAGGCTCCTAAGGGGCGGTGCGGTCGTTCTCGACGAAGGCGGCGTGGGTGACGGGCATCTCTTGCGCGAAGAACCTCTCCACCGCCTCTGCGTACCGGCGGATCTCGAGCTGGGCGAACTCGGCGTTCCGGAGCGAGACGAAGTTCATCAGGGCCCGCGCGTTGACGGTCCAGTAGAACTGGGTGTAGGCGCCGACCGGGATGACGGAGCGGGCGAGCTCTCGTGCGACACCCTTCTCGACGAGCCGCGCGTACGTCGCGTACGCCGCTTCGTAGAGCGCCTCGAGCTCCGTCCGCGTCTCCTCGGCGAGGTCGGCCTCGACCGGCTCGAACCTGTAGGCGCCTGGCTTCCCGACCTGCGTCCGCACGTCCTCGGCGGCCGGCACGTAGAAGTCGTCGGTCGCCTTGGCATATCTCATGCTGAACTCGTTGAACGAGCCGATGCGGTGTCTGAACCATTCCCGTGCGACGAAGATCGGGCAGCGGATGTGAAATCGGAAGGCGTTGTGCTCGAACGGGGAGCCGTGCCTGTCGCGCATCAGAAAACGGATGAGACCCTCGTCCGCCTCCTCCATCTCCGTCTTCCGACGAGCGAACGAGACGCGGGCGCCGTTCACCACGGACAAGTCGTCGGCCATCGCGTCGTCGAGGCGCACGAAGCCGTGGTCGAGGACCTCGATCGTGTTGTCGGGGACGACCTCTGTCACGGTCACGGGCGAAGGACATTAGCTTCGCGCTCGGACGGTAGCCCGAAACGGACGTGTCCAGGGACTGTCCTGGACACGTACCGTTGGGACATGGCGGTGAAGGTCGGTACCTCCGGCTGGTCGTATCCGTCGTGGCGGCCGGGGTTCTACCCCGAGGGCCTGCAGCCGGCCGAGTTCCTCTCCTTCTATGCCGAGCGGTTCGACACGGTCGAGCTGAACTCGACCGGTTACCGCCTCCCGAGCGCGGACCAGTTCCGACGCTGGGCGGATGCCGTCCCGGACGGCTTCGAGTTCGCGGTCAAGTTCTCGCTGACCCGGCTCGACCGGGTCGGCACGTTCCTGGAGCGCGTGCTCTCGCTCGGCGACCGGCTCGGCCCCGTGCGCGTCGTGTATCAGGGCCCGCGCGACGACGGAACGCTCTCGTTCGTCCTCGGCTCCGTGCCCGGCGACGTTCGGCTCGCGTGGGACTTCCGCGACCAGTCATGGGCCGGCGTCGGCGGCGTCGTCGAGGTGAACGACCCGGATGCCGAGCCGTTCAGGTACCTGCGCCTGCGCGAGCCGCCGTACACCGACGACGAGCTCCGCGAGATCGCCGCGACGGTGCGCGACCCGGCGTACGTGTACGTTCGTCACGAGGACGAGCCGACCGCGCCGGCGATTGCCGATCGGCTGCGACGGCTCCTGGGCGCCCGCTAATAGCCGGCGGCGGCGTGCGCGCGTTCGAGGTGCACACCCGTGGCGAGGATGTCCTGGACCTGCTCGACCGCGAACCGGAGCTCGTCGTCGGTGGTGAAGAAGTGAGGGCCGAAGCGGATGCCGGCATCGGGGCGGGTGTCGCAGATGATCTCCCGGCGCGCGAGCTCGGCGTGCACCGCCTGGAAGTCGGGAACGCGGAAGACGACGGAACCGCCCCGCTTCTCGGGCTCGCGCGGCGACGTCAGCTCGAAGCCTGCCTCGTCGATCAGCTCGACGAGGAGCGCCGTCTGGCGCATCGAGCTCTCGCGGATCCGGTCGACGCCGATCTCGGCGACGATCTCGTAGCCCGCGCTCGCGGCATAGTTCGCGGCGACGTTCGGCGTGCCGGTCAGGAAGCGGCCGGCGCCGGGCGCGGGCTCCATCTCCGGCTCGAACGCGAAGGGCCGCGCGTGCGCCTGCCAGCCCGCGAACGCCGGCTCGAGCGTCTCCGCCAGGTCCGGCCGCACGTACAGCCAGCCGGCGCCGGGCCCGCCGCAGAGCCACTTGACCGAGCCGCCGACGCAGAACGCGATGCCGAGCGCGGTGACGTCGAGCGGCACCGCGCCTGCCGACTGATACGCGTCGAGGCAGACGTGCGCGCCCATCGCGTGCGCCTTCGCGGCGATCGCCTCGACAGGTTGGATCTCGGCCGACTTGTAGAGCACGTGCGAGACCGGGACGAGCAGCGTCCGCTCGTCGATCGCCTCCATCACCGCCTCCGCGTCGCGGCAGACGACGATCTCGGCGCCGAACCGGGACCACGCCTGCTGCACGTACCGCACCGACGGGAACAGGCCTTCCTCGAACACGATCCGGTTCCGCGGCGGCTTCAGGTCGAAGCAGGAGAGGACGATCGCCTCGGCGACGGTGACGTTCTGGTGCATGACGGTGGAGCCGGGTGGGGCGCCGACGATCCCGCCGACCAGGTCGCCGACCCGGAACACCGTGTCCCACCACCCCTCCCCCCAGGCTCTCGCACCGCGCGTCCTCCACTCGTGCGCGAACCGCTCGAGCCGGCGCTCTGCCTCGGCGGGCATCGCGCCGAGCGAGTGGTTGATCAGGTAGGTCGTGGACTCGAGGATCGGGAAGCGATCCCGGTACGCGGTCGGCTCCACGCGACGGAGTATCTCCTAGCGCGTCAGGTCGGCGGCCGCGAGTCGACGAGGATCGCCGCGAGCAGCAGCACGATCATCCCGACCATGCTCTCTCCGACGAGGCTGCGCCCGATGCGGGACAGGAAGCCGCGGTCGGCGCGCTCGAGCGTGGGGCGCACGACGAAGTGGTGGAACGCGCCCCAGAGAAGCGCGAGCGAGACGAGGCCGAGCTTCACGAGCAGCACCTGGCCGTACCCCGTCTCCCACAGGTCGGCGAGGCGCGGCAGCCGCACGATCGAGAGGTAGACGCCGGCCCCGAGCACGAGCGCGATCAGCACCGTGGCGAGCCGGGAGAAACGCAGGAACGCAGCCTTGCGCAGCTCGGGCGCGCCGCTCCACAGGAGCACCGCCATCGTGGCGAGGGCGCCGATCCAGAGCGAGGCGGCCGACAGGTGCACCCAGTCGGCGAGCTCCGTCTTCCAGGACGAGCCGGGGTCGACCGCGTCGTGGCCGGAGAGCGAGAGCCCGCCGACGAAGACGACCGCCAGCACGAGCGCCGGCACGAGTGGCTCGACGCGGTCGAGGAGCCACGACACGAAGACGAGCGCGAGGACGAGCGCGAACACGAGCGTCATCGTCACGAACGCCACGCCGAAGCGCGTCTGCGCCATCGGCGAGAGGTCGCCGTAGAGGAAGCGCCCGAACGGGAGTTGCAGCGCGTCCTCGGCGCGCAGCGAGAAGGCGAGGATCCCCGCGTGCAGCGCGACGAGGGCGCCGAGGCCTGCGGCGACCGCGATGCGCCGCTCGAGCGGCCGGGGCACGGCGAGCCCGCGCAGGACGATCAGGCGAAGGCCGAGCGCGCCGATCGTGAGCGCGATGCCGAGGAACCAGATCCAGCGCACCACGTGCTCCCGCGTCGTCGGCCCGCCCGCGCCGTAAGCGTTCTCGACCGCGGCTGCGGGCACGCGCACGCCGAACGTCCAGACGCCGGAGACGACGTGCGAGTCGGCCGAGAGCGCCTGCCAGCGCACGGTGTACGCGCCGCGCGGCAGCGCGCCGACTCGTGCGACCACCTCCGTTCCCCGCGCGCGCGCCGGCGCAGCGAACTCCTTCCCGGCGTCGTTCAGCACCTTGACGGCACCGGGGAGCACCTTCACGCGCTGATCGAATTGGAGCCGGATCACCGGCGGGCCGTGTTGCAGTTCCGCCCGGAACGACGGCGTCGTGGAGCGGAGCGTCGCGTGCGCGGATGCGGCGGCCGGGAACGCCAGCGCGAGCAGCGTCACGACGGCGGCGCGTCTCACCGGTGTTGCTCCCCGGCGAGCGGCGAGAGATGCCCGAAGATCGGCGCGACGTCGCGGTCGGCGAAGAGCTGCACCGAGACGACGAGGATGACCGCGGCGAACGCAGCCTGCAGGGCGGCCGAACGAGGCCGGAAAGCGAGTGCGAGCGGGACGAGCGCACCGATCACGAACGTCCAGCCGACCAGGTGATGCAGGAACGCCGACCGCGCGAAGAACCACGGGTTCTGCTCGTGGATGATGAACGCCGCACCGGTGACGAGGAACGCGAGCGGCCATGTCAGCCGCCAGAGGGGCGAGCGAAGCCGGCCGTGCACGAGCCCGAGCTCCGCGCCGCCGGCGAGCATGAGCACCTCGGCCCACGAGCCGTGCGCGTACATGTGAATCGCCGAGTTGGTGAAGAACGCCATCACCGGCCAGAGCAGCAGCCCGAGCGTGAACGCGAGACCCGGCCACAGGTACTTCCGCCAGCGGCGAGCCTGCCACACCTCGCGACCGACGATCGCCTCGGCGAGCAGGCACAGGCCGACGAAGCCGATCCCGACCGCGAACAGCCAGTGCACCATCTCAGCTGGCGGTTGCACGGTGCCTCTCCAGGTCGACGAGCAGCGGGCGCGCGACCACGAGCGCGAAGACGAGGCCGGCGGCGACGACGAGCAGCGGCGGCTCGATCAGGAGCCACCAGAAGCCCTGGCCGCGCGGGTGGAGCAGCGTGATGCGGTACGGCTGCAGGATCGCCCAGACGACCCCACCGGTCGCGACGAGCGGGCCGATCAGCGAGATCGCCTGCGCGCGGGGGTTGCGCCTCCCGACCGCTGCGCGCGATGCGTACGTGGTGTGCATGGTCCTCCTCCCATCCAGGTGCGTTCCGGAACGGCACCCGCGGGCACTGGGCGCGACCGCGGGCTACGCCGGAAGCGGTGGAGGACGCGACTCGAAAGCGAGGCCGAAGCGCCGCCGCGGCGGTGCGTCGTCCGCCGGATGCGGATGACGGCGCTCCGGCTCGCCGGAACCGCCGAGGATGCGCCGGACACGCTCGAGCGTGCGGTCGGCGAAGTCCTCGATCTCGTAGAGCCAGCCGGCGAAGCGCCAGGCGAGCGCGACGAAGACGGCGAGCACGGCGAAGACGGGCAGCGCGTACGTGTGCAGCCACGGCGCGAGCTCGGGCCACCGGCCGGCGGCGATCGTCTCGGCGTCCGCGTGCACGAGGTAGACGACGGACGTGGCGCCGAACGAGGCAAACCAGACGCGCGGCGACAGCCCCGGGCGCAGGCGGGGTGACGGACCGTCGTGCGCGTGACCGGCGCCGGCGAGCAGCCGCCTTCCGGCGTCGGCCGCGGCCCAGGCACGCAAACCGCGGGCGAGCAGCGCGGCGAGCGTCAGCGCGCCGGCGACCTTCACCCCGACGAGCAGGAACGGGTAGTACGAGGTGTCGGTCCGCGCGAGCGGCGCGACGTGCAATGCGTTGTCGATACGCGCGACGAGACTGCGCCCGGCGACCTCGGCGCAAACGACGAGCACCCCGAACGTGGCGAGGCCCCTGCGGCGAAGCAGACGCGCCTGCATCCTCTCGCGATCATACTGCGCGGCGGCCGCGCGACGATCGGCGCCGACGTGCTTCAATCGACGAATGGGCGACGAGTTGGTCGAGCCTCTCCGCGAGGCGCCCGTGCGCGCGGTCGAGGCGGTGGACGGGTCGGTGGTCGTGCGTCTCGCCGGCGAGCTCGACCTCTACAACGCCGAGGAGGTGCGTGCGGCGCTCTCACAGGCGGTGGAGAGCTCACCGCGCCGCGTCGTCGTCGACATGGCCGACGTGGAGTTCGTCGACTCGACTGCGCTCGGTGTCCTGATCGAGGCGCGGTCGAAGCTGGGCCGCGACGGCATCGCGCTCGCGGCGCCGCAGCTCGACACGCGCCGGACGCTTCAGGTGAGCGGGCTCGACCGCCAGCTGCGGGTGCACGACACCGTCGAGGAAGCGCTGGCGTCGTAGGTCGTCTCAGTACGGCCGGCGGCTGCGCGCCTCTTCCTGCACCCACACCGGGACGAGCCCGTCCCAGCGGGAGAGCTTCCGCCGGAAGTCGGCGTCCCAGCTCTCCGGGGTGTGCAGGTACCGCTGCGCGGCGGCGCCGATCGCGACGATCACGGTCAGCACGGCGAGCGCGACGAGCGGCGGGGCCCAGGAAGGCACCGGCAGATGGTAGGCGCCTCGGCCTGCTTCTGCCAACCCCCGATTCGAGGTAGGTCCCGGCGCTCGCCCGAACCGGGACCTGCGGCGGCCGAGCGCGACGCGCCGGTCACACTGGAGTACAGTCGTGCAGGTGGCGATCCTCGTCCAGCAGGACCCCGACGACCCGTCGAGCAGCTACGTCTTCTGGGCGATCGCTGCGGTGCTCGTCCTGTTCGCGGTCGTGGTCGTGCTGGCACGGGTTCTCTAGCGCGGCGTCAGTCCCGCGGGTCGTTCGGCGCGGCGCCGGACAGGCGAACGGGATGAGGCTCGTCGAGGCGACGGCGCAACCGCCGCGGGAGGTGCCTCGACGTCAACGCGGCTTCGAGCTCGCCCCTCAGGGCCTCGAGCTCCTTCAGGTCCTCGACGTCGTCCGGACGCGTCGCCCAACCGTCCAGATTCTCGATCGCCAGGTTGATCTCGACGAGACGCGCGGCGAGATCTGTCCACTCGGCTCTCTCCATGCGCCAAATGGTTCCCGATTTGCGGCCGTCGTCACGAGAATTCCCTCGAACGGGTGACTCGTGAAAAGCCGACACGGAGGCTCGATCCGAAGGTTCGTTACGCGGTCTGCGAGGCGTAAGAGAGCCCGGGCCGGACCGCCTGTCCTGGGGCGGGTTCAAGGGTCGTGCCGGTACGGCAGAAGCTGCGCCTCGATCCACTCGATCCGCTCGCTGAGCGCCTGAATCTCGGCACCGATCATCGCGGCCCGCCCCCTGCGAAAGTCGTTCGGGAACGCCATGAGCTGCTCCGTGAGGTTGTCGTGCAGACGCAACAGGTCCTGCTGCCGACGGCTCAGCTGAACGAGCTCGGTGGCGAGCGCCTCGAGGTCGGGTAGGTCATCGGCCGCCACACGCTCGTTATCGGCGGAGGTCGTCATGGCCCTTAGGCCGGCTGGGCCGGCTCGAGCGGGGACAACGGCGAACCTCGATCAGTTTTTTCTGCTCGAAACGGAGAGCGCCCCGTCCGGGGCGCTCGTCCATCCTTTCCGTTCCGGTTGTCTACGCCGTCGCCAGGGCCTCACCCGCGCCGAGCGAAGACGGGGAGCGTAGATACAGCATCACCGACGTCACGGCGATCCAGAGCAGCCAGACGATCATCGTGAAGAAGAAGAGCGAGAAGACTGCCGCGACTCCGGCTACCACGCCGAACCAGCCCAGCCAGCGTGGTAGCAGACCGAACGCGAAGATCGCGAGTGCGACCGCGAAGATCATCGACGCCATGGCAACACCGCTGCCGGCGAGGATGACGTAGCCGGCGTCCCCCGCAGCGTGGATGAGACCGCTGTAGACCTGGTGATGGTAGGTGTCATCGCTCATCGCCTTGATGCCGTCCGTGAGCCCGATCTGGCAAATGCCGGCGGCGACGAACACCGTCCCGCCGATCGCGACGACCGTCGAGAGGAAGGATGCACCGGTCCGCTCCGCCTGTTCGGCGACAGCGACACGCTCTCTCAGATTGGCGACGAACCAGATCAGGCAGAGCAGCGACAGCCCGGTCAGCACCCAGCCGATATTGATGTGCGTGCGGTTACTGCTGCTTCCGTACCAGGCCGTCATCTTCGCCGGCGACGAGGCTTGCGGGCCGTCGTACAGAAAGATCGCGCCGATGACGGCGAGAACACTGAAAGCGATGCCGCCAAGGCTTGACCACACACGCAAACGAGTTGCCACAGACCCCTCCTCGGTTGGACCTGCGCCTGCAGGCGAGAGAACAACGTAACCCGATAAGAAAACAACATCGATCCCCGGTTGTCTAGAGCCGAGGCGCGCACCGCAGAAGCTCGGGCTAGGCGTTCAGGAGAAGCGTGCCGGCGTCCGGATCGTCGTCCTCGATCTGCCAATAGACGGCTCGCCGCTCTCGACGTCGGTCGACCCGTAGCAAAGCCACGTCGACCCACTCGCGCTGTTCCCCGAACTGAACCTGAGCGTTCGTACCCTCGATCAGGACGATCGCGCCGCCGAGCCCGGGAAGGTGAAGAGGAGCACGCTCCTCCCCCGGTTGAACGAATACGCGGTCGCCAACCACGAACCCGCCCTCGCTGTCAGTTGCCGCAGACAATCCGATGCCCTCTCTTCTCCGCAGGTACGAAGAAGGCCCGCTGTTACACGGGCCTTCTTCGCGCCGTGCTTGGCACTTGGGTCTTAGCTGGACTCGGTGCCCTGATCGATGACCTGCTTCGCAACAAGCGTGCCGAACGTGGACGGGTCGCCGAGGCCGGTCTTCGGCCCGCGCAGCTTCACGATGCCGTTGTCGTTCGCCTTGAACGTGCCCACGATCCTGGTCGAAGACGAGACCGCGAAGCTGAGCGACTGGCCCTTGAGCGAGGCGCCGTGATGATTGGCGCTCTTCACGGTGATCGTCACCGAGCCGTTGACCGAGCCCGCTGCCGCCTGGTATGCCGTCAGCGTGCCGCGCAGGACATACATCACCTTCGGCGCGGCATTCGAGCCGGCGGTCGCAGACTTGCCGGGGCTACCCGGCTTGCCGGCTGCGAGCGCGAGGCTCGGGACCAGCAGAGCCGTCGCGAGAACCACAAGAACCTTGCGCATGATCCAGGACTCCTTGGCGTTCGGGGGTGCCTACCGCGTCAGATATGTCCGCGGCTCGCAAGCCGCGGATACGCCTGACGCAAAAGGCAGGTAAAGCAGCCTCGCCAAACGGGGGATCCTCGACCGACGGCCGGTCGGTTCTCGCCCTGGAGGAGAGTTCGAGCCGACCCGTGCGTTAGGCGGAGATGAACACGAACGCGGCATAGGCGAGACCGCCTACCCAACCCACCTGGACAAGCGCCAGCACTGCGAGGACGAGTACGTCCTGCGCCCGCGCCCACCGCTCCGCCTTCGCCGGATCGACTTCGGCGCTCCGATCCAGACCGACGAGCAGCTCCTCGCCGGTCGTCTCGACGACCCCCATGTTCCTCTCCCCTCGGTCGTTCCTCGATTTTGGTGCGACCGTTATCGACTGCGCAGGCGCCTCCAAAACCACTCCGCGCCTCGTTTTACGCCGCAC
>DASUAX010000094.1:0-5472 GCA_035763525.1 Gaiellaceae bacterium
TGCCGTCATCCTCGAAGGCTGGGCATTTGACCCTACCCGCCCCGGCGCGGCTCTGGATGCGCTCGGTGCCGCGGGCCGGGCGCAGACGCTCCAGCCCGTCCTGCACATGGCGGTTACGACCGCCGCTAGCGAAGGGGGATCGTGATGAAGATCACCGTCAAGCGCGCACTCGCCCTCACCTCGGCGCTGATGGCGCTCGCGGGCACTGCTGCCGTGAGCACGGCATCGGCAGGGCCCTCGCCAACGCCCTCCGGGCTCACGGGCGCATGCAACATGCTCCACGCCTGGGGCGTCGGCACGAACGGGGGCATGGCCAACGCCATGTCCGTCGACAACCCGAACGGAAACGCCGGCATGTGGACCGCCGTCTGGAACAGCGGCAACCAGCCCGGCGTGTACAGCTGCGGGTAGTACACGCCGGCACTGCGGCTCACCGGGGACGGCCAACGAGCCGTCCCCGGACCACGTCAGCCCACGGCAAGCCCGCTCGCGCCTCGCTCCGGGTAGCGCAAGCGGTTCGCGGACTACGGCGGAGGCGGGACTACACCCGCTCGGGGACCGGCGCGCCGACCGGCACCGAGTACACCGCCACCGGCGTCGTCTTCCCTTTCATCTCCAGCTCGCCCTGCGCCTCGACCGGGATGTCGTCGCCGAGCCCGGCCCGGGTGTCCTCGTCGATCAGGATCGGCCGTTCGAGCACCTTCGTCTGCGACTCGAGCCGCGCCGCCACGTTGACGGTGTCCCCGACGCACGTGTAGGTCGCGCGATGGTGGGTGCCGGTGTAACCGGCGATCACCTTTCCGGACGCGATGCCGACGCCGATCCGGATCTGCACCTTGCCCTGCGCTGCCTGCTCCTCGTTGAACAGGCCGATCATCGCGACCATCTGGCGTGCCGCGAGCACCGCGCGGCGGCGGTGGTCCTCGCGCGGCACCGGCGCGCCGAAGATCGCCATCAGCCCGTCGCCGACCATCTGGTTGACGACGCCGCCCTCGCCGCCGATCGCGTCCATCATCAGCGTGTAGTAGTCGTTCAGGAGCTCGATGATCTCGGCCGGCTCCCGCGCCTCCGAGAGCGTCGTGAACGAGCGGATGTCGCAGAACATCGCGGAGGCCTCTACGTGCTTTCCGCCGAGCGAGAAGCCCGAGGCGAGCAGGTCCTCAGCGACCTCCCTGGTGGCGAACTTGCTGATCAGCTCGCGATGCTGATCGCGAAGGCGCTTCTTCTCGAGGCTCGCGTTGATGCGGGCGTTCAGCAGCACCGCGTTGATCGGTTTCGTCAGGTAATCCTCCGCGCCCATCTCGACGCACTTGACGACGCCGTCCAGCTCGTCGAGGGCGGAGGTCATGATCACGGGGAGGTCGCGGAGCTGCGGGTCGGCCTTCAGCTCGGCCAGCACCTGGTAGCCGTCGAGCTCGGGCATCAGCACGTCGAGCAGGAGCAGGTCGAACTGCCGGCTGCGCAGGAGCTCGAGCGCCTCCCGGCCGTGCTCGGCGAACACGACGGTGTGGCCCTGGTGCTCGAGGCCGCGGGCGAGGAGGAGCCGGTTGACGCGGTTGTCGTCCGCGAGCAGGATGGTGCCGGGCGCGGGGGCGGCACTCACGAGACGGGCTCCGGCCGCAGCGAGGCGAGCGTCTCCCGGAGCTGCTCGAACGCCTGCTCGACGGCGGGCACGAGCTCCGCCGCCTCGCCGAGCCGACCGCTCTTCGCGTGTTGCTCCAGCGTGCGGCATCGATCCGCGAACGCCTCGGCCCCGAGGGTGGCGCCGTTCGACTTGAGCGTGTGCGCCGCCCGCCGGAGCTCCTCGGCGTTCCCCTCGTCGACGGCGCGGCGGAGCGTCTCGAGCAGCGACGGCGCATCAGCGAGAAACGTTTCGATCACCTCGCCGAGGAACGCGTCGCCGCCGAGCTCCCTCAGGCTCTCGAGCGCGCCCTGCTCGAGGCCCGCAGCAGCGCGCGTGCCCGCTCCCGCCGCACGCGGACGGACACGCCGGAGCGCCTCGGCGAGCGCGTCGGGGCGGATCGGCTTCGCGACGTAGTCGTCCATCCCCGCCGCGAGGCAGGCCTCGCGGTCCTCCGGCATGGCGTTCGCGGTCATCGCGACGATGCGGGGGCGCTCCTCGCGCGTCCAGCGCTCGCAGATGCGGCGCGAGGCGTCGAGGCCGTCGAGCTCCGGCATCTGCACGTCCATCAGGACGACGTCGTACGGCTTTCGTTCGATCGCCTCGATCGCCTCGCGGCCGTTCCAGACGACGTCGGCGTGGTAGCCGAGCCGGTCGAGCAGCCGGAGCGCGACCTTCTGGTTCACCGCGTTGTCCTCGGCCAGGAGGATGCGGAGCGGCGAGGTCGCGGCCGCGCCGTCCTGCGGCGATGCGTCCGGCGCCGGCTCCGGCGCCCGCGCGGCGAGCGCCTTCACGAGCGCGTTGTAGAGCTGCGACGCGCGGACCGGCTTCGCGAGCTGCACGGCAAAGTCGCCGGCCGACTCGCTCTTCGGCAGCCGCCCGAGCGACGTGAGGAGCACCAGCGGCAGCTCGTCCACGTCGCGGCGCCGGCGGAGCTCGCGCGCGAGGGCGAGGCCGTCCATGACCGGCATCATCATGTCGAGGACGCCGACGTCGAACGGCTCGCCGTCGTCGATTCGCGCGAGGGCGTCGGCGGGCGTCGCGAAGGCGACGGGCTCCATCCCCCACGACCGGACGTGCCGGGCGACGATCTCGCGGTTCGTCGCGTTGTCGTCGACAACGAGCACACGCTTGCCGGCGAGCTGCGGGAGCGCGTCGCGATCGTGGTCGTGCGCGGGGACGTCGGCCGCCTGTACCGGCAGCGTGATGCGGAACGTCGAGCCCTCGCCCTCGATGCTCTCGACCCGCATCGTCCCGCCCATCAGCCCGACGAGCCGCTTCGAGATCGCGAGCCCGAGCCCGGTGCCGCCGTAGCGACGCGTGGTCGACGCGTCGACCTGGCTGAACGACTCGAACAGCTTGTCCATGCGGTCCTGCGGGATGCCGATGCCGGTGTCGCGCACGGCGACGTCGAGCCGGTACGAGCCGGCGCCCGTCGCTGCGGCGGCGACGTCGACGACCACCTCGCCCTCCTCCGTGAACTTGACGGCATTCGAGAGCAGGTTGAGCAGCACCTGGCGGAGCCGCCCTGCGTCGCCGACGATGCCCGCGGGCGCGGCCTCGTCGATCAGGCAACCGAGCTCGATCGCCTTCTCCCACGCGCGCGGCGCCACGATCTCGAGCGCTCCCTCGACGCACTCCCGCAGGTCGACCGGCTCCCGCTCGAGCTCCAGCTTCCCGGCCTCGATCTTGGAGTAGTCGAGGATGTCGTCGATCACGTGCAGGAGCGCGTCACCGCTCGAGCGGACGACTTCGGCGAACTCGCGCTGCTCCGGCGACAGCTCCGTGTCGAGCAGCAGGCCGGTCATGCCGATCACGGCGTTCATCGGCGTGCGGATCTCGTGGCTCATCGTGGCGAGGAACGCGCTCTTCGCCTGCGTCGCCGCCTCCGCCTCCTCGCGTGCCTGCTGGAGCTCGGTGATGTCGTGGTAGATCGCGAGCAGGCCCGAGCGCTCGCCCTCGCGGGCGAGCGGCACGAGCATCAGCTCGACGTCGATCGCCGTCCCGTCCTTGCGCCGGCGGCGCGTGATGCGCTGCGCGCGGCCGCCGGCGAGCGCCTCGCGCGTGATCTCCCTGCCCTCGTCGCGGGCGTCCTCGCCGAAGACGAGGTCGTCGACCGGCACGCCGAGCGCCTCGGCGGCCGTGTGCCCGAAGAGCTCCGCCGCGGCCGGGTTCCAGCCCGTGACCCGCTCGTCGGCGTCCATCGTCACGACGGCGACCGGCGTGATCGCGACGAGCGACTCGAGGTACTGCTTCTGGCGGCCGATCTCGGCGAAGAGGCGCGCGTTGTGGATCGCGACGCCGACGTTCGAGGCGATCGTCGCGAGCAGACCGGTCTCGGCCTCGCCGAAGCGGCCCTCCTCGTCGATGCTCTGGACGCTGACGACGCCGATCGCCTCGTCCCCGACGAGGATCGGCACGCCGAGGTACGAGCGGGAGGGTGTTCCGAGCTGTGCCCGCCCCTCGTACTGCGCCTCCCGGTTCAGGAGCAGCGGCTCGCGCGACCGGATGATGTGCGACGTGAGCCCCTGTCCGTACTCGATCGCGGGCTCGTCCCTGCGCTCGCCGCTCTCGTAGTAGTAGGCGAAGTCGATCTTCCCGGCCGGCTCGTCGTGGAGCGCGACGTAGGCGATGTCGGCGTCGAAGGTCTCGCGCACCCGCTCGCCGACCAGCTGGATCAGCGCGTCGAGGTCGAGCTGCGCCGCGAGCGCCTGTCCGACGCTGTTGACGGTGGCGAGCTCCTCGGCGCGCCGGCGCGTCTCGTGGACGAGGCGGGCGTTCTCGAGCGCGACGCTGACGCTACCCGCGAGCGTGACAAGCAGTCGCTGGTCGGCCTCGGTGAACGCGTGCTCGCGATCGACGTTCTGCAGCGAGATCACCCCGGTGGAGCGGCCGCCGACGACGAGCGGCACGAAGAGGTCGGACTTCGGTGCGTCGCCGGCCATCACGACCGGGTTGCCGTAGCGCTCGGCTTCCGCCGTGGCGTTCTCGTTGATCATCAGCGGCTCGCCGGTCGCCATCACGTGCTTGCGGAAGCCGACCACCGGCGTCGGCTCGACGTCGAGGCGCGCGTCCTTCTCGATCACGTAGGGATACTCGAGCACCCCGTTGACCTCGTCGTACATCGAGATGCCGACGACCTGCGCGTCGAAGACGTCCCGAATCCGGTCGCCGACGAGGTCGTAGATCGCCTGTGGGTCGAGCTCGCCGGCGATCGCCTCCTGAACGCTGTTGATCAGCGCGAGCTCGGCGTTTCGCTGCCGCGTCTCGTGGACGAGCTGCGCGTTCTCGAGCGCGACGCCGAGGCTGCCGGCGATGGTCGAGAGCAGCCTCTGGTCGGAGTCGCTGAAGGCGCGCTCGTGGTCGAGGTTCTGGATCGAGATGACGCCCGTCGCCCGGCCGCCGACGACGAGCGGCTGGAAGATCGCCGAGCCGTGCGACGGCTCGCCGACGACCGCCTCGGGGTTGTCGTACTCGCCGAGGGCGGCATCCATGTCCTCGAGGACGGCGAGCGGCTCGCGCGTCTCCAGCACGTGCTTCCGGAAGCCGACCACCGGGAACGTCACGTTCGGGAAGTGGACGCCGCGCTCGATCTGGTAGACGAAGCGCAGGATTCCCTCCGCCTCGTCGTGCACGGCGATGTCCACGACCTGTGCGTCGAAGACCTCGCGCAGCTTCTCGCCGACCAGATCGTAGATCGCCTGCTGGTCGAGCTCGCCGGCGATCGACTCCTGCACGCTGTTGATCAGCGCGAGCTCGGCGTTCCGCTGCCGTGTCTCGTGGACGAGGCGGGCGTTCTCGAGCGCGACGCTCAGGCTGCTCGCGAGCGTCGTCAGCAGGCGCAGGTCGTC
>DASUAX010000095.1:0-14768 GCA_035763525.1 Gaiellaceae bacterium
GCGACGACTGGCCGTGGATCGGCGGCGAGCTCCTCGCGGATTTACGCTGACGCGTGCACGGGCGCGAGCGCCGGCGCCCAGGAGCAGATCGGCGAGGCGTCACCGTCGCGACCGTTCAACCGCCGGTAGCCCAGCGCGTGCTCGGCCTGCATCATCTTGTGGATCTGCGTCGTGCCTTCGTAGATGATCGGCGCACGCGCGTTCCGGAAGTAGCGCTCGATGCCGTACTCCGCCGAGTAGCCGTACGAGCCGAACACCTGCACCGCGAGGTGCGCCGCCTCGAAGGCGGACTCCGTCGCGTGCCACTTCGCGAGGGACGTCTCGCGCGTGTTCCGCTTCCCCTGGTTCTTCATCCAGGCCGCCTGCATGACGAGGAGCTTCGACGACTCGTAGCCGAGCACCATCTTCGCGATCATGTCCTGGACGAACTGGTACTTGCCGATCGGCTGCCCGAACGTCTCGCGCTCGCGCGCGTACTCGACCGACCGCTCCAGGCAGGCGCGCACGACGCCGCAGGCCCCGGCCGCGACCGTGAAGCGGCCCTGGTCGAGGGAGTGCATCGCGATCTCGAAGCCCTGGCCCTCCTCTCCGATCAGGTTCTCGGCTGGTACCTCCACGTTCTCGAAGAAGAGCTCGCCGGTCGAGCCTGCCCAGATGCCCAGCTTGTGCTCGGTATCCGCCGCCGTGAAGCCCTTCATCCCCTTCTCGAGCACGAAGGCGCTGATGCCCTTGTGCCCCGCCGCGGTGTCCGTCTTCGCGAAGACGAGCGCATGGTCGGCGACCGAGGCGTAGGAGATCCAGTTCTTCTGGCCGTTCAGCACGTAGACGTCACCTTCGCGGCGCGCCGTCGAGCGCATCGACGCGACGTCCGAGCCCGCGCCCGGTTCCGTCAGGCCGAAGCACGCGAGCTTCTCGCCCTTCGCCTGCGGCGTGAGCCACCGCTGCTTCTGGTCCTCCGTCGCGTATCTGAGGAGCGACAGCGAGTTGAGGCCGACGTGCACCGAGATCAGCGTCCGGAAAGCCGCCTCGCCGCGCTCTATCTCCTCGCACGAGAGCGCCTCTGCGACGAAGTCGAGGCCGGCGCCCCCGTACTCCTCCGGGATGACGATGCCGAGGATTCCGAGCTCGGCCATCCCCTCGATCAGCTCCAGGTCGAGCTTGTGGTCGATGTCGTTCTGGACCGCGACCGGGAGCACGCGCTCGTCGACGAACGCGCGCACGGTGTCCTGGATCAGGCGCTGCTCGTCGGTCAGCTCGAAGTCCACGGAGCAACCCTACCCGTCGAAGGACGGCAACCCGTCGATGGACACGGCGTTCCGCTCGGCCACGTAGGCGCGGAGCCCGTCCGCACCCTTGCGGGCGTTCCACGCCTCCCTCTGCGGCCGCTCGCCGGCGTATTCCATCAGCGGGACGCCGTAGCCGCACGAGTCCGAGATGCGGTCGATTCGAACGCGGATGACGCCGCGGCGGCCGTCTCCCGGATCGTCGGCCGGGACGATCTCGCCGTGGCCGTGCAGCCTGACGATTCGGGGCGGACCCTCGAAGGCGCAGAGCATGACGCAGATGCGGCCGTCGTCTCTCAGGTGCGCTGCGGTCTCTGCGCCGCTCCCGATGTGGTCGTCGTACTCGACCGTCAGGTCGTCGACGATCCTGAGCGATCCGATCGGGCCCTTCGGCGAGAGGTTGACATGGCCGCCCGCCGCGGGAGCGCTCGCCACGAAGAAGACGCGCTGCCGCCCGATCCACTCGGCGAGCTTCGCATCGATCCGCTCGTAGACCTTCCCCATTGCCACAGAGCGTAGAGGTCGTCCTCGCCCCGGTCGCGTTGCCCGCCCGCCTGCCGGTCGGTACGCTGTTGACTGACTAGTCAGTCAACAGCTTCAGGAGCGTCGATGACCGCAATCGAGCAGGACACGAAGGGCGGCGTCTCGTTCGCCCTCACCGGCGAGCAGAAGGAGCTGCGCGCGCTCGCACGCGAGTTCTCGGCCGCTGAGATCCGACCCGTCGCGGCCGAGCACGACGTCGCGATGCGGCACCCCGTCGAGGTGATCGCGAAGGCGCACGAGGTCGGCCTGATGAACGTCCACGTCCCCGTCGAGTACGGCGGCGCCGGGCTGAACGCGTTCGACGGCATGCTCGTCGGCGAGGAGCTGAACCGGGGCTGCTCGGGCATCGGCACCTCGATCGGCGCCAACGGTCTCGGCGCCGGTCCCGTGATCCTGGCGGGGACGGACGAGCAGAAGGCGAGCTGGCTGCCGCCGCTCCTCGAGGAGCCGATCCTCTGCTCGTTCGGGCTCTCGGAGCCCGACGCCGGCTCCGATGTCGCGCGCATGAAGACGACCGCCGAGCGTCGAGGCGACGAGTACGTCCTGAACGGCTCGAAGACGTTCATCACGAATGCCGGCTACGCGGCCTGGACGGTCGTGTTCGCGAAGACCGCACCGAAGAAAGGTCACCGTGGCATCTCGGCCTTCATCGTCCCGATGGACGCTCCGGGCGTGACGATCGAGCAGCATCTCGACAAGATGGGGCAGCGGGCGACCGACACGTCGGCGTTCGCGCTCCAGGACGTCGTCGTCCCGGTCCGGAACCGGCTCGGCGAGGAGGGGGACGGGTTCAAGATCGCGATGCGGGTGCTCGACTTCACGCGCCCGGGGACGGCTGCCGGCGCGGTCGGGGTCGCCCAGGCGGCCTACGAGCTCGCGGTCGAGTACGCGAAGGAACGAGTCACGTTCGACCTGCCGATCGCGATGCACCAGGGCGTCAACTTCATGATCGCCGACATGGCGACGGAGATCGAGGCGGCGCGCCTCCTCACGTGGCAGGCAGCGTGGCTGCTCGACCAGGGGCAGCGCGCGACCCTGCACTCGTCGTTCGCGAAGCGCTTCGCCGCCGACACCGCGATGAAGGTGACGACCGATGCGGTGCAGGTCTTCGGCGGGTACGGCTACATGAAGGAGTACCCCGTCGAGAAGCTGATGCGGGATGCGAAGCTGTTCCAGATCTACGAGGGCACCTCGCAGATCCAGCGGCTCGTGATCGCGAAGGAGATCTTCATCCCGAGGGGGTAGGCCATGGCGATCGAGATCGACCTCACCGGGCGCGTCGCGCTCGTCACCGGCGGCTCGCGCGGGCTCGGCCGAACGGATGCGATGACGCTCGCGCGCGCCGGCGCCGACGTCGTCGTCGTCGACCTGCTCGTCGAGTCGGAGCTCTCCGAGGAGACGGACGAGTACGGGCCGCTCGCGATGGTCGCGCGCACGCAGGGGCTCGTGGGTACGGAGTCGGCTGCGGAGGAGATCCGCGGGCTCGGCCGGCGCGCGCTCGCCCTCAGATGCGACGTCACGGACCGGCAACAGGTCGACGCGGCGGTCGCGCGCGCGGTCGAGGAGCTCGGCGCCGTCGACATCCTGATCAACAACGCCGGCACGCTCGACCACGTGGGGCAGTTCGGCGACCAGAATCCGGCGCTGTGGGAGCGCGACCTGCGGGTGAACCTCACCGGCGCGTTCAACTGCACGCAGGCGGTGTGGCCGCACATGAAGGAGCGGAGGTGGGGGCGCATCGTCAACATGGCGTCCGTCGCCGGCACGCTCGGGGGCTTCGGCCAGGCCTCCTACTCGACGACGAAGGCGGGCCTCCTCGGCCTGACGAAGACGCTCGCCATGGAGGGCGGCCGGCACGGCATCACCGCGAATGCGATCGTCCCGGGCATCATCGGCACCGAGGCGTTCCACATGGCGAACGCCGCCATGAACGAGCGGATCGCGAGCCGAACGGTCTTCAAACGGCCGGGCGAGCCGCAGGACATCGCGAACGCGATCGCGTTCCTCTGCTCCGACCTCGCCGGTTACGTCACCGGCATCGAGCTGAACGTCTCCGGCGGCGTCGAGCTCTTCGTGTTCTGAGCCGCAAGCTACTCTGACGCGATGGCCGCCTCGTCCCCGGCCGTCCGTCGTCGCGCTCCCGCGCGGTCCCGGACGTGGACCCGCCTCGGTATCGCCGGTCTCGTCGTGCTGGCGGCGGTCGTGGTCGTGCCGCTCTTCTTCGCCGGCTCGAAGGGGAAGCTTGCAGCGGGAACCCGTATCGGCGGGCTCGACGTCGGCGGGCTTGCCCCGTCCGAGGCGAAGGCGCTGCTGCAGGCGCGCGCGAAGCGGCTCGAGACCGTACCGGTCGCGTTCACGGCCGGCGGCAAGCGCTTCCGCGTCAGCGCGCGCACCGTCGGCGTCACCGCCGACTGGGGAGCCGCGGTCGACGAGGCGATGAGGGACGGCGGCGGCTTCGGGATCGTGCGCGGGTACCGCCGGATCGGCCTCGAGCTGTTCCCGCAGGACGTCGTCGCGCCGACGCACGCCTACGACGCGGCGCTCGACTACAAGCTCAGCCTCATCGCACGTGCCGTCGACACGCCGCATCGCGACGCGCGGCTCGTGCGGCGCGGCCTGCGGGTGACGATCGCCGCCGGCTCCACCGGGCTGACGCTCGACCGGGCGGCCGCACGCGAGGGGATCGTGGCGGCCCTCGCGTCGTTCTCGCGCCTACCTGTCGCCCTTCCCGTTCGCGTCGACCCGCCCCGCGTGACGGTCGCCTCCCTGACCGCCGCGCAGCGGCGCGCGTCGATCGTCGTCTCCGCCCCGGTGCGGGCGAAGGTGGCGGGGAAGACGCTCCGTATCCCGCGCTGGCGGCTCGCGACGATCCTCGACCTGAAGACGCGCCGCTTCACCGGACCTGCGGCGGACGCCTACTTCGCACGGCTCGCGAAGCAGGTCGACCGCACGCCCGTGGACGCGACGTGGGCGATCCGAAACTCGACGGTGTCGGTCGTGCCGGCGAAGCCGGGCCTCGCGCTCGACGTGCCGCGCGCCGCGAACGCGCTCCTCGCCGCCGCGTCGCGGCCGACGAACCGCGTGGCCTCCCTGCCGCTCGAGACGGCGCAGCCAGACCGTTCCACGAGCGAGGCGCAGGCGATGGGAATCACGGGCACCGTCGGCAGCTACGAGACGTTCTACGGGGGTGACCCGAACCGGATCCACAACGTGCGGCTCGTCGCGCACCTCGTCGACGACAAGCTGATCGCGCCGGGAGCGACCTTCTCGTTCAACGGGACGACGGGTGAGCGGAGTGCGGAGAAGGGATTCCTCGAGGCGCCGGTGATCGTCAACGGCGAGCTGCAGACGGGTCTCGGCGGCGGCGTCTGCCAGGTCTCGACGACCGTCTTCAACGCCGCCTACGAGGCAGGCCTCCCGATCAGCGCGCGCACGAACCACGCGCTCTACATCTCGCACTACCCGCTCGGCCGCGACGCGACGGTCAACTACCCGGACATCGACCTGAAGTTCTTGAACGACACCGGCCACTGGCTGCTCCTCCGCACGTGGGTCGGCTCGTCCTCGCTGACGGCGGTGCTCTACGGAACGCCGGTGCACCGGCGGGTCGATTCGGTCGCGCAGCCGCTTCGCGTCGTGGCGCCGCCGCCGGTCGAGAAGACGGTCGACGCGACGCTGAAGCCGGGCCAGGTCGAGGTCGACGATCCCGGCGTGCCGGCGCAGACGACGTCGGTCGAGCGGAAGGTCTACGCGCCGAACGGGAGCCTGCTCTCGGACCAGACCTTCTACTCGAGCTACCGCGCCGAGGCGAAGGTGGTGCGAGTCGGCCCGAAGGCAAAGCCGAAGGAGAAGGCGAAGCCGAAGGCGACGGCCCCGGCTACGACGTCGACGACGTCGACGGAGACCGCGCCGACGACGACGGCGGAGACTCCGCGGCTTCCGCGCTAGCGATCGCCTCGCGCAGCCAGCCCGGCATCCTCGTCGGCCGGAACGTCTGCGCGTCCACCGTCGCGTGCGCGGTCCAGCCGTCCGCGACCAGCGTGCCCCGGCGTTCGACCGCGTACTCGTAGCGGAAGCGCGCGCCCTTCAGGTCGAGGCAGCGGGCATGGACTCGCAACCGCTCGTCGAAGCGCGCCGGCTGCAGGAATCGCACGTGCGTCTCGAGCACCACGGCCTCGATCCCGAGGTCGCGCAGCCGCTGGTAGCCGCCGGCGTAGCGGTCGAGGTGGTCGACACGCGCGACCTCGAACCAGACGAGGTAGCTCGAATTGTGTGCGATCCCCTGCGCGTCCGTCTCGGCGAATCGCACCTTCACCTCTGTTGAGAAACTGAAGCCGTGCACGGCGCCGCCATCCTCGCAGAGCCGGTTTTGGCGGCGCAGTCGGTGTGACTCGTGTCTGACACCCGTCCGCCACGGGGGCTCGTGCGGCAGCTCGCCGAGCTCATCCGACACAACCAGCCGTGCGTGGCGCTGACCGGGGCGGGGGTGAGCACCGAGAGCGGCATTCCCGACTTCCGGAGTGCCGGCGGGATCTGGCAGCGGTTCGACCCGTACGAGGTCGCCTCGATCGACGCCTTCCACCGCGATCCGGCGCGCGTGTGGGAGTTCTACGCGCTCCGTCTCGACGTGCTCGCAGACGCCGAGCCGAACGTGGCGCACCACGCTCTGGCACGGCTCGAGCGGGCCGGCCTCCTGCGCGCCGTGATCACGCAGAACGTGGATCGCCTCCACGCGGCGGCGGGGTCGCGCGAGGTGATCGAGGTGCACGGGGCGATCGCCCGTGCCCGGTGCCTCCGCTGCGGGTCGGTCGTCGAGGGCGACGAGCTGCGCCTGCTCCTGCCGCTGCCGCGTTGCGCGGGCTGCGGGGCGGTGCTGAAGCCGGACGTCGTCATGTTCGGCGAGCTCCTGCCGGTCGAGGCATTCGACCGCGCCACCAGGCACGCACGCGAAGCGGGACTGCTCCTCGTGATCGGCTCGTCGCTCGAGGTCCGGCCGGTGGCCGGCCTGCCGGAGGAGACGCTCGGGAGCGGCGGCAGGCTCGCGATCGTGAATCGCGACCCGACGCCGTACGACACCCGCGCCGCGCTCGTCGTCCACGCCTGCGCCGGGGAGACGCTCGCAGCGTGCGCGGCCGCTCTCAGCTGAACGCCGGCAGGGAGAGCTGCACGTGCTCCTCGAGGCTGGAGACGCCGACGCCGACGAGGCGGAGCGGGCCCGGCCGGTCGCGCAGGGCGCGGTCGAGGAGTGAGCAGGCGAGCTCGCCGATCCGGCCGGCGTCGTCGATCCCGACCGGGAGCGACGCGGAGCGCGTCCGGATCGCGAAGTCGGGGTAACGCACCTTGGTCGTCACCGTTCGCGCCACCTGGCCGCGCGTCCGCAGGTGCTCCGCCAGCTTCTCCGCCATCCGGCGCAGCTCGTCGTGGAGCCGCTCCGGGCTCGAGACGTCGCGTGCGAACGTCTCCTCCTGCGAGATCGAGATCCGCTCCACGGAGACCTCCAGCGGCCGCGGGTCGATGCCGCGCGCGCGGTCGCGCAACTCCCGTCCCACCTTGCCCCGCAGCACGCCCGCGAGCTGCGCGTCGTCGAGCGCTGCCAGCTCGCCGACGGCCGCGATCCCGACTGACTTCAGGCGCTCCTCCGCCTTCGGCCCGACGCCCGGCAGGAGCCGGATCGGGAACGGCGCGAGGAACGCCGCCTCGGCTCCCGGCCGCACGACCGTCAGGCCACCGGGCTTGCGGCGATCGGAGGCGACCTTCGCCACCACCTTCGAGGAGGCGACCCCGAGCGAGCAGGAGAGACGCGTCCGCGCCCGCACGACCGCTCGTACCGCTTCGGCGAGCGCGCGCGCCTCGTCGAACCCCTGCGCCACCTCGCCGAGGTCGAGGTATCCCTCGTCGATCCCCGCCTGCTCGACCGTCGGGACGATCTCGCGGATCGTCGACCACACCTCGCGCGAGTAGTCCCGGTAGAGGGAGTGACGCGGCCGGACGAAGACCGCGTGGGGGCAACGCCGTCGTGCCTCGGCCGCGGACATCGCCGAGTGGATCCCGAAGCCGCGCGCGACGTAGTTCGCGGTCGCGACGACGCCCCGGCCGTGCGGGTCGCCGCCGACGACGAGCGGGACGCTGCGCAGGCCGGGGTTTTCGAGCTCCTCGACGGCGGCGAAGAACGCATCGAGGTCGAGGTGAGCGACAATCACGGAATGAGCGTAGAGATGCGAAAGGCCGTCGCCCTGCTCGCGCTCACGCTCGCGCTCGTCGCGGCGGGCTGTGGCTCGCACCAGCGCCGCGCTGCCGCGCCGGCGCCGCAACCTGCCCCGCAGCCGGAGCCCACGCCGGGCCGGCAGTGCAGCGCAGCGACGCGCACGCTCGGCTCCGTGAACGTCGCGTACGTCGGCCACGCGGGCAGCGGGACGACCGCCTACGCGTCACCGGGCGGGCGCGTCGTCGCGAGGTTCGGCCCCGAGAACGTGAACGGCTACCCGACCTTCCTCGGCGTCGTCGGCGAGCGCGGCGGTTGCGGCTCGGCCGGCTGGTACCACGTCCAGCTGCCGATCCGCCCGAACGGCGCGACGGGCTGGGTGCGCGCCGCGGACCTCGACCTGCAGCCGGTGCGTGCGCGCATCGAGGTCGACCTCTCGCGTCGGCTCCTCACCCTCTTCCGCGCGGGCCGGCGCGTCTTCAGCGCGACCGTCGCGATCGGCTCGGCTGCGACGCCGACACCGATCGGGCGCTATTACGTGAACCAGCGGCTCGTTCCCGACGATCCCGGCGGCCCCTTCGGGCCCGGCGCGATCGGCATCTCCGCCTTCTCGCCCGTGCTGACCGGCTGGGCGCAGGGCGGCCCGGTCGCCATCCACGGGACGAACGAGCCGTGGTCGATCGGCCACGCCGTCTCGAACGGCTGCATCAGGCTCCCGAACCCGACGCTCACCCGCCTCTTCCGGGTGGCCGTCGCCGGGACTCCCGTCGTCATCCATCCCTGAAAGGAACCGACATGGCGAAGACACCGCTCGACCGGCTCGCGAATCTCGGCGAGGAGGTGCTCGGCAAGGCGGCGCAGAACCCGAGCCTCTCGCGCGTCGTGCAGGCTGCCACGCAGCTTCGCGACCGCGTCGACGACCTGACGAAGCGCGTTCGCGGCCTCGAGGCGATGGAGAAGCGGATCGAGAAGCTCGAGCAGCGCGTCGCGAAGCTCGAGAAGCCACCGAGGAAGACTCCGCCTACGAAGAAGGGCTCGTAGCCGGCACGCGCACGCGCAGTGCGCCCGGCACGATCTCGAAGCTCGCGGGCGTCGTCCCCACCTGCTCGCCGTCGAGCTCGATCGGCAGCGGGGCCGGCGCGTCGACCGTCGCACTCGCCGTGCGCACGACCTCCACCTTCGGATGGTGGACGTGACGCCCCTTGTAGAGCTTCGGGGCCGTCGTCAGGAAGTCGACTTTCGATACGTCGCCGATCAGCACGACGTCGAACGCCCCGTCGTCGGGCGCCGCGTCGGGCGCGAGCTTCATGCCGCCGCCGTGCCACACGCCGTTCGCGACGATCACGTCGTGCATCCGGCCGCGCCGCTCGCCGCCGTCGGCGAACGTCACGGTCACGTCGGTGTTCTCCCACTCGAGGAAGACACGCGTGAGCGCGTAGAAAAAGGTCGCCTTGCCGCCGAGGGCCTTCGACATGCCGTTGGCGCGCTGCGCCACGGCGCCGCTCATGCCGACGGAGCCCACGTTCGCGAACCACCTCTCCGCGTCCTCGCCCGCCCAGGTGCGATACGCGACGCGGCCCGCGTCGATCGTCCTGGTCGCCCCGTCGCGCGCCACGCGCACCGCGTCGTCGAAGCGGTTCGGGATGCGGTGCGTGCGGACGAAGTCCATCCCGGTGCCGATCGGGATGGTGGCAAGCTCGACCTCGCGCCCGGCGATCCCGTTCACGACCTCGTTTAGCGTCCCGTCGCCGCCGACCGCGACCACGAGCCGCGCGCCCGCGTCGGCCGCGTTCCGCGCCAGCTCGATCAGGTGGCCGGGGTGCTCCGAGAAGCGCGCCTCGCCGTGCAGGCCGAGCTGCGACGCGCGATGTGCGAGCTCCGGCCAGCGCCTGCCCGTGGCGCCGTTGTCGGACGCCGGGTTGACCAGGAAGACGGTGTCCGAGCTAATGGTCGGAGATCGCGACGTCCAGTGCGATCCGTGTCATGCGGTCGACCGCAGCGCGCAGCTCGTCGTCGGAGATGCGCGTGAAGACGCCCTCGACGACGATGTCGCTGACCGTGAGCAGGCAGCCCGACTCGACGCCGCGGAGCGCGCCGACCGTGAAGAGGGCAGCGGCCTCCATCTCGACCGCGAGGACGCCGCGGGCGGACCAGCGCTCGTACTGACCCTCGTTCGGGTTGTAGAAGAGGTCGCTCGAGACGATCGGGCCGACGTGCAGCTCCTGCCCGAGCTCCTTCGCGGCGTGGACGGCACCGTGGATGATCGACCACGAGGCGGTGGGGCAGTGAGGCTCGTCGTTCACGAGGTGCATGGCGGTCGAGTCCGCCGGCACGGCGGTCAGCGCGACGATCAGGTCGCCGAGCTCGTGGTGCGCCTGGAGACCGCCGCACGTGCCGACGCGGATCAGCTTCTTGCAGCCCAGCTGGACGAGCTCCTCGAAAACGATCGTGGCGCCGGGGCAGCCCATACCGGTGCCCTGCACCGAGACCGGCTTGCCGTTGTACGTGCCCGTGTAGCCGAGGAGCCCGCGCTCGGCGTTCCGCTGCACGACGTCCTCGAGGTAGGTCTCCGCGATGTACTTGGCGCGGAGCGGGTCGCCCGGGAGCAGGACGGCGTCGGCGTACTGGCCCGGCTCGGCGCGAACGTGAATCGGCATGGGCGCTGAGCCTATAGGAGGATTGCGGCGTGTCCGTGATCGACCCCACGCGCGACCAGGTGCTCGAGTACTGCGCGGCCGACCCGATCGAGCGCGTCTTCCTCGAGGACGCGGCGCGGCGCGGATTCGGCAGGTTCGTCGGCGTCGCCGACGCTGCGGGAGTGCTGGTCGGGCTCTGTCACGCCGGCGCGAACCTCGTCCCGTCGGGCGAGCGCTGCGAGGAGCTGGCCGAGGTCGCAGCCCGGTCCCAGGCGCGGATGATCATCGGCGCGGCCGGAGCCGTGACGGCGCTGTGGGACGCGGCGCGCGACCGGCTGCCCGGGGCGCGAGAGGACCGACCCCGGCAGCCCGTGTTCGCGATCGAGGGGCCGCCGCCTCCGGGTGAGAGCGGCCTTCGCCCGGCGACCCTCGGCGACCTCGACCGGCTCGTGCCGGCGTGCGCGTCGGCGCACGAGCTCGAGCTCGGCGTCGATCCGCTGAGCCGCGACGCGGATGCGTTTCGCTGGCGAACCGCGGCGCAGATCGAGGACGGGAGGTCGTGGGTGTGGCTCGAGGACGACGTCGTCCTCTTCAAGGCGGAGGCGTCGGCGTGGACGCCGCAGGCGGTGCAGGTCGCGCAGGTCTGGACGGACCCGGAGGCGCGCGGTCGCGGTTACGCTGCGCGCGGCATGGCCGATCTGTGCCGCCTCCTGCTCGCGACCACCCCGGTCGTCACGCTCTTCGTGCGCACCGACAACCTCCGGGCGATCGGGCTGTACGAGCGGGTCGGGATGCAGAAGGTGCTCGAGTACCGGAGCGTGCTGTTCTGAGACGGATCCTGAAGGTCGCGCTCGCGTTCTGGCTCGGCCGGTGGCTCGCCGGGGAAGCGGCGGCGTTCATCGGCCGCCGCCGGCCCGTGGTTGAATGAAGCCCTGGACGCTCTCGAGCGCATCGAGTCGCACATCCGGCGCCACGACCTGGTCGAGCCCGGCGGCGAGGTGCTCTGCCTCGTCTCCGGCGGCGCCGATTCCACGTGCCTCTACCACGCCCTCGCCGAGCTCGGCTACCGAGTCTCCGCGCTGCACGTCGACCACGGGCTGCGCGGCGCCGAGTCGGATGCCGACGCCGCCTGGTGCGCCGAGCGGCTCGGCGCCGAGGTCGTGCAGGCGGCCGCGCGCTGCTCGAACGAGGCGGAGCTGCGCGACGTCCGCTACTCGTTCCGCGCCGGTGAGCTGCGCGCGACGGGTCACACCCTCTCCGACCAGGTCGAGACGATCCTCTTCCGGCTCGCCTCGCGCGGGACGACGAAGGGGATCGAGGTGCGTCGCGAGGACGGCGTCGTCCGTCCGCTGCTCTGCGTGTGGCGCGAGGAGACGGAGGCGTTCTGCCGCGACCGCGGGCTCGAGTGGCGCACCGACTCCTCCAACGACGACACGCTCCGCGGGCTGATCCGCAACGAGCTGCTGCCGCTGCTCGAGCGGATCCACCCGGCCGCGCGCGACAACGTCCTCCGGGTGCTCGACGAGCGGCGCACGCTGCCGCCGGCGCTCGCCGAGCTGCTCGACGCGCCCGTCGGCTCGAAGCGCATCGACCTCGGCGGCGGCGTCCAGGCGGTGCGCGAGCACGACCGCCTCTGGCTCGAGGCCGGGCCCCGCGACCTCGACCGGCCGGTCGTCTGGGGCGGCTTTCGCATCGAGTCGCGGCTGCCAGGGCTTAAGGTACGGGGGTGGCGTCCCGGCGACCGGCTCGCCGGGCGCACGAAGAAGGTGCAGGACGTGTTCGTCGATGCCAAGATCCCGCGCTCCGACCGCGACGGCTGGCCGCTCGTCGTCCGCGGCGACGAGGTCGTCTGCGTGCCGGGGATCGTCGAGGCGGAGGGGGTGAGCGTCTCGCGTGTCGCAGACTGAGGTCGAGCGCGGGGTCGGCGAGATCCTGATCGACGAGGGCGAGCTCCAGGAGCGGATCCGCGATCTCGGCCGCGAGATCTCGGCCGACTACGACGGACGCGAGCTCCTGCTGGTCGGCGTGCTCAAGGGCGCGGTGTTCTTCATGGCCGACCTGATGCGCTCGCTCACCGTCCCGTGCGAGATCGACTTCATGGCCATCTCGAGCTACGGCGCGGCCACCGACTCGTCGGGGGTCGTCCGGATCCTCAAGGACCTCGACATCAACATCGAGGGCCGGCACGTCCTCGTCGTCGAGGACATCATCGACTCGGGCCTCACGCTCTCGTACCTGCTGCGGAACCTCGAGTCGAGGGAGCCGGCGAGCCTCGAGATCTGCGCCCTCCTGACGAAGCCGGAGCGGCGTGAGATCGAGGTGCCCGTCCGGTACGTCGGCTTCGAGATCCCGAACCGGTTCGTGATCGGGTACGGCCTCGACTTCGCCGAGCGGTACAGGAATCTGCCCTATGTCGGCGTACTCCACCCGGATCTGATGCCGGAAGGGGCGTAACCGCTTGTCCCCGAAACGGGTTATCCCGGTAACCGCAGCGACCCCTGCTGGGGTACCCTCCTAGACACGTGAATCGCTTCTTCCGCAGCGCGTTCTTCCCGCTTCTCGTGATCGTCCTGCTGGTCTGGCTCGCGAGCCAGACGCTGATCCCGAAGTCGTCGAACGCCGACAAGCTGACGACCTCCCAGGCGATCCAGAGCGTCAAGACCGGCCAGGTGGAGGAGGCGGTCTTCAACCCGAGCAAGCGGTCGATCTCGCTCAAGCTGATCGACGGCAAGAAGGCGACGGTCCACTACGCCTCCGACCAGGCGCAGCTCCAGTTCCAGGACATCCTGCAGCGCAACAACGTCACGTGGGACTCGAAGGGGACGGGCGGGTTCTCGTGGACGGCGCTGATTGGCTCGTTCCTGCCGTTCCTGCTCCTGATCGGCTTCTGGATCTTCCTGATGAACCAGGTGCAGGGCGGGGGCTCGAAGGTGATGAGCTTCGGCAAGTCGCGCGCGAAGCGGATGGCGCCGGACTCGCCGAAGATCGGCTTCAAGGACGTCGCCGGCGTCGACGAGGCGGTCGAGGAGCTCCAGGAGATCAAGGAGTTCCTCGAGAACCCGAAGAAGTTCCAGGCGCTCGGCGCCTCGATCCCGAAGGGCGTCCTCCTCTACGGGCCCCCCGGCACCGGCAAGACGCTGCTCGCGCGCGCCGTCGCCGGCGAGGCGGGCGTGCCGTTCTTCTCGATCTCGGGCTCCGACTTCGTCGAGATGTTCGTCGGCGTCGGCGCCTCCCGCGTCCGCGACCTGTTCGAGCAGGCGAAGCAGGCGGCGCCGTGCATCGTCTTCATGGACGAGATCGACGCGGTCGGCCGCCATCGCGGCGCCGGCCTCGGCGGCGGGCACGACGAGCGGGAGCAGACGCTGAACCAGCTGCTCGTCGAGATGGACGGCTTCGAGATGAAGGACAACATCATCCTGATCGCCGCCACGAACCGCCCCGACATCCTCGATCCGGCGCTGCTCCGCCCGGGCCGTTTCGACCGGCAGATCGTCGTCGACCGCCCCGACCGGAACGGCCGCCGGAAGATCCTCGAGGTGCACTCGAAGGGCAAGCCGCTCGCCTCCGCGATCGACCTCGACTCACTCGCCGCCGGCACCCCCGGATTCACCGGCGCCGACCTGCGCAACCTCGTCAACGAGGCCGCGCTCCTGGCAGCCCGCCGAGGCAAGAAGGTGATCGAGCAGGAGGAGCTCGAGGAAGGGATCATGCGCGTGATCGCCGGGCCGGAGAAGAAGGCCCGCCTGCTCTCCGAGAAGGAGCAGCGCATCACCGCGTACCACGAGATGGGCCACGCGCTTGTCGGCCACTTCCTCGAGAACACCGACCCGGTGCACAAGATCACGATCGTCTCGCGCGGCCAGGCGCTCGGCCTCACGATCTCGCTCCCGACCGAGGACCGCTACCTGACGACGCGTCGTGCGCTGCTCGAGCAGATCGCGATGACGATGGGCGGTCGCGCGGCGGAGGAGATCGTCTTCAACGAGATCACGACCGGCGCGTCGAACGACATCGAGAAGGTCACCTCGACCGCGAAGGCGATGGTCATGCGCTTCGGCATGAGCGAGAAGCTCGGCCCGCGCGTCCTCGGCCGCAACCACGACA
>DASUAX010000096.1:0-9305 GCA_035763525.1 Gaiellaceae bacterium
GTCTCGCGCGAGGACGTGTACGAGGGCGCCGAGCTGCTCGGGCTCGACCTCGACGAGCACATCGCGAACGTCGTCTCGGCGCTGCAGCCGATCGCCGGCGAGCTCGGCCTGCGGACGCAGGCGGCGTAGCTCAGGCACGAGATCGCTCGCGCACGGCACGCACTGGTGTCTGACACCTGTTCGAGCGGCTGGAGTGACTTCCGCCTCCGGGCGTGAGACAGTCCGATACGGCGAGTCCCCCGACGAAAGGAAGTCGAGCATGTACGCGGTCATCCGCGCCTACACCGGCAACTCCGAGCTCGCGGACGCCCTCGTCGAACACCAGGAGGAGGTGCGGCAGTTGATCGGCGGAATCAGCGGATTCAAGGCGTACTACGTGCTGAGGCTCGACGAGGGAACGAGCACGGTCAGCGTCTTCGAGAACCAGGAGGGCGCGGAGGAGTCGAGCCGCGCCGCCGCCGGATGGCTGCGCGAGAACCTCGCGGAACTGAACGTGCAGGCGCCGTACGTCACGGCCGGCGAGGTCGCCCTCGGTCTCTAGGGCGACGGGAGCGTCAGGGCAGCGCGACGAGCAGGTACGCGTCGACGATCCCGGTCTTGCCCTTCATCCGCAGGCCCGGCCGCTCCTCGACGACGGCGCCGTCGGGCAGACGCTCGAATGTGGCCCTGCCGATCAGGATCCCGCCCGGGGGCGCCAGGCTCTCGAGCCTCGCGCCGGTGTTGACGGTGTCGCCGACGAGCGGGTACGCCACGTGGCCGGCGCCGCCGACCTCGCGCTGGACCGCCTCCCCGCTGTTCACGCCGATGCGCAGGCGCGGCCATTCCGGATGCTCGGCGGCCAGGCGCTCGGCCTGGCCGCGAAGCTCGAGCGCGGCCCGTGCAGCACGGACCGCGTGATCAGGCTGGTCGCCACGGCTGTTGAACGTCGCCATGATCGCATCGCCGATGAACTTCTCGACGTCACCGCCGAATCGCCGGCTGAGGAGCGGCGCGGCGACGCTCCAGTACGCGTCGAGCACGGCTGCGGCGCCGGTCGGCGTCTCCCGCTCGACGAATGCGGTGAATCCGACCAGGTCGGCGAAGAGCACGCTCACGTCGCGCCTCCGTTCGCGGGTCGTCGGCAGGTAGAGGGCCCGGAACCGCTCTTCGCGCCACTCGCGGCGCGCGGCGAAGCCGATCACGAGGTACGCCGAGACGACGAGGCCGTGCCACTCCCACCAGCTCGCGTGCCACGCGCGCTCGCCGGTCAGCGCGACGCCGACCATCGCCTCCGCGAGCAGCACGAAGCAGGCGGTCACGGCACCGAGCAGGAGCTTGCGGCTGCTCCGGAACAGCCGCCAGTAGCGGGCCGCGCTCACCGCGTAGACGCCCGAGCCGATGAACGCGAGGATCGCGAGGAAGCTGCCGCGCGCCGCCTCGCTCTCCGGCGCTCCGAGCGGCGGCAGGTCCGTGAGCGTCCACACGAACCAGGCTGCCATCGCCAGCAGGATGCTCGCGCGCAGGTAGCCGCGGTTCCGGATCAGCCACGGCCCGACCTCGGGGCGCAGGTCGACGAACGCCGAGGCCGAGGCGAAGACCGCGCTGACGAGGAGACCGACGGAGATCGCGATCTGGAAGCCCGCGTGCTGGTGCATGAACAGCACCTCGTGGGTGCCGATCGCGTGCAGGAGCATGAAGCCTCCCGTTGCCATGAACGCGAGCGAGAGCAGGAGCACGCGCGCGTCCGCGCGCCGCTCGGCGGCCTCGCCCGCGGCGAAACCGAGCGCGAACGCGAGCCCTCCGGTGAGACCGAAGACGACGAAGTGCGCGCGGTAGTTCTCGAAATGCGGGTCGAGCTGCGAGCGCAGGAGCAGCGAGGCAAGGCCGACGAGCGGGAGCGCGACGGCGACCGCCGCGGCGGCGACGGTGACGACCCACGACGTGCGCCGGGCGAGGACGGGAGCGGCGGCCAGGTCCATCGACCGAGGCTACGGCCTCGGGCTCGGCTGCGAATCGCCGTCTCGGACGATCTGGACTCCGCCGCGAGGAGGATCTTCGCAACGCGTACGCGGGCGACTCGGAAGCTCTCAGGAAGCGGCGGCCAGTCCCTCGACGAGGCGCTCGAGGTCGCTCCCGTCGTTCCACCAGCCGACCGACGCCCGGAGCAGCCCGGTGCCGGGTAGCTCGCGGACGATCACGCCCTGCTCGGCGAGCGCGGCGGCCGCGGCCGCCGCGTCACCGGGCCAGCGGAACGAGACGAGCGTCGCCTGCCCCGGCTCCGTGACCACCTCGTGGCCCTGCTGGAGGAGCAGCTCGCGACAGCGCTCGGCGAGCTCGCGGGCGCGCGCGAAACGGCCCTCGGGCAGGTCGGCGAGCGCCGCCTCGAGCCCCGCGACGGACGTCGCCGGCAGGAACGCGGGGTCGAACCGGCTCGCTCCCTCCTTCGGCTGCCAGGTGCCGGCGGCGATGTCGTAGGTCTCGGCGCCCGGATAGCCGACGAGGCGCGGCGGCAGCGCCTCGGGCTCGGCCACGTAGAGCGCACCGGTCGCATCGGGGCCGCACAGCCACTTCTGCGCGCTGACGGTGAAGAAGTCGGCGCCGGTCGCATCGAGCTCGATCGCGCCCGCCGCCTGGGCGCCGTCGACGAGGATCGGCACCTGGGTCAGCTCCCGCAACTCGTGCCACGGGAAGACCTTCCCGTCGATCCACGAGACGGCCGACGTCGCGACGAGGCGCGTTCGCGGCGTCACCTCGCGCGCGATCAGGTCGAGCACGTCGGCCGCCGGCGCGTCTCGGACGCGCGCGACGCGCAGGGTCGCGCCGGTCGCGATCAGCGGGCCGGTGAGGCCGAAGTGCTCGGCGTCGGTCGTCACGACCTCGTCGCCGGGGCCGAGGCCGAGGCCGACCACCGCGACGTGGACGCCCTGCGTGGTCGACTCCGTCAGCGCCAGGTTGTGCGCGGGGACGCCGATCTGCTCGGCGACGAGCGCGCGGACGCGCTCCCGGCCCTCGAGCATCTCGTCGAAGTACGTGCGGCTCGCACGGCCGTGCACCGCCTCCCACGATCGGAGCCGCGCCATCGCCTCGAGCGTCGCCCGCGAGAGCGGGCCGAACGTGCCCGCGTTCAGGTAGGCGTACCGCTCGAGCACCGGGAAGCGCGCCCGCGCCTCGGGCCAGCTCATCGAATCTCCACCTCGACCGGCGCGTGATCGGAGAGAAGGCGGTCGTCGCGGCGCCTCCGCTCGGCCGGCCACCGGAACGGCACGGTCGTCTCGGCGCCGCGGACGAGGACGTGGTCGATGCCGGGCCCCGGTGCCGAGAAGCCCCAGCCGGGCGAGGCGAGCTCCTGCACGGCCGGTGCGGCGGCCGTCAGGTTGAAGTCGCCCGCGAGCACGACGACGTCCTGCGCGAGCGCCGTCGAGGTGGCGAACCACGCCGCGCGCAGCAGCTCCGCCTGCGCGAGTCGTCGGTCGTGGAAGCTCGTGCAGTGCAGGTTCGCGACGAGGTACGTGCGGCCGTCGGGGGCGGCGATCCGCAGTGCCTGCACGACGCGTCGCTCCTTCGCCCACGCGAGTCGCGCGACGACGCCGAGGTCGAGCCGCCGTGCCTGCGCGTCGCGAAAACGCCGCGGGTTGAGCGTCAGGCGCTCGTGCGCGAGCACCCGGTGCCGGTGCGAGACGAGCATCGCGATTCCCTGCCCGGAGAAGGCCGATCGCAACACGCCGTGGTTGAGGCCGGTCAGCAGCTTGCCGACGCGCGCGAACGAGGGAAGCGGCCCGACGCGCGGCCGCGCGGCCACGTCGCCCGCGGTGAACCGGTCGAGCGCCCACGCCGGCACCTCCTGGAGGCAGAGCACGTCCGGGTCGTCCTCGCTCGCGAGCCGCACCATCTCGTCGAGGAAGGCGCCGCGCTGCGGCGGCACGGTGTTGCCGTGGAAGACGTTCCAGGAGCGGACGAGCACGCGTCTACGCTACTTCCGTGCGTGTCCTGCTCGCCGACCCGCCGGCATTCACGCCGTGGTACGACCACGAGCTGGCGGCGGCGCTGGCGCGGGCGGGCGCGGAGGTGGAGCTCCGTACCTCCCGGTTCAGGTTCGGCGACGTTCCGGCCGCCGACGGCTACCGGCGGAGCGAGCGCTTCTATCCGCTCTCGTCGCGGCTCTTCCACCGTTCACGCCTACGGTTGCCGCTGAAGGCGCTGGAGCACGCGGACGTGATCCGGTCGCTCATGCTCGCGCGCCCCGACGTGCTCCATCTGCAGTGGCTCGCGCTCCCGCAGGCGGACGCGCGCCTCCGCTTCCGCGCGCCGGCGGTGTTCACGGCGCACGACCTGCTGCCGCGCCGCACCGCGTCGCGTCGCGCCCTCTGGCAGCGCCTGCTCCGTCGCTTCGACCGCGTCGTCGTGCACAGCGAGCGCGGCCGCGCGACGCTGGCAGAGCTCGGTGTCGACGCCCGGGTCATCCCGCACCCCGTGTACCCGAGCGGCGCGGTGCACGCCGACGACGGCTCGACGCTGCTCTCGCTCGGCGTGATCAGGCCGTACAAGGGGCTGCCGGACGCGATCGAGGTGACACGCCGGCTGGCGGACACGCGGCTCGTGGTCGCAGGCGACCCGGCGATGCCGCTCGACGGGCTCCGGGACGCGGAGCGCGTCGAGTGGCGGCTCGGCTACCTGCCGCAGCGCGAGCTCGACCGGGCGCTCTCCGAGGCGACGCTCGCGCTCTTCCCGTATCGCGCCGAGCTCGACCAGTCGGGCGCGCTGCTGCAGGCGCTCGGCGCCGGCGTGCCGGCGGTCGCCTACGACGTCGCCGGGCTGGGCGAGCCGATCCGCGCGTTCGGCGCGGGCCGCGTGGTGCCGGCAGGCGACGTGGACGCGCTCGCGGAGGCCGTGACCGCGTTGCTCGGCGACCCGGCCGCGCTCGCCTCGGCGCGCGCCGGCGCCGAGCGCGCACGCCGGGAGCTGACGTGGGACGCGTCGGCGGCGCGGCACCTCGAGCTCTACGCAGAGCTCTCGTGATGTTCCGGCGTTCGCGATTCGGCGCGATCGTCGACACTCAGCTGGACGTGTTCGTGCGTGACCATCGCGACCTGATCGAGGACGTGGAACAACGGCTCGCGGCCTACAACCGCGCCGATCGCTCGGAGGCGGAGGAGCTGTACGGCGACTACGTGGACGCGGTCGACGCGGCGGCAGACGCCCTTGCCGAGATGCGCGACAACTACGCGCGCACGCTCGACGCGCCCGACGAGTATGCGCGGGCGTTCAACGGCGCGGCGGCGCGGCGGCTGCCCGAGTACGCGCGTGAGCTGGAGAGCCGCTGATGGCCGAGCGGATCGAGGACTACGCACTCGTCGGCGACCTGCAGACGGCGGCGCTCGTCGGCCGCAGCGGCTCCGTCGACTGGCTGCCCTTCCCGCGGTTCGACTCGAGCTCCTGCTTCGGGGCGCTCCTCGGCGGCCGCGAGCACGGGCGCTGGCTGATCGCGCCGGTGTCCGGCGGCCCCGCCACCGACCGCCGCTACCGCGACGACACGCTCGTCCTCGAGTCGGAGTGGCGAACGCGTGACGGCTGCGTGCGCCTGATCGACTTCATGCCGCAGCGCGAGACGAAGCCCGACATCGTCCGCATCGTCGAGGGCGTCGAGGGCGCGGTGCAGATGCGCACGGAGGTCGTGATCCGGCTCGACTACGGCTCGGTCGTGCCGTGGGTGCGTAGGCTCGACGAGCGCTCGCTGCTGGCGGTCGGCGGCCCCGACGGGCTGCTGCTGCGCACGCCGATCGACCTGCAGCCCGAGGCCATGACCCACACGGCGACGTTCACGGTGCGCGCCGGCGACCGCGTGCCGTTCACGCTGACGTGGTTCCCGTCGCACGAGCAGCTGCCGAGAGTCGTCGATCCCGAGCGCGCGCTGCGGGACACCGAGCGTCTCTGGCACGACTGGGTCGCGGGGTGCAAGTACGAGGGCGGGTACGCGGAGGCCGTCTACCGGTCGCTGATCGTCCTGAAGGCGCTCACGTACGCGCCGACCGGCGGCATCGTCGCCGCGCCGACGACGTCGCTTCCGGAGCGGATCGGTGGCGAGCGCAACTGGGACTACCGCTACTGCTGGTTGCGCGACGCGACGTTCACCCTCTACGCGCTCCTGAACGCCGGCTTCACCCAGGAGGCGGGAGCCTGGCGCGACTGGCTGCTGCGGTCGGTCGCGGGTGAGCCGTCGAAGGTGCAGATCCTGTACGGGGTCGGCGGCCAGCGGCGTGTGCCGGAGTTCGAGCTGCCGTGGCTGCCCGGCTACGCCGGCTCGAGCCCGGTGCGCATCGGCAACGCGGCACACGAGCAGTTCCAGCTCGACGTGTACGGCGAGGTGATGGACGTGTTGCACCAGGCGCGGGTGCAGGGCCTCGACCCCAGCGACCACGCCTGGTCGCTGCAGCGCACGCTGCTCAACTTCCTCGAAGGCGCCTGGGACCAGCCGGACGAGGGCATCTGGGAAGTGCGCGGGCCTCGTCGGCACTTCGTGCACTCGAAGGTGCTCGCGTGGGTGGCTTTCGACCGCGCCGTGCAGGGCGCGGAGCGGCTCGGGCTCGACGGGCCGGTCGACCGCTGGCGTCGGCTGCGGCAGGAGATCCACGAGGAGGTGTGCCGCGAGGGATTCAACACGGAGCTCGGGTCGTTCACGCAGTCCTACGGCTCCACCGAGCTCGACGCGTCGACGCTCCTGATCCCGATCCTCGGCTTCCTCCCACCCGACGACCCGCGGGTCGTGGGGACGGTCGACGCGGTGCAGCGGAGCCTGACCCGGAACGGCTTCGTCGAGCGGTACCGGATTCGCGCGCAGAACGAGGTCGACGGGCTCTCGGGCGGCGAGGGCGTGTTCCTGCCGTGCTCGTTCTGGCTCGTCGACGCGCTGCTCCTGATCGGACGCCGTGCGGAGGCAGAGCGGCTGTTCGAGGACCTCCTCGGGATCCGCAACGACCTCGGCCTGCTCGCCGAGGAGTACGACCCGGCGGAGAAGCGCCTGCTCGGCAACTTCCCGCAGGCGTTCACGCACGTCGGCCTCGTCAACTCGGCGTCGAACCTCTCGCAGGCGAACAGCCCGCACCGGCAGCGGCCCGAGCGCGCGTGATGCGGTGGAGCGAGTTCGCGGCGGCATGCCCGGAGCTGGCGCGGCTCGGCGAGGAGCGGCTGCGTTCGCGCGAGCTCTGCCTCGTCGGCACGCTGCGCCGGAACGGCTGGCCGCGGATCTCGCCGGTCGAGCCGGAGTTCGTCGGCGACGAGCTGATGCTCGGGATGATGTGGCAGTCGCCGAAGGCCCGCGATCTCGAGCGGGACCCGCGGATCGTCGTCCACTCGACGCTCACGGACCGGCACGACCTCTCCGGCGACTTCAAGCTGTACGGGCGTGCGCTGCCGGTCGAGGACACACCGCGGCTCGACGCCCACCGGGCGGCGATCAAGGCGCGGATCGACTGGGCGCCTCCCGAGCCCTACCACGTCTTCGCGGTGGACATCGACTCAGCCGGGTTCGTCACCTTCGCCGAGCCGCGCTTCGGCCTTGCGTGGGAAGCGGGCGGCGACCTGCGCCGCTGGACGCAGCGCGAATCCTGACCGTGGACAGGTTCTGACGCTTCCGTGACGAGATGCGTCACCGATGGCCGAAGTGGTGGGCGCGCGGGAGCGCTCGCGTCACCTCCGCTTCGCTCGCCGCCCGGCGCGCGAGCGGGCCGAGCGACGCGAGGTGCGAGACGAGCAGGTTCACGTTCCGGTCGTTCCGCTCGAGCTTCCCGTGCGCCAGCAGGAGCGGCTCGCCGCGGACGATCGCACGGTGCTCCTCGTAGACGCGCGACGGCAGGATCAGGTTCGCCTGTCCGTGCTCGTCCTCGAGCAGCATGAAGACGATGCCGTTCGCGGTCGCGGGCCGCTGGCGCGCGATCGCCATCCCCGCGAGCTGGATCTGCGTGCCGTTCGGGATCTCCGGCAGGTCGGCGCTCGTCGCGATGCCGGCCGGCAGGTGCGGGCGGAGCAGCTCGAGCGGGTGCACGCCGACCGACAGCGACGTGTGCTTGTAGTCGGCGAGCATCTGCTCCCACGGCGTCTGCTCCGGCAGCTCCGGCACGTCCGCCGTCGGCCCGAGCGGCAGCGCGAGCTGGCGGTTCCCACCGCCTACCGACTCCCCGCGCGCGGTCGCGCCGAGGCGCCACAGGAGCTGCCGCCGCGACCCCCACTCGTCACACGCCCCCGACGCGACGAGCGCCTCGAGCGCGTCCTTCTTCACCTCGGCGCGGCGGGCGAGGTCGCCGACGTCCGCATACGGCTGCCCCGCCTCGACCGTCTTCGCATCCTCCTCGCCGACCGCGGTCACGTAGCCGATCCCGATGCGCACGGCGACCCCGTCCTCGATCGTGCACTGCGCCCCCGAGCGGTTGATGTTGGGCGGCAACACCTCCACCCCGCGCCGCTGCGCGTCTCTGACGAGCGAGGCAGGCGGATAGAAGCCCATCGGCTGCGCGTTCAGGAGCGCGCAAAGGAACTCGGCCGGGTAGTAGCGCCGCAGCCACGCCGACTGGTAGGCGAGGAGGCCGAACGCCGCCGCGTGCGACTTCGGGAACCCGAAGCCCGCGAAGCCGACGAGCTTGTCGTAGATCGCGTGCGCCGTCTGCTCGTCGATGCCGTTGCCGCGGCAGCCGTCGACGAAGCGCGGCCGGAATGCCTCGATCGCCTCCTCGCTCCGCTTCCGGCTCATCGCGCGCCGGAGCCCCTCCGCCTCGCCGATCGTGAACCGTGCCGCGGCCATCGCGACGTCGAGCACCTGATCCTGGAAGACGACGACGCCGAGCGTGTCGGCGAGCGCCTCGCGCAGGCACTCGTGCTCGACCGGCGGCTCGAACGACGGGTCGGCGCGCTTCGCGTGCCGGTGGGATACGTACGGGTGCACCGCCTTCCCCTGGATCGGCCCCGGGCGGACGAGCGCGACCTGCACCGTCAGGTCCTCGAGGTTCTCCGGACGCGTCTGCAGGAGGCTCTGCATCTGCGCGCGGCTCTCGATCTGGAAGACGCCGACCGTGTCGGCCGCCTGGATCTCCTCGAAGACGCCCCGGTCGTCGAGGGGGATGCGCGAGAGGTCGATCGGCTCGCCGCGCAGCGTCGCGATGCGGTCGATCGCGTCCTCGACCGCCGACAGCATCCCCAGCCCGAGCAGGTCGATCTTCAGGAAGCCGGCGTCGCCGCAGCTGTCCTTGTCCCACTGGCAGATCTGGCGGCCGGCCATCGCCGCCGGCTGCACCGGCACGAGGTCGACGAGCGGCCGCGTCGAGATGACCATGCCGCCC
>DASUAX010000097.1:0-17478 GCA_035763525.1 Gaiellaceae bacterium
TGCGCCCGGCAGGAATCGAACCTGCGACCTTTCGCTCCGGAGGCGAACGCTCTATCCCCTGAGCTACGGGCGCCGGGGATTGCCTAGTGTAGCCCCCGTGGAATTGCGCGCCCGGAAGGCGACGGTGCAGCTCGCGGAGACGTTCACGATCTCGCGCGAGTCGCAGGACGAGGCGGACGTCGTCCAGGTCGAGCTCCGCCATGGGGACGTGGTCGGCTACGGCGAGGCGGCACCGATCGAGCGCTACGACCAGACGGCCGAGTCGGCCGTCGCGTGGCTCGGGCAGGTCGAGGTGGGGGACGACCCGTTCGCGCTCGACGAGATCTTCGACCCGCTCCCGCCGGGCGAGGACGCGGCGCGCGCCGCGCTCGACCATGCGCTGCACGACCTGCAGGGGAAGCTGACCGGCCTGCCGGTCTACCGGCTGCTCGGGCTGCGCCGAGCGGGCCCGCCGACCTCCTGGACGATCTGGCTCGGCGACCCCGACGACATGGCGCGCCGTACCGAGCGGATCCGCGACCGGGGCTTCCGGCGGCTGAAGCTGAAGCTGGGCGGGCGCGACGGCCTCGACGCCGAGCGGGTCGACGCGGTGCGCCGGGTCACGGACCTGCCGCTCCAGTGCGACGTGAACGAGGCGTGGACGCTCGACGAGGCGCTCGACTACCTGCCGCGGATGACCTCGCTCCAGTACTGCGAGCAGCCGCTTCCGGCCGGCGATCCGGGCGGGCCCGAGCTGAAGCGCCGCTCGCCCGTCCCGATCTACGTCGACGAGGACTGCCACGGCCTCGGCGACGTGGCCGCCTGCGCCGAGCGCGCGCACGGGATCAACATCAAGCTCGCGAAGTCGGGCGGCATTCGCGAGGCCGTGCGGATGGCGCATGCGGCGCGCGCGCTCGGGCTGGGCGTGATGCTCGGGTGCATGGTCGAGTCCGGCCTCGGGATCGCGCCGGGCGCGCAGATCGCGAGCCTGATGGACCACGTCGACCTCGACGGCAACCTGCTGCTCGCCCACGACCCGTGGCCGGGCGTCGAGCTCAGGGACGGGGTGCAGCTCCCCGCGGAGAAGCCGGGCCTCGGTGTCGCGGCAGCGTAGGCTCCTGATCCTCGCAGAGGGCCGATCGGGCGACCCGCACTACGGCAAGACCGCCCGCGGCGTCATGCGCTACCGGCCCGAGGACGTCGTCTGTGTCCTCGACTCGCAGACACGCGCGACGGAGCTCGAGGGGTTCCCGCTCGTCCACTCCCTCGACGAGGCGAGGGCGTACGAGCCGACGACGGCGCTCGTCGGCGTGGCCACCTCGGGCGGCCGCTTCCCACCGGAGTGGCGGGCGCTGCTCGCCGACTGCGTCCGCGCCGGGCTCGACGTCGAGAACGGGCTGCACGAGTTCCTGAGCGACGACCCGGAGATGGCGGACCTCGCCGCCCGCCACGGAGTCGAGCTGCGCGACCTGCGCAAGGCGCCGCCCGGGCTGAACGTGCCCACCGGCGCGAACCTGACGCACGGCGCGACCTCGATTCTGATGGTCGGCTCCGACTGTGCGATCGGGAAGATGACCGTCGCGCTCGAGCTCGACCGCGAGGCTCGCGCCCGCGGCATTCGCAGCACGTTCGTCCCGACGGGCCAGACGGGCATCGCGATCGCCGGGTGGGGGATCTCGGTCGACGCCGTCGTCGCCGACTTCATCGCCGGCGCAGCCGAGCGGCTCGTGCTCGAGGGAGTCCGCCGCGGCGGTGAGGTGCTGCTCGTCGAGGGGCAGGGCTCGCTCCTGAACCCGCTCTACTCCGGTGTGACGATGGGGCTCATGCACGGGTCGGCTCCGCACGCCTACGTGCTCTGCCACAAGGCGGACCAGCGCTTCGTCGAGGAGGACGAGCGCTTCCCGATCCCCCCGCTGCGCGAGCTCGTCGAGCTGCACGAGCGGATCAGCCTGATCGCCCGGCCCGCGACGGTGATCGCCGTCGCCCTCAATACCCGCGACCTGGACGAGGAGGGAGCGCGGCAGGCGGTTGCCGCGGCGGAGGCGGAGACGGGATTGCCGGCGACCGATCCGGTGCGGTTCGGGGCCGGCCCGCTCGTCGACGCGCTCGGACCGCTGCTCCCCGTGTGAGGGCGCCTCGCAGCGCGTCGCCGTCATCTCGGACACGCACATGCCGAAGGGCACGCGGGCGCTGCCCGCGGCCTGCGTCGAGCGGCTTCGCGCCGCGGACCTGATCCTGCACGCGGGCGACCTCGTCGCGCAGTCCTTCCTCGAGGAGCTGCGTGAGCTGGGGCCGGACGTCGAGGCCGTGCACGGGAACGTCGACGAGCCCGCGCTGCGAACGCTGCTTCCCCGAGAGCGGGTGGTGGAGGTGGGGGAGGCGCGGATCGGGATGACGCACGTGCCGGGGCCGCGGGCCGGTCGCGAGGCGCGGCTCGCCGCGCGGTTTCCGGGCTGCGCAGCCGTCGTCTACGGCCACACCCACGTGCCGCAGGTCGAGCGCCCGGACGATGTCTGGATCCTCAACCCCGGCTCGCCCACCGAGCGGCGGAAGGCGCCGACGCGGACGATGCTCGAGCTCTCGGTGCTCGGTGGCGACATCGTCCCGGAGCTCGTCGACCTCGGCACTTGACAGGGCGAACATCTGTTCGCTAGCATGGCGAACACATGTTCGTTCGCATCTTCATCCTGGTCGGGATCGCGGTGCTCGTGTGGAGCGCCACCGCTCATTCCTCGCAGGCTCACGGGCGAAAGCAGGTCGTGACGGTGAAGCCCTACGACACGCTCTGGTCGATCGCGGCGCGCCACTACGGCGGTGACGTCCGCGACGCGATCTGGCGGATCGAGCAGGCGAACCACCTGCCAGGCGCCGACCTGCGGGTCGGGCAGCGGCTCGTCCTCCCGTAGCCGCCCGCAGTCCCGTCCGCGGCCTGCTGCGAGAATCGGTCGCCCGTGGACCTCGACCTCGTCTTCCTCGGCACCTCCGCGAGCGCGCCGACCGCCGGCCGGGCACCGACGGCCCTGCTCGTGCGCCGCGGCGGCGAGCGGCTCCTGTTCGACTGCGCCGAGGGCACGCAGCGGCAGCTGATGCGCTCGACGCTCGGCCTTCCCGACCTCGAGGAGATCTTCCTCACCCACTTCCACGCCGACCACACGCTCGGGCTGCCCGGCCTCCTGAAGACGTTCGCCCTGCGAGGACGGGAGACGCCGCTGACCGTCTACGGCCCGCCCGGCCTGCGCGACCTGCTCGGCGACCTGCGGCGCGTCTTCGGGCGCGTCTCGTACCCGGTCGAGGGAGTCGAGGTACGGCCCGGGGAGGCGCTCGAGCGCGATCGGTACCGCATCCTCGTCTTCCCGGTCCACCACGGCGTCTCCGCCGTCGGCTACGCCGTCGACGAGGACGACCGCCCGGGCGAGTTCGACGCTGCGGCCGCCGACGCGCTCGGCATCCCGTTCGGTCCCGAGCGCGGCGCGCTGCAGCGCGGGGAGTCGGTGACGCTCGACGACGACCGCGTCGTGACGCCCGACGCGGTGGTGGGGCCGGCGCGTAGCGGCCGCCGGATCGTGATCACCGGCGACACCGCGCCGGTCGAGACCGTGCGGGTGCTCGCGGAGGGCGCCGACGTGCTCGTCCACGAGGCGACGTTCGGCGAGGACGAGCACGCCCGGGCCCGGGAGACGCTCCACTCGACGGCACGCCAGGCGGCGGAGATCGCCGCGGCGGCCGGTGTCCGGCTGCTCGCGCTCACGCATTTCTCGCCGCGAAACGTCGGGCCCGAGCTGCTCGAGGAGGCACAGGCGGTCTTTCCCGCGACGGTCGCTCCGCGCGACTTCGACGTGATCGAGGTGCCGTTCGCCGAGCGCGGCGAGCCGCGCCTCGTCCGCCGCGGTGCGCGGCCGGCGAAGGGATCAGATCTGCCAGCGCCCGCCGCGTAGCACGGGCACCTCGCCGCCGTCGCCCGTCAGGCCCGTCACGGCGACGTCGTCCGATCCGATCATGAAGTCGATGTGGATCGTGCTCGAGTTGATGCGCGGACGGTCCTCCTCGCCGACCGTCGTCGCGTACGCGTTTCCGAGCGCGAGATGGCTCGCCGCGTTCTCGTCCAGGAGCGTGTTGAAGAAGACCGTGCCCGTCCTTCCGATCCGGCCCTCGCGGTCGACGAGCGCGACCTCGCCGAGACGCGACGCGCCGTCGTCCTTCGCGCACCGCGCACGCAGCGCCTCGGCGCCTGCGTCGGCCTCGATCGAGACGGCGCGACCACCTTCGAAGCGCACGCGGAGCCCTTCGACGACGGTGCCGCTCACGTCCAGCGGCTTCGTCGCCGAGACGACGCCCTCCGTCCGCGCCGGGTCCGGCGAGGTGAAGATCTCCTCGGTCGGCAGGTTCGACATGTGGTCGATGCCGTCGACCGTCGTCGATCCGCCGCCGGTGAAGCGAGACGTCGGCAGCAACCCGACCGTCAGGTCGGTGCCGGGGCCCTCGAAGCGGAGCGCGTCGAAACGGTGCTCGGTCAGCCGCTTCGCGACCGCCTTGAGCTCGCCGCCCCGCTCGCGCCAATCCGCAGCAGCGTCGTCGCCGTCGAGCCGCAGCACGTACACGAGCTCCTCCTCGAGCTTCGCGAGCGCGGTCGCCGCGTCGAGCTCGGGGTGCGCGACCGCCGCCCATTCCCCGGTCGGCCACGGCACGACCGTCCAGTTCGTCGTCTTCGCGTTGATCACCGAGAAGTGCTCCTTCAGCGACGGCAGCTGGTCGCGGCCGGCGAGGCCCGGGTCGACCCCGTCGAGGAGCCCGGGCGGGACGTTCGGCGAGATCGAGATGCGCGACCCGTGGGCCGCGCCCAGCTCGAGCAGCCGCTTGGGGTACCAGGAGGGGACGAACTCGAGCGTGTCCGGATCCGCCTCCTCGGCGCGGACGCGCTTCACGTGCGGGTCGAAGTACCAGGGGTCGACGAACACCGCGCCACGTGCGTAGCACTCGGCGGCGACCGCTCGCACGAGCGGGGCTGCGTGCGGCCCCGCGATCACGAGCACCTGCTGGCCGCGCTGGACGTTCGCGCCCACGCCGGCGACGAGCTTCGCGTACCGCTCGAGGAGCTCGCCCTGCACCCGCGGCAGACTAGACGAGCGGCCGATGCCGTCCGACCGGTTCGCGTATCCTGCAGGTGCAACGCCAACCCCTTTAAGCCGGTCCAGCGAGGCCGGGAAGGAGTGCAATGTCTCACCCTGCCGCGAGGACGGCGCTCCGGGTCCTGCTCGACGAGGAACAGCTGCGAAGGACGCTCTCCCGGATCGCGCACGAGATCATCGAACGGAACGACGAGCTCGACACGGTCGCGCTCGTCGGGATCCATACGCGCGGCGTGCCGCTCGCTCAGCGGCTCCGCCGCCTCGTCGAGGAGCGCTCCGGCGTCGAGCTCGAGCTCGGCCAGCTCGACATCACCTTCCACCGCGACGACGTCCACGTCCGGGCGGGCAGCTCGCCCCGCCGTCCGCAGCCGCTCGTCCGCGACACGAAGCTCGACTTCGAGCTCGAAGGCCGCACGGTCATCCTCGTCGACGACGTGCTCTACACCGGCCGGACGATCCGGGCCGCGATCGACGCGCTGATCGAGTTCGGACGGCCCGACCGCGTCCAGCTCGCCGTGCTCGCCGACCGCGGGCATCGCGAGCTCCCGATCCGCCCCGACTACGTCGGCAAGAACCTGCCGACGGCGCGCGGCGACCGCATCCAGGTCGAGCTGTTCGAGGTCGACGAGGTGGACCGCGTCGTGCTCGTGTCCGAGCGGGAGGAGGCCGGCGATGACTGACCTGCGCATCGTCGGCGGCGAGCTCGTCCCACCGGCCGGCGAAAGCCGCCACCTGCTCTCGATGTCCGACCTGACGCGGGAGCAGGTCGAGCGCCTGCTCTCGACGGCGCGCTCGTTCGCGCGGTCGCAGGAGCGGGAGACGAAGAAGCTGCCGACCCTCCGCGGCAGGCTCGTCGTCAACCTCTTCTACGAGTCCTCGACGCGCACCGCGTCCTCGTTCGAGCTCGCGGCGAAGCGGCTGTCGGCCGACACGCTGACCGTCAAGTCGTCGGGCTCCTCCGTGGACAAGGGCGAGTCGTTGAAGGACACGACACTCACCCTGTCGGCCTACGACCCCGACGTGATCGTCGTCCGCCACCCCGAGGCGGGTGCCGCCGCGGTGATCGCCCGGCACACCGGTGCGCACGTGGTCAACGCGGGCGACGGCAAGCACCAGCATCCGACCCAGGCGCTGCTCGACCTGTACACGCTGCGGGAGGCGTTCGGACGGCTGGAAGGGCTCCGCGTCGCGATCGTCGGAGACGTGCTCCACTCGCGGGTCGCGCGCTCACTCGTGCAGGCGCTCGCGCTCGTGGGCGCCGAGGCGCTCCTCGTCGGCCCGCCGACGCTCGTTCCTGTCGGCCTCGCGCCGGTCTCGCACGACATCGGTGCGATCCGCGACGCCGACGTCGTCTACGTCCTCCGCATGCAGCGCGAGCGGATGCTCGCGGGCGCGAACTTCGTCCCCTCGCTCCGCGAGTACGCGGCGCGCTGGGGCATCACCCCGGAGCGGCTCGGCGACGGGCAGCTGGTCATGCACCCGGGCCCGATGAACCGGGGGGTCGAGATCGACTCGCGCGTCGCCGACTCGAAGGCGTCGCTCGTCGTCGACCAGGTCCGCGCAGGGCTCGTCGTCCGGATGGCGGTGCTCTACGACCTGCTGACCGCAGGGCCGGTGCCCGTCGAGGCGGAAGTGGGGGTGGCGTGATGCTCGTCGGACGCGAAGGCCACGACGACGTCGTCGTCCGCGGCGCGCGCGTCCTCGACCCGGTCGAGGGCGTCGATGCGAAGATCGACGTGCGCATCGACGGCGGCGTGATCGCGCAACTCGGACAGGAGCTCGACACGAACGCGCATCGCGTCGTCGACGCGGCCGGGCTGACGCTCGTGCCCGCGTTCGTCGATCCGCACGTCCACCTGCGGACGCCGGGCCGCGAGGACGAGGAGACGATCGAGAGCGGCACGGCCGCCGCCGCCGCGGGCGGCTACTGCGCGATCCTCGCGATGCCGAATACCGACCCCGTGCTCGACGACGCCGACGCTCTGCGCGGCCTGCGCACGCGTGCGGCCCAGGAGGCGCACGTGCCGGTCGGCTTCTTCGCGGCGATCACGAAGGGGCAGGCGGGCGAGGAGCTGACCGAGCTGGGAACCCTCGCCGACGCCGGCGCGGTGGGCTTCACCGACGACGGTCGTCCGGTCGCCGCGGCCGCGGTGATGCGACGCGCGCTCCAGTACAACGCGATCACGGGCCGGCCGCTCGCGGTGCACTGCGAGGAGGCGACGCTCACCCGCGGCGGCCACGCGCATGCCGGGCAGGTCGCCTCGCAGCTCGGGATCGGCGGCTGGCCGTCGCTCGGCGAGAGCCTGATGGTCGCCCGCGACCTCGAGCTCGCGGCAGAGACGCGCCAGCCGGTCCACCTGATGCACCTCTCCGCCCGCGAGTCGGTCGACCACCTGCGCCGCGCGCACGCGAACGCCGTGCGGGCGACGGGCGAGGCGACGCCGCACCACCTGTGCCTCACCGACGAGGCGGTGCGGACGCTCGATCCGAACCTGAAGATGAACCCGCCGCTCCGTTCCGAGGACGACCGCGGCGCGCTGATCGACGCGCTTCGCGACGGGACGATCGCCGCAGTCGCGACCGACCACGCCCCGCACGCCGCGGAGGAGAAGGACGCGCCGTTCGAGTCGGCGCCGTTCGGCGTGATCGGGCTCGAGACGGCGTTCGCAGCGCTCTACACCTACCTGGTCGGGCCGGGGGTGCTCCGGCTCGAGACGGTGCTCGAGCGGATGTCGGCCGGCCCGGCAGCGATCTTCGGGCTCGACCGGCCGCGGATCGCGGTCGGGGCGCGCGCGAACCTGACGCTGCTCGACCTCGGCGGCTCGTGGCGCGTCGAGCCGGAAGCGCTCCGTTCGCGGTCGCGCAACTCATGGCTGCTCGGGAAGCAGCTGCTCGGCCGTGTCCGGCTGACGATCGCCGACGGACGGGTGGCCCACGGATGAACGGAACGCTGATCCTCGAGGACGGCACGGTGTTCGGCGGCGAGTCGGTCGGCGCCGAGGGCTACGCCTTCGGCGAGGCCGTCTTCACGACGTCGATGACCGGCTACCAGGAGGTGGCGACCGACCCCAGCTTCGAGGGCCAGATCGTCTGCTTCACGGCGCCGATGGTCGGCAACTACGGCATCGACGAGCGGCGGTCGGAGTCCCGGCGCACGCATGCGCGGGCCGCCGTGATGCGCGAGGCGCGCGGGCCGGAGTGGACGGACTGGCTGCACGAACGCGGCATCGTCGCGCTCAGCGGGGTCGACACGCGGTCGCTCGTCCTGCACCTCCGGTCGGCCGGCGCGATGCGTGCTGCGGCGGTCGCGGGCGAGCACGACCTCGACGAGGTCCTGCAGGCCGTGCGCGCGCAGCCCGTGATGGCGGGGGCCGCGCTCGTGGCGGACGTCTCGGCGAAGGCGCCGTACACGCATACGGACGAGGGAGAGGTCCGCGTCGCCGTCGTCGACTTCGGCTGCAAGCGGTCGATCCTGCGGCGCCTGGCAGGAGCCGGTGCAGCGGTCGACGTCTTCCCGCACGACGTCGACGCCGACACGCTCGCCGGCTACGACGGCGTCCTGCTCTCGCCCGGCCCGGGCGACCCGGCGCCGCTCGAGGCGGAGACGCGGACGCTCGGGGAGCTGCTCGGGCGGACGCCCGTGCTCGGCGTGTGCCTCGGTCACCAGCTGCTCGCGCTCGCGACCGGCAAGGAGACGTTCAAGCTGCCGTTCGGGCACCGCGGCGCGAACCATCCGGTGCTCGACCACCGCGGTGGCAAGGTGCTCGTCACCTCGCAGAACCACGGCTTTGCCGTCGCCGCCGGCGACGAGGCGGGCGTGACGCACACCTCGCTCTACGACGGGACCGTCGAGGGGCTCGACTACCCGGAGCTGCGCGCGCGCTCGGCGCAGTTCCACCCGGAGGCATCGCCCGGGCCGCACGACGCGGCGGGCATCATCGGCGGCTGGGTCGAGGAGCTGAGGGCCGTTGCCTAGACGTACCGATCTCGAGACGATCGCGCTGATCGGCTCCGGCCCGATCGTGATCGGCCAGGCGGCCGAGTTCGACTATGCCGGCTGCCAGGCGCTGAAGGTGCTGCGCGAGGACGGCTTCCGGACGATCGTCGTCAACTCGAACCCGGCGACGATCATGACCGACCCGGGGTTCGCGGACCGCACCTACCTCGAGCCGCTCGACGCCGAGGGCGTCGCGGGAGTGCTCGAGCGGGAGCGGCCCGACGCCCTGCTGCCGACCATGGGCGGCGGCACGGCGCTCAACCTGGCCCGCGAGCTGGAAGGGAGCGGGGTGCTGCGCGAGCTCGGGATCGAGTTGATCGGCGCCGACATCGAGGCGATCCGCCGGGCCGAGGATCGCGAGCTCTTCAAGCAGACGGTCGAGTCGTGCGGGCTGAAGGTGCCGACGTCTCGCATCGTCACCTCGCCCGACGACCTCGACGGCGTCTCGCTGCCGGCCGTCGTGCGCCCGGCCTTCACGCTCGGCGGCCACGGGGGCGGCTTCGCCGACACGCCCGAGCAGCTGCGGCGGCAGGTCGAGCGCGGCCTTGCCGAGTCGCCGATCTCGCAGGTCCTGGTCGAGGAGTCCGTGCGCGGCTGGGACGAGTTCGAGCTCGAGGTCGTACGGGACCGGGCGGACAACGTCGTCATCGTCTGCTCGATCGAGAATCTCGACCCGATGGGCGTCCACACCGGCGACTCCGTCACCGTCGCGCCGCAGATGACGCTCTCCGACGAGGCGTACCAGGAGCTGCGCGACGCTGCGATCGCCGTCATCCGCGCGGTCGGTGTCGACACCGGCGGCTCGAACATCCAGTTCGCGCGCGACCGGGTGAGCGGCGACATACGCGTGATCGAGATGAACCCGCGCGTGTCGCGCTCGTCGGCGCTCGCGTCGAAGGCCACGGGGTACCCGATCGCGAAGGTCGCGGCCAAGCTCGCGGTGGGCTACACGCTCGACGAGATCCCGAACGACCTGACGGGCACGACCCCCGCGAGCTTCGAGCCGACGCTCGACTACGTGGTCGTCAAGATCCCGCGCTTCGCGTTCGAGAAGTTCCCGGGCGCCGATACGACGCTCGGCACGCAGATGAAGGCCGTGGGCGAGACGATGGGAATCGGCCGGTCGTTCCTCGAGGCATTCGTGAAGGCGAAGCGTGGGCTGGAGGGGCCCTTCGACTGGCATCCCGAGAACCTGCACCCGTGGTTCGTCGAGGAGCTGCGCGGCCTCGCCGCCGAGGAGGAGCGCCAGCAGCGCGAGCGGCCGGTCTACCGGCGCATCGACTCCTGCGCCGGGGAGGTCGAGGCGCGCTCCAACTACTTCTACGCGACCTGGGGCGAGCTCGACGAGGCGCCGCCGGAGGGCGAGGCGAGGCGAGTCGTCATCCTCGGCTCCGGGCCGAACCGGATCGGCCAGGGGATCGAGTTCGACTACTGCTGCGTGCACGCCGTGCACACGTTCCGGGCGCTCGGCTACGAGGCCGTGATGGTGAACTGCAACCCGGAGACGGTGTCGACCGACTACGACACGTCCGACCGCCTCTACTTCGAGCCGCTCGACGCCGCGGGCGTGCTCGCCGTGTGCGAGCGCGAGCAGCCGGAGGGGGTCGTCATCCAGTTCGGCGGCCAGACGCCGCTCAAGCTCGCACGCGACCTCGAGGCGGCGGGCTTCCGCATTCTCGGCACGCCGTTCGAGGCGGTCGACCTGGCGGAGGATCGGGAGCGGTTCGGCGGTGTCCTGCGCGAGCTCGGCATCGCCTGCCCGGAGTGGGGGATCGCCGCGAGCGGCGCCGACGCGGTCGACATCGCGGAGCGCATCGGCTACCCCGTGCTGGTGCGGCCGTCGTATGTCCTGGGCGGCCGCGCGATGCGCGTCTGCCATGACGCGGACGAGGTACGCACGGCCTTCGCCGGCGTGCAGGGGCCGACCCTCGTCGACCGGTTCCTCGAGCACGCGATCGAGATCGACGTCGACGCGCTCTGCGACGGCACCGACACCTATATCGGCGCGGTCATGCAGCACGTCGAGGAGGCGGGCGTGCACTCGGGCGACTCCGCCTGCGTGCTGCCGGCGCAGTCGCTGACGCCGGAGGCGGTGGCGGAGATCCACTCGACCGTCCGGCGCCTCGGGCCGGCGCTCGGCGTGGTCGGCGTGCTCAACGTCCAGCTCGCCGTCGTCGACGACCGCGTGTACGTGCTCGAGGTCAATCCCCGCGCGTCGCGAACCGTGCCGTTCGCGTCGAAGGCCAAGGGCGTGAACCTCGTCGAGGCCGCGTGCCGGCTCGCCGCCGGCGAGAAGCTCGGCGAGCTCGGCCTGCCGGCGGAGCGTCCGCCGCGCCAGGTCAGCGTGAAGGCCGCGGTGCTGCCGTTCGCACGCTTCCCCGGCGCCGACCCGGTGCTCGGGCCCGAGATGCGGTCGACCGGCGAGGTGATGACGAGCGCCGCCGACCTGCCGACCGCGCTCGCGAAGGCCGAGCGTGCCGCCGGACGTCCGCTGCCGCGTGAGGGTGCGGTCTTTCTCTCGGTGCGCGACGCCGACAAAGCGGCGTCGATCCCGGTTGCGGCCGCTTTCGCCGGGCTCGGCTTCGTGCTCTACGCGACCGGCGGCACCGCCGAGACGCTGCGGAACGCGGGGCTCGAGGTGCTCGAGGTGCGGAAGGTGAGCGAGCAGCGGCCCGTGCCGAGCGTCGTCGACCTGATCCGGCGCGGACGCTGCAACCTCGTCCTGAACACGCCCGACGGCGGGCCCGAGCCGCGGTCGGACGGGTACCTGATCCGCGAGGCGGCGCTCGCCGCCCGCGTCCCGTGCATCACGACCATCGCCGCGGCGACGGCAGCGGTGCACGCGATCGCGAACGCGCGCGCGGAGACGGCTCTCTCGCTCCAGGAGCGAATCGATGTCGAGGCCCAGGCGCGAGCGTCGTAGAGTCGTCGCGGTCGAGCCGGTCGGGCCGTACGCGCTCGTTCGCGTCGAGCGGGGGACGCTCGACCCGGGGGCTCCTGGGCAGTTCTTCATGCTCGAGGCGCCCGGTCGGGTGCTGCCGCGGCCCATGTCGCTGTGCCTCGCGCCGAAGGGGGAGCTCGCGTTCCTGCTCGACCCGATCGGGCCGGGCACACGCGTGCTCGCGTCGCTCCACCCCGACGAGCGGATCCACGTCTTCGGCCCGCTCGGGAACGGCTTCCGCCTCGACAGGCCACGCCCCCTGCTCGTCGGCGGCGGCATCGGCGTCGCTCCGTTGCCGTATCTCTCCGAGGCGCTCGAGCGCCCGCCCGCGGTGCTGGGGTTCCGGTCGGAGCACCACGCGGAGGCGGCCGTGCTCGTGCCGAACGCCGAGGTGGTGATCGACCCGGTGCTCGTGACCGACGTGTTGCCGGAGGGTCGCGACGTGCTCGCGTGCGGGCCGGAGCCGATGCTCGAGGCGGTGCGTGCGCTCGTGCCCGACGCGCAGCTCGCGTGGGAAGCGCCGATGGCCTGTGGCTACGGCGCCTGCTACGGCTGCGTCGTCGAGATCGAGGGCGCCCTGAAGCGGCTGTGCGTGGAAGGGCCCGTGTTGTGCACGTCCTGAACGCGTCGGGCTGCCTCGACGCGCTGACCGCGCCCGAGGTCGCGCGCTCGCTCGACGCGTTCGTGACGAAGACGGTGACGCCGGAGCCGCGGCAGGGAAACGCGCCGCCCCGGATCGCGGAGACCGATTTCGGGATGCTGAACGCGATCGGCCTCGCGAATCCCGGAAGGCAAGCATTCCTCGACCAAACGCTGCCGCGTCTGGCCGGAGAGCTCGGGCCGGTGTGGGTGTCCGTGGGCGGCTTCGCAGCGCACGAGTACGCGGAGACGTGCGAGCAACTAGCGCGCGACGAAGTCGCGTGCATCGAGCTCAACCTCTCGTGCCCGAACGTGGACGAGGCCCCGGAGTCGGCGGCCGAGATCGTCGGCGCATGCCGCGCCGCGACCGCGCTGCCGCTGTACGCGAAGCTCTCGCCGCACGCGTGGGACGTCGGCGAGACGGTTCGCGCGGTCGAGGCGGCCGGCGCCGACGGCATCTCGCTCGTCAACACGCTCCGCGGCACCGCACTCGACGCAAGGCTGCGGCCGGCGCTCGCGCGAGGGGCCGGTGGCTACTCCGGCCCCGCGTTGCGGCCCGTTGCGCTCGCCGCCGTCGCATCGGCACGACGCGCGACCTCGCTGCCGATCGTCGGCATGGGAGGCGTCTCGACCGGACGCGACGCGCTCGAGCTCGTCGCCTGCGGAGCGACGCACATCGCGCTCGGCACCGTGCTGTTCGCGGACCCCGACGCGCCGTCGCGCGTGCGCGTGGAGCTTCGTCGAGAGCTCGACGAGCTCGGTCTCGCGACGATCGACGACGCGTTCTGCGTGGCTCTCGATTCTGTTGTCAAATTGGAAAACTGAGCGAGAAGTTGAGAGTTGCACGCCGCTGACAGGTTGTTAGTATGCGGCGGCTCATGGTGCCGCCCCAGACACAGGTGCAAGCTCCGGTCCGGTCACTCGACCAGCGGATGGAAGCCCTGAAGCGTGCGAACGACATCCGTGTCAAGCGTGCGCAACTCAAGAAGGACCTCAAGTCGGGCTCGGTGTCGATCGAGCAGATCCTCGGCGCGCCGCCCGAGTTCGTCTCGACGGCGAAGGTGTTCGACATGCTCATGGCCGTGCCGAAGTTCGGCCGCGTGAAGGCCGCGCGCCTGCTCAACCAGTGCCGCATCAGCCAGTCCAAGACGGTCGGCGGCCTCTCCGACCGCCAGCGGCACGAGCTGATTGCCCTCTTCAACCGGTAAGGGCAACAAGCCCGTCTTCGTCGTGACCGGCCCCTCGGGGGCGGGCAAGGGCACGCTGATCGAGCTCGTGCTGCCGCGCTTCGCCGAGCTCGCGCTCGCCGTCTCCGCGACGACACGCGCGCAGCGGCCGGGGGAGGAGGACGGCGTTCACTACTGGTTCCTCGCGCCGGACGAGTTCGAGCGCCGCCGCGACGCCGGCGATTTCCTCGAGTGGGTGGACTTCGTCGGAAACCGCTACGGCACGCTGAAGAGCGAGATCGACCGTCTGCGGGCGGCCGGCAAGGCGCCGCTCCTCGAGCTCGAGACGGAGGGCGCGAAGCGTGTCAAGAAGCGGGTCGAGGGGGCGGTCACCGTATTCGTCACCGCTCCGGTCGAGGAGCTCGAGCGCCGGCTGCGTGAGCGCGACACGGAGAGCTCCGGCGTGATCGACGACCGGCTTGCGAAGGCAAGGGAGCAGCTCGCCGAGGCTTCCGACTTCGATCACGTCGTCGAGAACGACGACCGGGCACACGCCGCCGACACCCTCGCTGCGATCGTCGCCGAGCACTTGCATTCCGCCGCTACCATGGTGCGACCATGATTCATCCCCGCATCGATGAGCTCCTCGATCAGGTCGACTCGCGCTACGCGCTGGTGATCGTCGCCGCCAAGCGCGCGCGCCAGATCAACAACTACCACCAGCAGCTCGGCGAAGGGACGTTCGACGAGTTCGCGCCGCCGCTGATCGAGTCGCGCTCGAAGAACTACCTGACGATGGCCCTCGAGGAGACCTCCGAGGGCAAGATCACCTACGCGTACGCTTCCACTTCGAAGAAGTAGAGCGTAGGAGCTCGGTCGCCGGCGCAGCCGGAACCGAGTAGACGACTGTCATGGCGCGCATACTCCTCGGAGTCACCGGAGGGATCGCCGCCTACAAGGCGTGCGAGCTGACGCGCCTGCTCGTCAAGCGGGACCACGAGGTGATCCCGCTCGTCACGTCGGGCGCGCAGCGCTTCGTCGCCGAGGAGACGTTCCTCGCGCTCGCGCGCCGCCCACGCAACGAGGATGTCTACGAGCACCTCACTCGCGCCGACCTGCTCGTCATCGCGCCGTGCACCGCGAACACCTTGGCGAAGCTCGCGCACGGCATCGCCGACAACGTGCTCACCGAGGCAGCGCTCGCGCACCGCGGGCCGGTGCTCGTCGCTCCGGCGATGAACCCGCGCATGTGGGCGCATCCGGCGACGCGCGCGAACGCGGAGGTGCTGCGTGCGCGCGGCGTCGAGCTCGTCGGACCCGACGAGGGCGAGATGGCGGAGGGCGAGTGGGGGGTCGGCCGCCTGGCCGAGCCCGAGGAGATCGCCGCGCGCGTCGCGCAGCTGCTCGCCCCGCCGTCGCTCGCCGGCCGGCGGGTGCTCGTCACGGCGGGCGGGACGCGCGAGCCGCTCGACAGCGTGCGCTTTCTCGGCAACCGGTCGTCGGGCCGCATGGGCGTTGCGCTCGCGGAGGAGGCGCGGCGTCGCGGGGCCGACGTCGTCCTGCTCGCGGCGAACCTGGCGGTGCCGCCCCCGCACGGGGTCGAGATGCTCCCGACACCGACCGCGGCGGCGATGCGCGATGCGGCTCTCGCGCTCCCGGACGTCGACGTGCTTCTCCTCGCGGCCGCCGTCGCCGACTACCGGCCCACCGAGGCGCTCGCCGGCAAGCGCCCGAAGGACGAGCAGACGTGGACGCTCGAGCTCGAGCCGACGGACGACGTCGCGAAGGAGCTGGGCGAGCGGAAGCGCTCGGGGCAGATCCTGGTCGCGTTCGGGGCCGAGCACGGCGACGAGGGGCGGGAGCGGAAGCGCGCGATGCTCGAGACGAAGAAGGCGGATCTCGTCGTCTTCAACGACGTCGGCCGGGGCGACATCGGGTTCGATGCGGCCGAGAACGAGGTCGTGCTGATGACGCGCGACGGCGACCGCCTCGTCGACAAGGCGTCCAAGGCCCGCGTAGCGGCCGCGATCCTCGACGAGGTCGAGCGGTTCCTGATCTAGAGGCGGTGCTCATGGCGGCCGGCGAGGGCAGGCGCCTGCGGCCGCTGACGGAGCGCTGGCCCAAGCCGGTCCTGCCGATCGACGGCCGCCCGCTCGCCGTCACGCTCGTGCACGAGCTCTCGACCGTCGTTGCCCGGATCGTTGTCGTCACCGGCCATTTGGCGGAGCAGGTCGAGGCGCTCCTGCGCCCGCTGCCCTACGACCTCGTCTTCGTGCGGCAGCCGCCTACCCAGGGATCGGCGGACGCCGTCCTGCGGGCGCGGGCGAGGCCGCCCTACCTCGCGCTCGCCGCCGACACGCTCTACGAGCCGGGTGCGCTCGGCCGCTTCGCCGTGGAGGCAGGCGGCGCCGACGGCGCGGTCGCCTGTGCGGGTGAGGAGCGCGCGCCGCTCTGGTATCTCGGTGAGCGCCTGCACGACGGGCTCGAGCCGCTGCCGGGGAAGGCGCCGTTCGAGCTGCAGGACGTCTTCCGGCGTGCGGTCGACACGGGCGCGACCGTGTCTGCTATTCAGGTCGGACGCACCCGCGAGCTGACCTCGCCCGTTGACCTGGTGCGCGAGAACTTCCCCTACCTGAGATGAGCGAGCACCATGCCTACGACCTCTTCCGCGAGGGGCAGAAGCGGCTCCGCAAGGGCATGGCGGCGCAGGCGACGGTGCCGCTCGAGAAGGCGAAGCGGCTCGAGCCGGCGAAGGCCTCCATCCGCGAGGCGCTCGGGATCGCGTACTTCCGCCTCGCGCGGTGGCAGGACGCCGAGCGCGAGTTCCGGACGATCGTCGAGGACCTGGCGCCGACCGACCACTACGCGCATTACGCGCTCGGGCGCGCGCTCGAGCACCAGGGGAAGACCGCCGAGGCGAACGGGCATTACAAGCTCGCGAGCTCGATGCAACCTTCCTCCGAGACGTACTCGTCGCGCATCCTCGATCTGTGAGAGCCGTCGTGCAGCGCGTCGCGCGCGCGTCGGCAACGCCGGGCGGATCGATCGGCCGCGGCGTCTGCGTGCTGCTCGGGGTCGCGGCGGAGGACGAGCGCGCCGTCGCCGACAGGCTTGCCGAGAAGGTCGCCAGGCTCCGCATCTTCGAGAACGACGAGGGCAGGTTCGACCGCTCGCTCCTCGACGTAAGTGGCGCGGCGCTCGTCGTCTCACAGTTCACGCTGATCGCGGACACGGCGAAGGGCACGAGGCCGTCGTTCTCCGGCGCGGCGCGACCGGAGTCGGCGCAGCCGTTGTACGAGCGCTTTGCACAGGCGCTCCGCGACCTCGGCGTGGAGGTCGCGACGGGCACGTTCGGGGCGCGCATGCAGGTCGAGCTCGTGAACGACGGGCCCGTGACGATCGTGCTCGATCACTAAAGGCCGATCGTGCTCGATCACTAAAGGCGAGGGCAGGAGTTGCCGATGAGCTCGCGATGGCCGTTGCACGCGAGCGGGGAGTGGAGATCGCGCTGGCGGAGCGGGGCGTCCCGCTGGCCGTTGCCCTCTGCGTGCTCGCCGAGCTGGCGTGGCTCGCCGGCCTCGGCTACGTCGTCTGGCTGCTCGTCACGCTCCTCTGATCGAGCACTCAAGG
>DASUAX010000098.1:0-38312 GCA_035763525.1 Gaiellaceae bacterium
CGCCATCTACGGGACATCCGACGAGCGCCGCGCCGCCCTCGCCGGCTGGCTCGACTTCTACAATCGCCGAAGACCACACGGCTCCCTCAGCCACCAACCGCCACTACAGCGGCTGGAAGCCCTCAGAAGGAACAACCTTGCCGGGTCCTACAACTAGATGAGTAGTTCCACGAGCCCGTGCGTCCGGCTGCGCGATCCGGGCAGGCTGGGACGCTGATGGCCGCTTGCGCCCGGCACGGCCGGGCTCAACCGGCCGTCAGCTTCACGACGCCGCACAGGCACCGATAGCGCCGCTATCGGCACCTGCACGTCGCCGCGCCCCAGCGCGCCCAGCTCACGCCCCGGAGAGACGGCCCCGTGGAACTACTCATCTAGATGTCGCGTGAGCGCGGAAGAGGCTGCTCGAGCTGCGACTCGACCAGCGCGACAGCGAGGGCGACCGCGTCGTCCATGAGCTTCGGGTCGACGAGCTCCGGCGACTCCGCCGGCAGGTGGTACTCGTCGTAGGGGAAGTGGAGGATCGTCGCCGCGGGCACCCTCCGCTCCGCGAACCAGTGCGAGTCGACGCCGCCCGTCGCCGGCCCCGTCTCGAGCTCGTATCGGTCGAGAAGCCCGAGCTGGCGAGCGGCCTCGACCGCGCGTCCGAGCAGTGCGCTCGGAGACGCAAGCACCTCGAGCTTCTCGCCTCGGCCGATGCAATCGAGGTTCACGACGCCCTTCACCTCGTCGAGTTGCTCGCGCAGCACCGCTTCGTCGACGTAGTAACGCGACCCGACGAGCTTGATCTCCTCCGCGGCGAACGCGACGAAGCGGACGCCGCGCTCGAGCTTCCGCTCACAGAGAAGCTCCGCAACCCGCCGCACGCCCTCGACGCCCGTCGCGTTGTCGATCGCGCCGGGTCCTCGCCACACGGAGTCGAAGTGCGCGCTGACGACGACGTGGCCGTCGCCGCCGCCGGGGAGATCGGCGATCACGTTTCGCTCTCGGCGGCCGGGCAGGAACCTACCGCCGACCCTCAGGCGCACATGCATCCCGTCCTCCAAGCGCTCGGCGTCTGCGCGCGAGACGAACGCCGTCGGCGGCGTCGTCACGTGCAGATGCGTGGACATGAACGGGATCGCGCCGGTCGAGAACGGACTCGTCAGTAGCCGTGCGACCTCAAGGCCGTCGTCGTCGACGACCGCGAAGCTCGGCAGACGGCCCTCGCCCACGGGTGCGGGCGACGAGCCGATCCGCTTCACCGTCCCGCGGCCGTCGAAGTCGTGCGCGTACATGCACGGCCCGGCGGGCCAGCGCTCCCCCTCGACCTCGAGCTCCGGCTCGTCCGTCTCGTAGCCGACGAGGTCGAACTCCTGGAACCGCGGTTCGAGCCCGAGTTCGCGAAACGCCTCGGCGACGACGTCGGCAGCACGCGCCGCAGCCGCCGACCCAGCAGGCCTCGGCCCGACATCGACGGCGAGTGCTTCCACGAGGTTCACGCGCGCGAGTGTAGATCCGGGGGTGCCGGCTTCCGCCGGTGAGCGGCTGAATACGATCACCGGGTGCGTGCTCGCCCCGTCCGCATCGACCGGCTCCCGCAGCAGTACTTCGTCGCGCTTCTCGGCCGCGTAGCCGCTGCGGCGGCCGGGGAAGGGCCGGCGCTCGTCGACCTCGGCCGGGGCAACCCCGAGCTGGGGCCGCCGGAGCATGTCGTCGACGCCCTCGTCGAGTCGGCGCGTCGCCCCGACGTCCACGGCTACTCGCCGATCCGCGGCCTTGCGCGCATGCGCGAGGCGATCGCACGCCGCTATCGGGATGTCTACTCCGTCGAGCTCGATCCCGAACGCGAGGTCGCGCTCGTGCCGGGGACGAAGACGGCGATCGTTGAGCTCGCGCTCGCGCTCGCCGACGAGGGCGAGACGATCCTGCTGCCCGACCCGTACTACCCCGATTATCCGTCCGGGCCGGCGCTCGCCGGCGCGAGACTCGAGACGTTCCCGCTTCAGGCCGGGGCGGGGTGGGCGCCCGATCTCCAGGACGCTCCGCCGGCAGCGGCGCTGTACCTCAACTACCCGTCGAACCCGTGTGCGGTGTGCGCACCTCCCGGCGTCTTCGCGGACGCGGTGAGGTGGGCCGCGCGCACCGGCGGCGCCGTCGTGCACGACGCCGCGTATGTCGACCTCGTCTTCGACGGCCGCCGGCCGGAGAGCTTTCTCGCGACGCCGGGTGCGATGGACGTCGGCGTCGAGATGTTCTCGCTCTCGAAGACATACGGGATGGCAGGTTGGCGCATCGGCTTCGTCGTCGGGAACGCCGAGATCGTGGAGCGCATCAACCTGCTCAACGACCACGAGCGCGTGGGCATCTTCGAGCCGATGCAGCGCGCGGCGATCGCCGCCCTCGAAGGCCCGCAGGACTCCGTCGCCGAACGCGTGGCGACGTACCAGCGCCGTCGAGACGTGCTCGCGAAGGCGCTGCCCGGGCCGGTCGTCTGCGAGGGGACGTTCTACGTCTGGGTCCGGCTGCCGGAAGGGCTGAGCGCGGAGCGGCTGCTCGAGGAGCATCGCGTCGCCGTCGCGCCGGGCGAGGGGTTCGGCCCGAGCGGCTCCGGCTGGGCGCGCCTCTCGCTCGCCGTCGCCGACGACGTGATCGAGGCGGGTGCGGAGCGGCTCGCAACGGCATTCTCGGCGGTGATCGCATGAAGATCGGGATCGTCGTCCCGTTCTCGTGGTCGTACTGGGGCGGCGTCGTCGAGCACGCCGAGCACCAGGCGTCTGCCCTTCGCCGGCGCGGGCACGACGTGAAGATCGTGATGGGGAACGACCCGCCCGGCAAGCTCACGCGCTTCCTCCACCCGCGCACCGGCCGGCACGGCGAGCTGCCCGAGGGGATCATCCCCGTCGGCAGGTCGGTGGTCGTGCCGGCGAACGGCTCGCTCCCGAACATCGTCCTGTCGCCGAGCACCGTCCCGCGGATCCGCCGCGTGCTCGACGACGAGCGCTTCGACGTGCTGCACCTGCACGAGCCGATGACGCCGGCGATCTGCGTCGCGACACTCGCGATCGCGCAGTGCCCGATCGTTGCGACGCACCATGCCCACGGGAACCTCGGCTGGATGCGCAACGGATTGCACTTCTGGGGCTTCCTGATGGACCGGATCGACGCGCGCATCGCCGTCTCGCCGATGGCGGCCGAGTCGGCCTCGCGGTGGATCCCCGGCGACTACCGGGTGATCCCGAACGGTGTCCTGATCCCCGAAGAGGCCGACCCTGCGAATCGCGACAACACGGTCACGTTCATGGGCCGCCATGATCCGCGCAAGGGACTGCCGACGCTCCTGCGCGCGTGGCCGCAGATCCACGCTGCGACGGGTGCCCGGCTGCGCCTGATGGGAACCGACCCGCTCCAGTACCGGCTGCTGCACACCAGGATCGGCTTCGACGAGCGTGGCATCGACGTGCTTGGCATCGTCACCAACGACGTGCGCACACATGAGTTCTCACGCGCGAAGGTCTCGGTGTCGCCGGCGCTCGGCGGCGAGAGCTTCGGCCTGGTCGTCGTCGAGGCCTTCGCGTGCGCGACGCCCGCCGTCGCCTCCGACATCCCCGGGTACGCCGCCGTCGCGACGCCCGAGGCGGCCCGCCTCGTGCCCCCCGCGGATGCCGACGCGCTCGCGGCCGCGGTGATCGACGTGGTGTCCGACGAGGAGCGGCGCGTCGAGATGGGCCGCGCGGCCCGTGAGCACGCGCTCGCGAACTTCGCGTGGGACGACGTTGCGCGGAGGCTCGAGGAGGTCTACCGCGAGGTGTGCGCGTGAAGCGGAAGTGGCTCGTCGGCGTCGCCTTCCTCGCGTTCATCGGCATCGCGGTCTCGCTCGTCGTCTGGCGCGGCCCCGACTGGCACGCGGTCCATGATGCGTTCACGGCCGTCTCGTGGCCCTGGGTCGCCGTCGCGATCGGGCTCAACCTGCTCTCGGTCATCACGCGCTCCGTGTCGTGGGACACGTGCATCGAGCAGTCGATGGAGCCGCCGCACCCGCCATACCCGCTCGTCTTCTCGGCGTTCTGCGTCGGGCTTTTTGCGAACGCGGTGCTCCCCGGCCGTGTCGGCGAGATCGCGCGCGCGGCCGTGCTGCGCCGGCGGATGCCCGGGCGGAAGGGTGCGACGGCGACGCTGATCGGCTCGGTGTTCGCGCACCGCATGTTCGATCTCTTCCCGACGGTCACGCTCGTGGCCTGGGTGCTGCTCGCCGCGGACATCCCGCAGTGGGCCTATCTGACGCTCGGGCTCGCGATCGGGGTCGGCGTCGTCCTGTTCGCGCTCGCGTTGCTGCTCGCGCGCCGGCAGCATCGCGAGCTCGACACGGTCGGCCCGGTGCGCCAGGTGCTGAGCCGCGCGCGGATGGGGCTCGCGATCATGCGGCACCCGCTGCCCGCCCTGAAGGCGACCGCGTTCCAGTACATGGGCTGGTTCTGCCAGCTGCTCGCGGTCTGGGCGGCGATGCGCGCGTTCCAGATCAACGAGCCCCTCGCGGCCGCCGGCCTCGTGCTCGTGCTGATGAACGTGGCGACGATCGTGCCGCTGTGGCCGGGCAACGTCGGCCTCGTGCAGATCGCGGTCGCGACGCCGCTCGTCAACTACGGCATCACCTACCCGCACGGCATCGCCTTCGGGATCGGCCTGCAGGCGATCGAGGCGTCGGTCGGGATCGGCATCGGCCTCGTGTTCCTCGCCCGCGAGGGGCTCTCGTTCGCGACCCTCCGCCAGATGGAGGAGCGCACCGAGGACACGATGGAGTCCGTCACCGTGGAGGAGCACGAGCGTGCTCGCTCTGGCGTCTCCGGCTAGCCTCAAGGGCGTCCTCGGCCCGCTCGACGCCGCGCGCCACCTGGCGAACGGCCTGCGCCGTCACGTCGAGGCCGAGGAGCTGCCGGTCGCGGACGGGGGCGAGGGAACCGCCGACGTCCTGCACGCTGCGCTCGGCGGGGAGTGGCGCGCCGCGCCGGCCGCGGACCCGCTCGGGCGTCCGGTAGCGGCGCGCTGGCTCGCGCTCCCCGACGGGCGTGCGGTGGTCGAGTCGGCACAGGCGGTCGGGTTGCCGCTGCTCTCGGAGGACGAGCTCGACCCGCTCCGGGCAACCTCGCACGGCCTCGGCGAGCTCCTGCTCGCGGTGCTCGACGCGCGGCCGCGGTCGCTCCTCGTCGGCGTCGGCGGCACGGCGACGGTCGACGGCGGCGTCGGAATGCGCGAGGTCGCGGGAGCGCGTCTGCGCGAGGTGCCCGTGCGTGTCGTGTGCGACGTGCGCAACCCGCTGCTCGGGGAGCGCGGTGCGGCCCGCGTCTTCGGGCCGCAGAAGGGGGCCGCGCCGGAGGCGGTCGACGAGCTGGAGGCACGGCTTGCGTCGCTCCCAGAGCTGGAGCCGGTGCGCGACCTGCCGGGTGCGGGCGCCGGCGGCGGCCTCGGCGCCGCGTTCGCCGCGCTCGGTGCGGAGTTGTGTGAGGGCGCGGAGCTCGTGCTCGACACGATCGGCTTCGACGACCGCGCGCGCGTCGCGGCGCTCGTCGTCACGGGGGAGGGTGCTGTCGACAGGACGACGCTCGAAGGGAAGGCGCCCGGCACAGTCGTGCGCCGCTGCGAACGGCTGGGCGTGCGCTGTGAGCTCTTCGGCGGCCTCGTCCGCGACGGCGTCGAGGCTCATGCGCTGTCCGGCGACCGGCGGCGCGCGGCCGCCGACCTCGAGCAGCTCGGCGAGCGTCTAGCCCTCTCGCTGCTCGAGCGCCCGTAGCTCTTCGATCTTCCCCTGCACGGTCTCGAGCTTGGTCGCGCAGATGCGGTAGAGCTCCTCGCCGCGCTCCCAGAGCTTCGTCAGCTCGTCGACGCCGGCGTCGCCGCGCTCGAGGCGCTCGACGATCGCCTCCAGCTCGCGCTGCGCCTCTTCGAACGTGAGCTCAGTCAACCGTCGCTCCGAACGTGCCCTCGGCGACCCGCACGTCGATCGCGTCGCCCCGCGAGAGCTGGTCGGGCGAGCGGACGAGCTCATCGCCGCGGTGCACGACGGCATAGCCGCGCTCGAGCGTCGCGAGCGGGCTGAGCGCCCCGAGCCGCGCGTGCAGCGTGTCGAGCCTCGCCCGACGCCGCTCGACGGCGAGCAGCGGCGCACGCGTCAGCCGATCGTGAGTGGCCGCGAGCCGTTGCGAGTGGCGCTCGCTCGCGCGCCGTGCGCCGCGGTGCAGCGCCTCGCGCGTATGGTCGAGCAGCCGCCGCAGCTCCGCCAGGTCGGGCACGACGAGTCGCGCCGCATGCGTCGGCGTCGACGCGCGTACGTCGGCCGCGAGATCGCACAGCGGCGTGTCCTGCTCGTGGCCGACGGCCGAGACGACCGGCACGTCGCACGTCGCGACGGCCCGCACCACGCGTTCGTCCGAGAACGGCAGCAGGTCATCGAAGCTGCCGCCGCCGCGGGCGAGCACGATCACGTCGGCACCTCGCCGGCAGAGGTCGCCGATCGCGGTCGCTATCGACGCCGGTGCACGCGGGCCCTGCACGTACGTCTCCGCGACGAGGACGTTCGCCGGAGGAAACCGCTGGACGATGTGCGTGAGCACGTCCCGCTTCGCCGCGGCGTCGTTACCGGTGACGAGCCCGATCAGGCGAGGGAAGCGCGGCAGCGGCCGCTTCCGCTCCGCCGCGAAGAGCCCCTCCGCGGCGAGCGCCCGCTTCAGCCGCTCGAGCGCCGCGAGGTGCGCGCCGAGACCGAAGCGCTCGATCGTCAGCGCCTTCAGGCGCAGCTCGCCGCGCCGCTCGTACAGCTCCGCGCGGCCGAAGACGTGGATCCGCTCGCCCTCCTGCAGGTTCAGCTCGAGCGCGTCGAACTGGCCGCGTGGCATCTGAACCGGCAGGCACGCGCCGTCGTCGGGGTCCTTGAGCGTGAAGAAGACCGATGCCCACCGCTGCTGGCGGCGGAGCTCCGTCACCTCGCCCTCGATCCAGAGCGTCGGAAGGCGGTTGAGCCACGTCGCGACGCCCTTGTTGAACGCGCGGACGCTGTAGACCTTGCGCCCGTCGACCTCCGTGGCCTCGACCTTCACCTTCTCGATCGTACGCGGTACCTTCAGGTGGTGCGGGCGCTCTTTTCAGCCGCGATCGTCGCGGCCGTGCTCTCCGGTGCCGCGCTCGCGGCCAGTGGGGAGCGGGTGCAGATCCACTTCAACGCGGCCGACCAGGCGGCAGCCCGCCGCGCCGTTGCGCACCGCACCGACCTCGGCTCCGCCGCCGGCTGGACCGGAGGGGCGACGAAGCCCGACCTGTCGGCGGCGCCGACCTGCGCGAACTTCCACCCGAAGCAGCGCGACCTCGTCTTGACCGGCGCCGCCGCCTCGAAGTGGAGCTATTCCGGCCTCCAGATCTACACCCAGAGCCAGGTGCTGAAGACACCCGCGATGGTGGCGGCCGACTGGCAGCGAACCGTGGTGGCGCCGACTGCGATTCCGTGCCAGCGCTCGCATGTCCTCAAGGATCTCGGCGCCGGTGTCACGTTCGTCAGCTTTCGCCGCGTGCTGTTCCCGCCCGTTGCGACGCGCTCGCGTGCCTACGTGCTGCTGGTCGACGTCAAGACACAGACCGGAAAGGTTCGTGTCGCGATCGAGCTGGTCCTGATCGGCACCGGCCGTACCGAGCTCACGATCGAGTCGACGGCGCCCAATGTCGCGCAGAAGGTCGTCGCACAGGCCGACGCGCAGCTGGCGAGGGCCCTCGTCGCCCGCGCAGTCCGCTAGATGAGGATCTCGGTCGCCGTCTCGAACGCGCAGCCGGCCTGGATCAGCTCGACGGCCCGGTGCAGGTCGGCCTCCGAATGCGCCAGCTTCTCCGCCAGTGGCAGCGGGTAGCCCGCCTCGATCAGCACGTGCAGCCGCCACGACTCGACCTTTTCGCGCTCCGACTGGGGATGTTCGATCGTCTGGGGCATGGTGAGCGGTGATTCGCTCTGGTCTAGACGAACCCTGCCGCCTGAAGTTGGTCGCGAAACAGGAACCTTTACGTTCTCGCGGCGAGCTCGTCGAGCCTGCGCGCGAGCTCGTGCAGCCTCCCGTCGAGCACGGCGCGCTCCGACTCCGCGTCGGCGGCGATCTCCCGGAGCCGGTCGCGCAGCCCCGCCTCCACCTGGTGCGCCCGATCCTCGAGCGAGACGAGCGCCTCGTCGCGCTGGCGCTCGAGCGCCGACCGCAACCGTGAAAGCCGTTCCTCGACTCGCTGCGCCGCGGCGTCCGTCAGGGCGTTCAGGCGCTCGCTGAGCACGCCTTCCGCCTCGCGCGCGAACCGTTCCACGGAGAGGTCGAGCTCGCGCGACAGCCGGCGCGCCGCCTCCTCACGCGCGCTCTTCGACGTGTTGTCGAACGCGAGCGACGCTGCCTCCGCGTAGCGCGTGGTCTCGCGGGAGACGATGCGCTGAAGCTGCTCCACCTGCCGCCGTTCGATGTCGCCGAGCGCCATCTGGATCCGCTGCGAGGCGTCGCCCGCCTCGCGCTCCACGAGCTGCTGCAGCTCGTGCTCACGCTTGCGTAGGCGGTCGGCGATCTCGTGGAGCGCGCGACGCCGTTCGGCCGAGTGCTGCTCGAGCTCCGTGTTCGCCTGCTGCGCGACGTCCTCCGCCGCCCGCCGAAGCTCGTCGCGGAGGCGCGCGATCACCGTGCGCTGCTCGTCGATCTGCCCTTGCAAGCCTTCGGCGTCCTGGCCGATCTTCGCCTCGACCTCGGTCATCAGCTGCCGCTGCTTCCCCTCGATTCGCTTCAGCTCCTCCGAGAGCCCCTGTTGGAGCTTCTCGACGTCGCTCTGCCAGTCGCCGAGCCGCTGCTCGACGGACGCCTGGGCGGCGACGAGCTGCTGCCCGAGGCGCGCCGTCGCGTCCCGCTCGCGTTCGGCCACGTCGCGGCGCCGCTCCTCGGCGATCCGGCGCTCCTCGTCTGCGAGCCGCGAGATCGAGTCGGCGCGCTCGCGGGCGAGCGTGCTCTGCAGCTCGGCTGCTCGTTGCGCGACCTCGCGGGCGACGACCTCGTCGAACTCCGCCTTCCCCCGCTCGAGCTCGCGCTCGAGCATCCGCTCGCGTGCCTGGACGCGGCGCAGGACGAGCACGCAGGCGACGAGCACCACGCCGGTGAGCGCGGCCGCGGCGACGGCGACGATCGTTGCGGCTGTCATCGCGTCATCGTAGGCGCGCCGCCACGAGGGCGACGGCCAGCGCGACCGCACACCAGGCGAGCGCGCGGAGCGCCCGCTCGAGCGGCTCGATCCCGGCCGTCGTCCCCTCCGCGCGCCGCGCGCGGCGCACCGGCGTCGAGAGGGCGCGCTGCGCGAGGCTGAGGAGGAACGCGTAGACCGCCACCGCGACTCCTTCGACGCGGATCGTCTGCGCTTCGACGAAATAGCCGGTGAGAGCGGGGAAGGCGCCCCACGCGAGCGCGAAGCCGACGTCGTTGTGGAACGCGAGCTCGAGGTTGTACGCAGGTACGAGCACGGCGCCGACCGCGACGAACGCGAGGAGCCCGAAGCCCCACGCGGCCGCGGCGCCGACGCCGATCGCCACGGCCCCGGCGAGCGAGCCGACGGCGACCACGACGAGGACGGGCGAGGGGATCTCCGTACGCAGCGGTCGGCCTCTCAGCTCGTCGAGCGCATGCGCCGCGACGCCCATCGCGAGGAAGAAGGCTGCGATCCCCCACAGCATTCGGTCGATGTGGAACCGTGGAGCGAGGGCGGCGCCCGCTGCGACGTAGGAGAGGTGCCACAGCGTGTACGGCGGGTGGAGGAGCGTGACGTAGTCGCGCCAGCCGCCGCCGCCGAGCGCGTACCACGCCGGTCTTACCTCCTGCGGTGTCCCCACGTCACGATCCCGCCGCCGACGGAGAGCCGCCTCGCCTGAACGTCCTCGACGCCGGCGTCGCGCCACGCGCCGAGCAGACGGTCGAGCGGCCACTCCTCGTAGTGGTCGCGGATCGAGGGGCCGAGGAACGCGCCGACCTCGTGCCAGCCGTGGCCGATCAGGCGGCCGGCGCCGGGCAGCCCCACGCGAACCCACAGCTCCCAGAGGGGCCGCCAGAGCCCGACCGGCACGCCGAACTCGAGCCCCGCCACCGAGCCGCCGGGCTTGACGACTCGCACCAGCTCGCGCAGCGTCGCCGCCGGATCCTCCACGTACCGCAGCAGATAGGTGAACGTGACCGCGTCGAACAGCCCGTCCTCGAAGGGGAGGGAGCGCGCGTCGCCCTCCTGCAGCCGCACCTTCCTCGTCGCGCCGGCGAGCAGCACCCGCCTGCGCCCGGCATCGAGCATCTCCGGACTTCGGTCGACGCCGACGACGTAGCAGTCCTTCTGACGCGCGAGCTCGAGCGCGACGGCCGCCGTCCCGGTCGCGACGTCGAGGACGGTGTCGAGTGGACCCGCGTCGACGCGGGAGACGAGGAAGCGCCGCCAGCGCGGGTCCTGCCCGAAGGAGAGCAGCGACGCCAGACGGTCGTAGCGCGGGCCGAGCGGCGCGAACAGCTCCCGTGCATCCATACCCTTCGGACTCTATGGCGCTCGCCGAGGACCTGGTGCGGATCGCCGCGGCCGCCGCGCCCCACGGCGAGGTGATCGCGGTGCTCGCCGCCGAGCCGGCCAGCGCGCGTCGCTTCTACCTCGTCGCGCTCGCCGCGGGTGAGGAACGGCGCTGGGCGGTCGTCGACCACGGCGGCATCGTCGTCGATCGGCGCGAGGACGTGCGCGACACCGCCTCGATCGTCGCCATGTGCGAGCTCGCCGAGGACCTTGCGGGCGGCGGCGACCTCGAGCAGCTACGGGCGCAGCTCGCACAGGTGCGCATCCTCGAGCAGCCGCCCGGCATCGAGGAGGCGGAGGAGGCAGCCCGCGCGCTCGAGCGTGTGATCGGTGTGCCGCCCCGGGTCGCGTGCCCGGCGTTCCTCGACGACGTCGGCGCGGCGACGATGGCGCTCGAGCGCGCGCTCGGCGAGCTGCGGTCGCCGTTCTCGGACGCGATCCGCGGCGCCACCCCCGCCGTCGACGAGTTCGTCCGTGAGGTGGAGCGCGACTACATTCGCGCCCTGGGCTGAACGCGCTACCTTGGGCCGCCATGGAAGGTGGATTCGGATTCCCGTTCGGAGGCGATCCCGAGGATCTGCTGCGCGGGTTGCGCGAGTTCGCGGAGCAGCAGGCGGAATCGGTGCAGGAGGCGCAGCGGGAGCAGTTCGCGACGTTGACGCTCAACACCGCCGTCGAGCTGACCGCTGCCGCGCTCTCGCAGCTTCAGGTGAGCGGGCCCGCCGACGAGCAGTCGATCGCTCTGCGCGACTCGATGCGCGTGCTCTTCCCCGAGGCGGTGGCGCTGGTGAGCGCTGCTCGCCAGGGGTTCATGCGCGAGTCGTGACGCTGCTCGACCGGGCGATCGTCAAGCTCCTGCCGGCGGTGCCGCGACCGGTCGTCCAGCGCCTCTCGTCGCGCTACATCGCGGGGCCGACGCTCGACGACGCGGCGCGCGTGGTACGGCGGCTGAACGCCAAGGGCAAGGCGGCGACCGTCGACGTGCTCGGCGAGGAGATCACGAGCGCCGACGAGGCGCGTGCGATCGCCCGGCAGTACCACGACGTCCTCGCGCGGCTCGACGAGGAGGAGCTCGACGGCGGCATCTCGATCAAGCCGACTGCGCTCGGGCTGGATCTCGATCTCGACCTCTGTCGCGAGAACCTCGAGGCGGTCGTCCTCGACGCCGCCTCGCGCGGCCGCTTCGTCCGCATCGACATGGAGGACTCGTCGACCACCGACTGCACGCTCGCGCTCCACCGCGAGCTGCGCGACGCCGGCCACGGCAACGTCGGGGTCGTGCTCCAGGCGTATCTGCGGCGCAGCCTCCTCGACGTCGAGGGACTCGAGAACGTCCGCCTCTGCAAGGGGATCTACGTCGAGTCGGCCGAGATCGCGTTCCGCGAGGCCGACGCCGTGCGCGAGAGCTATGTCCAGTGCCTCGAGGCCCTCGTCGCGCAGGGGGCCTACGTCGGCATCGCGACGCACGACGAGTACCTGATCGGGGAAGCGCTGCGCGTCGTCCGCGAGGCGGCGCTCGCGCCCGACCGGTACGAGTTCCAGATGCTGCTCGGGGTTCGGCCCGACCGTGCCGACGACCTCGTGGCCGCGGGGCACCGGCTGCGCGTCTACGTCCCGTACGGAACGCACTGGTCCGAGTACTCGGTGCGGCGCCTGCAGGAGAACCCGAAGATCGCGGGCTACGTCGCGGGCGACGTCGTCGCGCGCGCCTTCGGGCGCTAGTAGGTGTCTTCGACGTCGACCACGCGGCGGCGGCGTCGCGGGTAACCGGGACGCCGCAGGTAGCCGGGGCCCCACGACGACCAGAGCACGAGGTCGAGCACGAGCCCGATCAGCCCGACGACGAAGAGGATCCAGCCGACGGTGTTCACGTCGACCGAGCCCGGGCTCGCAGGGTGAATCGCGACCGCGAGGATCAGGCCGACGGCGGCGATGATCAGGCTGACGGCGATGCCCATGCGGGCGTTATGCCCCGGCGGCGAGCAACGAGAAACCGCCGTCGACGACGAGCGTCTGCCCTCGCACCATCTCCGCGTCGGCCGAGCAGAGGAACGCGACGGCGCCCGCGATGTCCTCCGGCGTGACGAGCCGGCCGACCGGGTTCGACGCGCCCGCTCGCAGCATCTCCTCCCGGTTCGGGAAGTGCTCGAGCGCGCCCGTCTCGACGACCCCGCCGGAGACCGCGTTGACGCGGATGCGGGGCGCGAGCTCGACGCCGAGGTAGCGGACGAGCGATTCGAGCGCCGCTTTCGAGGTGCCGACGAGCACGTAGTTCTCCAGCACCCGCTGCGCGCCGAGCGATGAGATGGCCACGATCGACGAGCCGTCCGGCATCTGCGGCGCTGCGGAGCGGGCGAGCTGCAGCAGGGCGCGAGCGTTCGCATTCAGTGTCCAGTCCCAGTGCTTGTCCTCGGTCTCGAGCGCGGGGCGGATGACACCCGTCGCCGCGTTGTGCACCAGCACGTCGAGCGGGCCGAGCGCGCGCACCTCCTCGAGCACCCGCTCGGAGGTGACGTTGCCGCGGACGAGCACCGGCTCCGCGCCGAGCGCGCGCAGCTCCTCGGCCGTCTCCTCGGCCGCGCGGTCGTTCCGCAGGTAGCCGATCGCGACGCGCTTCGCACCGTCGCGCGCGAATCGCAGCGAGATCGCGCGCCCGATTCCGCGCGACCCGCCCGTGACGAGGACCGTCACGCGCGCCGGGGAAGTGGGGCGTCCGCGGTCGCCGACGACGGCATCTCGTCCCAGCCGATCCGGCCCGGCGACTCGCGCGGCCCCTCGTCGGCCTTCGACGACGCGTGCCCGAGGCGGTCGAGCCGGTCGATCTGGGTCTCGGCGTAGCGGCGCACCTCGTCGTTCTCGTCGAGACCCGCGACGAGCTCGCGCACGCGAGCCCGAAGCTGGTAGGCGAAGTGTGGTGTCGCCGGCCCGAGCAGGGCGTCGACGTCGTCTCGGGTCGGCTTGTGGGCCATGACGGCGAGTAGCGTATCCGCCCGCGTGCGAGGACGGACCGTCGACCTGATGCTGCTCGGAACGGTCCTCCTCTGGGCGCTCAACTCGACGGTGACGCGCTACGTGCTCACCCACGGCTTCCAGCCCCTGGCGTATGCGACGACGAGGTACGCGTCTGCGACGGTTCTCTTCTGGGGGTTCACGTACCGGAGCGAGCGGTCGTTCCGGATCGCACGGCGCGATCTCCGTTACATCGCGATCGCGGCGGTGATGATCTTCGCGAACCAGCTGTGCTTCGTCTACTCGATCGACAAGACGTCGGCCGCGACGGTGACCCTCTTCCTCGGGACGACACCGATCTTCATCGGCGTCGTCGCGAGCGTGATCGGGCTCGAGCGGATGGGACGCGGCTTCTGGCTCGCGACGCTCGTCTCGCTCGTCGGGGTTGCGCTCGTCGCGTCGGGGACGGGCGGGTTCTCGGGCCACGTGTCCGGCGACGCGCTCGCCGTGTCGACCGCGCTGACGTGGGCCATGTACTCGGTCGCGATCACGCCGCTGATGCGCCGTTACTCGCCGTTTCGGATCAGCTCGCTCGTGCTGGCGATCGGCTGGGTGCCGATCGCGATCGTCGGTAGCCGGCAGACGGCGAGCCAGTCGTTCCACTTCAGCGTCCTCATGTGGGTGTGCTTCGCGTTCGCCGTCGTCGGGCCGCTGTTCCTCACGAACATCCTCTGGTTCACGGCGATCTCGAAGGTCGGGCCGTCACGAGCGTCGCTCTTCTCGAACATGCAGCCGGCGTTCGGCGTCGCGTTCGCGATCCTGCTGCTCGGCGAGACCCTGACCGCATGGGAGGTCGCCGGCGGCGCGCTCATCCTCGGCGCCGTCCTCCTCGAGCGGAGCCGGCGGCCGGCCGTCGAGCCCACGGGAGCCTAGTGTGATGACGCTGCGCGAGCGCCTCGGCCGGCAGCCGCCCGGATACGACTTCACGATCGGCCGGATCTTCGCGATCTACGCCGGGCTGATGGTGACGCTCGCCCTCGCCGCGCTCGACCAGACGATCGTCGCGACGGCGCTGCCGAGGATCGTCGGCGACCTCGGCGGCATCACGCAGTACTCCTGGGTCTTCACCGCCTACATGCTCACGTCGACGGTCACCGTGCCGCTGTACGGGAAGCTGGGCGACGCCCACGGGAGGAAGAACCTGTTCCTGCTCGCGATCGCGATCTTCCTCGTCGGGTCTGCGCTGTGCGGCGTCGCTCGGTCGATGACGGAGTTGATCGTGTTCCGCGCCGTCCAGGGCGTCGGCGCCGGTGGGCTCTTCCCGCTCTCGCTCGCCGTGATCGGGAACATCGTCCCGCCCCGCGACCGTGGCCGCTGGCAGGGCCTGATCGGCGCGGTCTTCGCGTCCTCGTCGATCGTCGGGCCCGCGGTCGGCGGGTTCATCGTCGACAACACCTCGTGGCGCTGGGTGTTCTTCGTGAACCTGCCCGTCGGCGGGCTCGCCCTCCTCGTGATCTCGCTGACCATGCCGCGGCGGGCGCGGCGCACGGAGCACGCGATCGACTGGCTCGGCGCGGGCGTCCTCGCTGCGGGCACCGCCGCGCTCCTGCTCGGGCTCGTCTGGGGAGGGCGGCAGTACCCGTGGGCGAGCGCCGAGGTCGTCGGCGCGCTCGGATCCGCCTGCGTCCTGCTTGCGCTGTTCGCGCTCGTCGAGCGTCGCGCGGCCGAGCCGATCCTGCCGTTCGACGTGCTGCGCAACCCGATCGTCGCCGGCAGCGTGGCCTGCATGGCACTCGTCGGCATGGCGATGTTCGGGACGATCTCCTATGTCCCACTCTTCGTGCAGGGCGTGATCGGCACTTCTGCGACGTCGTCCGGCGTCGTGCTCACGCCGATGACGCTCGGCGCGGTGTGCACGTCGATCCTCACCGGCCAGCTCGTGTCCCGTACCGGCCGCTACCGCTGGAACGCCGTGCTCGGCCCCGTCGTGCTGACGGGCGCGATGCTGCTCCTCTGGCGCATGGACGTGCACACGTCCAACGCGGAGGCGGCACGCAACATGGTCCTGGCCGGGATCGGGATCGGGTCGATGATGCAGGTGTTCGTGCTCTCGGTGCAGAACGCCGTGCCGCGCGCGCGGATCGGGGCGGCGACCGCCTTGACGCAGTTCGGGCGCCAGATGGGCGCGACGCTCGGCGTGACGATCATGGGCGTGATCGTCAACCACGGCCTGCCGGCCGGCGTCGCCACGGGCCGCGAGGGCGCGGCGGTTCACCGTCTGCCACCGGCGCTCCGGCTCGGGCTCGCCCGGGCGATCCACCCGGCATTCCTCGTCGCCGCCTGCGTTGCCGCCGGCGTCTGGCTGATCGCGGTCGTCTTCGTGAAGGAGCAGGCGCTGCGGCGGTCGCTCGACGACGTCTCGGCGGCCGACGCTGCCGCCGGTGCCCCGGCCACCGCTGGCGTAGAATCCCGACCAAGTGGCTGACGATTTCATGCCTCTCGACGGGTGGGACCACGTCGAGCTGTGGGTCGGCAACGCCAAACAGGCGGCCTACTACTACGAGCACGCGTTCGGGTTTCGCTGCACCGCGTACGCGGGGCCCGAGACCGGGGTCCGCGACCGCGCCAGCTACGTGCTGGAGCAGAACGACATCCGCTTCGTCGTCTCGAGCTCGCTGCGTCGCGGCCACGAGGTTGGCGAGTTCGCCTCGCTGCACGGTGACGGCGTCAAGGACATCTCGCTGCGCGTGCCCGACGCGAAGGAGGCGTACCGCCAGGCGGTGCAGCGCGGCGCGCGCGGGATCCTCGAGCCGAAGGTGGTCGAGGACGAGTTCGGCAAGGTCGAGCTCGCGTCGATCGCCACGTACGGCGACGTCGTGCACACCTTCGTCGACCGGCACGCCTACGAGGGCGCGTACCTCCCCGGCTACGTGGCCCGCGAGCCGTCGTCGCCCGTCGACGAGGGCGTCGGCCTCCTCGCGCTCGACCACATCGTCGGCAACGTCGAGCTCGGCCGGATGGAGCACTGGGTCGACTTCTACGAGCGCGTCTTCGGGATGACCGAGATGATCCACTTCAGCGACGAGGACATCTCGACGGAGTACTCGGCGCTGATGTCGAAGGTGATGACCGACGGGCAGGGGAAGGTCAAGTTCCCGATCAACGAGCCTGCCGAGGGCAAGCGCAAGAGCCAGATCGAGGAGTACCTCGAGTTCAACCACGGCCCGGGCGCGCAGCACATCGCGATGCAGAGCTCGAACATCGTCGAGACGGTGGAGGCGCTGCAGCGCCGTGGAGTCCTCTTCCTCTCGACGCCGGAGACGTACTACGACGAGACGCCGGGCCGCGTCGGCGAGATCGACGAGAGCTGGGACGACCTGCGGCGGCTGCGAATCCTCGCCGACCGCGACGACGACGGCTACCTGCTGCAGATCTTCACGAAGACCGCGCAGGACCGGCCAACCCTCTTCTTCGAGGTGATCGAACGGCACGGTGCACGCGGGTTCGGCGACGGGAACTTCAAAGCGCTCTTCGAGGCGATCGAGCGCGAACAGGCACTCCGCGGGAACCTTTGACGCTCGAGCTCTTGACCGCTGCTGCGAGGCAGGCCGCGGTGACGAGCGAGACGGCGCACCGCCCGTGGCCGCTGCCCGACGAGCCGTGGGCGAACGCCCAGACGTGGGTCGATCTGGCGTTCCTGCACTGGCGTGTCGATGTCGACGAGCTTCGGCGCGCCGTCGGCGGCGCGGTCGAGCTCGATACGTTCGCCGGCGAGGCGTGGCTCGGGATCACGCCTTTCCTGCTCGCCGATTTCCGCCTGCGAGGGCTGCCGCCGGTGCCGAGGCTCTCGACCTTCCCCGAGTTGAACGTCCGCACCTACGTGACGCGCGAAGACCGGCCGGGCATCTGGTTCTTCTCTCTCGATGCTGCCTCGACGCTCGCGGTCGAGGGCGCCAAGCGGCTGTACAAGCTTCCGTATCACCGTGCGCAGATGAGTTGCACGACGTCGGGCGGGCGCGTGCGGTACGAGTCCGCACGTTCCGGCGCGGCGTTCAGCGGGAGCTACCGCGGCACCGGCGAGCCTTTCCACGCGGAGCCCGGCACGCTCGAGCACTTCCTGACCGAGCGCTACTGCCTCTACACGGAGGATGGCGGCCGCGCCTACCGTGCGGACATCCAGCATCCGCCGTGGGAGCTGCAGCACGGCGAGGCGACGGTGGACCTGAACACGATGTCGCCGGTCGCGCTCGGCGACGACGAGCCGCACGTTCTCTTCTCGCCGCGCCAGGACGTCGTGGTGTGGCCCCTGGCCGAGCTCTGACCTAGGGTCCTTTCCATGAGCCCGCAGCGCCGGTCCGCGCTCATGTCGGTCGCCGCCGCGGCTGCGCTCGTCGTGCTGAAGCTGTCGGTCGGGCTGGCGACGCACAGCCTCGGGCTGATCTCGGAGGCAGCGCACTCGGGCACCGATCTGGTCGCGGCGCTGCTCACGTACTTCGCGATCCGGGTCGCGGCACGGCCGGCCGACGTCACGCATCAGTTCGGGCACGGGAAGGCGGAGCACCTGTCGGCGCTCGCGGAGGCCGGCTTCCTCGTCGTCGTCTCGCTCTTCATCTCGGTGCGCGCGGTCGAGCGGCTCGTCGGCTCGGCGGAATCGCACGTGCGGGTGACGTGGTACGCGCTGGCCGTCGTCGGCGTCGTGCTCGCGATCGACCTCAGCCGCACCCTCGTCTCGCTGCACACGTCGCGCCGCTACGGCAGCGCTGCGCTCGCGTCGAACGCACTCCACTTCGGCAGTGACTTCCTCGGCTCGACGGCGGTGCTGGTCGGGCTGCTCGCCGCACGTCAGGGCTATCCGAACGGCGACGCGCTCGCAGCGCTCTTCGTCGGCGTGCTCGTGCTGCTCGGGGCGACGCGCCTGATCAAGGTGAACGTGGACGTGTTGATGGACCGTGCGCCGGCGGAGGCCGAGGCAGCGGCGCTCGACGCGATCCGTGCGGTGCGGCCGGCCGTCGAGCTGCGGCGGCTGCGGATGCGCCAGGCCGGCGGCCGCCAGTTCGCCGACGTCGTCATCGGCGTCTCGCCCGGCGCTGCGGTCGGGCAGGGACACGCGGCCGCGGACGCGATCGAGGAGGCGGTCGAGGGCGCGCTGCCGAACGCCGACGTGGTCGTGCACGTCGAGCCGCTCGAGGACGCCACGCTGCGCGAGCGCGTGCACGCAGCCGCGGTCGGCGTCCCACGGGTGCGCGAGGTGCACAACATCGCGCTCGTCGACGTGGGTGGACGGACCGAGCTGTCGCTGCACGTGAAGCTGCCGGGCGAGTTGCCGCTCGACGAGGCGCACGCGGTCGCGGAGAGGCTCGAGGACGCGATTCGCGTTGCGATCCCGGAGATCGGCGGCGTGCAGACGCACCTCGAGCCGCTCGCCGAGACGAGCTCGGGCGCCGAGGTGGACGCGGACGAGGAGGCGGTCGTGCGCCGCGTCGTCCGCGACGAGACGGGGCAAGAGCCGCGTGAGCTCCGCTTCCTGCGCACCGACGCCGGGCTCGTCGCGTTCCTGACGCTCGGCCTCGACGGCGCGAGCCGCCTCGACGCCGCCCACGCCCGCGCCAGCGAGATCGAGGAGCGCATCCGCCGCGAGCGCCCGGGCATCACCGACGTGATCGTCCACACAGAGCCCTGAAGGGACGGGCCCTGGGGGCCGTGTCCCCTCGCCAAACGACGTGACGGAACTGTCACAAACCATCCACAGGCTAGGGTCGCGGCGTGAAGCTGTGCATGTTCACGCCGCGGGAGCTCGCGCTCGAGCGGGGATGGCCGGGACGGGTCGAGGGCGACCGCGTGATCCAGCTCGCGGCGCAGACGCTGCAGTCGTTCTTCACCGGCGGCGGCTCGGCACGCGAGCACGCCGAGTATGCGCTCGTCGACGTCGATCTCCGGCCGCCGGTGCTCCGACCGCCGTCGGTGCGCGACTTCATGGCCTTCGAGGAGCACGTCGCGAACGCCCGCCGGCTGCGGGGCTCCGAGGTGCCGAAGGAGTGGTACGAGATCCCCGTCTTCTACTTCTCGAACCCGCACGCGATCTACGGCCACGGCGAGGAGGTGCCCTACCCGGAGGGCTCCGAGGAGCTCGACTACGAGCTCGAGTGCGCCGCGATCATCGGCGCCGAGGGGAGGATCGGCGGCTTCACCGTCATGAACGACTGGTCGGCGCGCGACGTGCAGCGCCGGGAGATGCGCGTCGGCCTCGGCCCGGCAAAGGGCAAGGACTTCGCAACGTCACTCGGCCCGATCGTCGTCACGCCGGACGAGCTCGACGGCTCGAGCGGCGAGATGGTCGCGCGCGTCAACGGCGAGGAACGCTCGCGCGGCGACCTCGCCTCGATGTTCCACAAGTGGGACGCCCTCGTAGAGCACGCGGCCCGCAACACGATCCTCGCGCCGGGCGACGTCATCGGCTCCGGCACGGTCGGCGGCGGCTGCATCCTCGAGCACGACGACGGGCGCTGGCTGGAACGCGGCGACCTCGTCGAGCTGGAGATCGAGGGCATCGGCGTGCTCCGGAACACCGTCGCATGATCGGCCCCGAGGACGTGCGCGCGGCGGCGCGCGTGCTCGAGGGCGTCGCCCATCGCACGCCTGCGATCCGTTCGCGCACGCTCGGCGGGCACGTCGTCCTCAAGCCGGAGAACCTGCAGCGGGTCGGCGCCTTCAAGTTCCGCGGCGCCTACAACAAGATCGCCTCGCTGCCGCCCGGTGCCGAAGTCGTCGCCTTCTCATCGGGCAACCACGCGCAGGCGGTCGCGCTCGCCTCGCGGCTGCTCGACGCGCACGCGACCATCCTGATGCCGGAGGACGCGCCCGAGAGCAAGGTGGCCGCGACGCGCGGCTACGGCGCCGAGGTCGTCACCTACGACCGCTACACCGGCAACCGCGAGGAGATCGCCGCCGGGCTCGCGCGGGAGCGCGGCGCCGAGATCGTGCCGCCGTACGACGACCCGCTGATCATGGCTGGCCAGGGCACGGCGGCGCTCGAGCTGCTCGAGGACGGCGGCGTCGTCGACACGCTCGTCGTCCCGCTCGGCGGCGGCGGACTGATCGCCGGGAGCGCGACGATCGCCAAGGACATCGGCGTCCGCCGGGTCGTCGGGGTCGAGCCGGCTGCGGGCGACGACTGGGCGCAGTCCTTCGCGCGCGGCGAACGCGTGGAGATCGACGTGCCGCGAACGATCGCCGACGGGCTGCAGACGCACTCGCCGGGCGAGCTCACGTGGGAGGTCGCGACCAGGCTCGTAGACGACGTGCTCACCGTCACGGACGAGCAGATCGTCGACGCGATGCGGTTCTCGTTCGAGCGACTGAAGCTCGTTGTCGAGCCGAGCGGCGCCGTCGGGATCGCGGCCCTGCTCGAGGGGCTCGTGGAGGCGCCGTCGGTCGGCATCGTGATCTCGGGCGGGAACGTCGACGCTCAGCGGTTCTCCGAGCTGATCCGAGACGCGACCATCGCGCGCTCGTAGCTCAGTCGGAACAGCTCGATCACGGCTGCGATGTCGTCCTCGCTGCGGATCTGCTTCGAGACCCAGCCCGTGTGCGGGAGCACGTGATGGGGTTGCGCCCGGCCGGTGTCGACGAGCATGTCGCGCACGCCCTGGTGAAAACGGAGATCCGCCCAGCGCTCCCCGTGCAGGTGACCGAGCGCCCGCCGGCCGAGCCGGAACTCGACGCCGCCGAACCGGTGTGCGCCGATCGTGACGCCTTCCCACGATCCCACCTCGCGCTCGATCCGCCCGGCGATATCCTCCATCCATGCCGTTCTACCAGCGACTAGGCGAATTGCCCAGGAAACGGCACACGGTCGCACGCGACAACGGCACCCTCCTGACCGAGGAGGTGATGGGTTTCGAGGGCTTCTCGGGGCTCGAGTCGATCCTCTACCACCTGCAGTCGCCGTGCCGCGTGATCGAGTGCGGCGAGTTCGAGCCGATCGTGCGCGAGGAGTGGGTGCCCGACGCGCACGCGCACCGCCACCTCCGCACCTGGGACGTACCGGCTTCGGGCGACGCGGTCGGCGGTCGGCAGCTCCTGATGTGGAACGACGACGTCGAGATCTCCCTCTGCCGGCCGAGCGAGACGATGGACTACTTCTTCCGGAACGGCGAGGGGGACGAGGTGATCTTCGTCCACGAGGGAGCCGGGATGCTCGAGACGATCTTCGGCGACCTCCCGTACAAGGAGGGCGACTACGTGGTCGTCCCGCGCGGGACGACCTACCGCTTCCGACCGGAGGGCGAGCAGCGCTACCTCGTGTTCGAGACGCCCGGCCTGATCACGATCCCGAAGCGCTACCGCAACGAGCACGGGCAGCTGATGGAGCACGCGCCGTTCTACCACCGCGACATCCACGCGCCGACCGAGCTTCACACGCACCGCGACCGCGGCGAGTTCGAGGTCAAGGTGCGCGTCCGCGGCGGCTACCAGACCTATGTCATCGACTACCACCCGTTCGACGTCGTCGGGTGGGACGGCTACGTCTACCCGTGGACGTTCTCGATCCACGACTTCGAGCCGATCACGGGCCGCATCCACATGCCGCCGCCGTCGCACCAGACCTTCGCCGGCCCGAACTTCGTCATCTGCTCGTTCTGCCCGCGCAAGCTCGACTTCGACCCGAACGCGATCCCGATCCCGTACCACCACTCGAACCTGCAGAGCGAGGAGATGATCTATTACGTCGACGGGAACTTCTCGTCGCGGAAGGGAATCGAGGTCGGCTCGATCACGCTCCACCCGTCGGGCCTCCCGCACGGCCCGCAGCCCGGCCTGGCGGAGAAGAGCCTCGGGATGACGGAGACGCACGAGTACGCGGTCATGTGCGACACGTTCCACCCGCTGCGCCTGACGACGCTCGCCGCGGACACCGACGACGGCCGCTACATGTTCTCGTGGGCGGAGAATGCCGCCGCCGACGACCAGGCCGGCGTCACCTCGCACGTCTGAGAGCTGAGCCTCCTCCGGCTCCCCGACCCGTACGACTTCGCGCTCTCGCTGCGCCGATTCGTCGCCTTCGGCCCCGATCTCGCCAACCGCTTCGTCGACGACGTGCTCCACCGGGCGGTCGCGGGACGCGACGTGGCGATCGCGCCGGTCGCCGGCGGGGTGGACGTCGAGCCGCTCGACGACGAGACGCGCCCCGTCGTCCTGCGCCTGCTCGGCGCTCCCTTCGACCTCGACCCGTTCTATGCGTGGGCAGAGGGCCCGATGCGCGTGCTCGTCGAACGGCTGCGCGGTTTCCGGCCGCCGCTCCAGCCCGACCCGTTCGAGTCGCTCGTCACGTCGATCACCGCGCAGCAGGTGTCGCTCTTCGCCGCGGTCGCGATCCGCAACCGGCTGATCGAGCGCTTCGGCGAGCGCGTCGGCGACGCGTGGGCGTTCCCGGCGCGGGAGCGGATCGCGGCGGCGAGGGAGGACGAGCTCGTCGCCGTCGGCTTCACACGGCGCAAGGCGGAGTACGCGGTCGCGCTCGCGCGCAGCGACCTGGACCTGCACGCGCTCGCGGAGCTCGGCGACGACGACGTGCGCGCGCAGGTCACCGCGCAGCGAGGGCTCGGGCCGTGGACGGCGGAGTGGTTCCTCGCGCGCCACCTGGCGCGACCGCATGCGTGGCCGGCCGGCGACCTGGCGCTGCGCAAGGCAGCGCTCAGCCTCTACGGTGTCGACGTGAGCGAGCTGGGCCCCCGGCTGCACCCGTTTCAGAACCTCTCGGCGCACTACCTGCTGACGGGGTCGTACGTCCCGTGACGACCCGGCGCGCGACGGAGGCCGACGAGGCGGTGCTGCGCGAGCTCTGGGAGGAGTTCGAGCGGGAGGTGCCGTGGGAGGTCGAGGACCCCGAGACGTGGGCCGACGAGTGGCCGGACACGCTCGACGACATCCGCACCGGCGGCGTCTTCATCGCCGAGGACGACCAGGGCGCGGTCGGAGTCGCCCGCATCGAGGCGGCGGCCCGTGGTCGCTCGCACATCCAGCTGGTGCACGTGCGCGAGCGCGGTCGCCGGCGAGGAGTTGCGAAGTCGCTGTTGCGGGCGTGCCTGCAGCACGCACACGACCAGGGTGCACGCTTCGTCAGCCTCGAGGTGCTGCGCTCGAACGAGCGCGCCGTCGCGGTCTGGCGGCGGCTCGGGTTCGAGGAGACGTCGTATCTGATGGCGGCGCCGCTCGACCGGCTGGAGCGCCGGCTCGAGGAAAGACGCGACGGGACCGTCCGCGGGTCGACACATGTGCAGACCGACGACGAGCTCTCGGTCGAGCGGGCGATCGCACAGTTCGTCCCACGACTCGAGTCGCCGCAGGTGGCGCCCTCGGAAAGCTGGATCAGGGTCGTCGACCCGGTGCTCGACCGCGACCGCGACGCGCACACGCGCTTCGCGCGCGAGCTGTCGGAGCGTCTCGGCGCGGTCACCGTCGCACTCGCGCAGGAGGGAGAGGTCGTGCGTTTCCGCCTCTACGAGAGCGGGCGCATGGTCGACGAGTACCTCTCCGTGCCGGCGTACTACGGAGAGCTGCCGAAGGGCGACGAGCTCGCGCTCGAGGCGAACCCGACGCTCGTCGCTCGCCTGACCGGCGCCGATCGGGACGAGGTGAGGCGGGTCGCGCGCACGGCCACGTCGCCCGCCGACCTGCCGGGCGACCTCTACGAGCAGATCGCCGGCCTGATGGGGCTCGAGCTGTGAGACTCGTCGATGCGCCGCGCTGCCCCTATTGCGCGCGCGTGCGCATCGCGCTCGCGGAAAAGGGGCTCGAGCACGAGCGCGTCGAGGTCGACCTCCGGCATCGTCCGCAATGGCTCCTCGACCTGAACCCGCCCGCCGGCCGGGTGCCGGTGCTGGACGGGCTGCCGGAGTCCGAGGTGATCATGGAGCTGCTCGAGGAGCTCCACCCGGACCCGCCGCTGCTCCCTTCCGACCCGCACGGGCGCGCGAGAGCCCGGCTGCTCGTGCACCGCTTCGACGCGAGCCTCGGCGACGACTACTACGCGTTCAGGCGTGGCGACGACAACGACCTCGCAGGCCGCCTCGAGCAGCTCGAAGTGGGGCAGAGCCTCTACAGCGACATCGCGTACCTCCCGTGGGTGATCCGGGCGCGCGACATGCTCGGTGTCGAGCTGCCCGAGCGCGTCGCCGCCTGGCTCGGGGAGCTGGAGCGGCGGCCCTCGGTCGCAACCGAGGTCTCCGTCGTGCGGTCGCTGTGAGCGAGATCGCGGTCGAGGAGCTCGCCACGCGGCTCCACGAGCTCCCGATCGTCGACGTCCGGTCGCCGCACGAGTACGACGGCACGTTCGGGAAGCCGTGCGACCCGCGGCAGGGCCACATCCCGGGCGCGCGCAACCTCGACGTCTACCGCCTGATGGAGATGAGCCTCGAGCAGGTGCACGCGGAGCTGGCGCTCGAGCCGGGCGCAGAGGTCGTCGCGTACTGCCATGGGGGCTCGCGCTCGGCGATCGCGACGCAGGTGCTGCGCTCGCTCGGCTACGACGCCCGCAACTACGTCGGCTCGTGGCATGAGTGGTCGCGCCACGACGACCTCCCGATCGAGCGTTAGGGCTTCCCGGCCGCGGCGAGGAAGGCACGGCACAGCCGCCGGCCGTGCTCCTGCCAGGCGGGGAGCTTCTCGTCCAACTCGGCCGCGATCTCCTCCGGTGTGCGCGGCGTCGAGTCGTCCTCGAACCATGCGAGCACGTGGTCGCGGCGGATCTCCGGATGGAACTGCACGCCCCACGCACGCGCGCCCAGTCGGAAGGCCTGCGGCACCGGCCCCTCCGCGAGCGCGGTTGCGCCCTCCGGCAGCTCGAAGGTGTAGCCGTTCGCATTGAACGCCTCGAATCGTCGCGGCAGCACGCCGACCACGGCGTCGGCCGCGCCCTCGTCGGTGAGCCGCGTCTCGTAGAACCCGGCGAGCGTCTCGTGCGCGCGGCCGACGCGCGCGCCGAACGCGTACGCGAGGGTCTGTGCGCCGAGGCACACGCCGAGCAGCGGCGTCCCCGCCTCGACCCAGCGGCGCAGCGCGTCGTACTCCTCGTGCAGCCAGGGGTGCTGCGCCTCCTCGCCCACGTTCTGGTCGCCGCCGAAGACCATGACCGCGTCGAAGTCGTGCGGCGGAGCGCCCTGCGTGCGGATGTCCCAGACGACGAGCTCGTGGCCGTCCGCGACGAGCACCTCCTCGAACAGCTCCGGCCCTGCATCGGCCGAGTGGACGACCGCGAGCACCTTCACGCGGTCGGCACCTTCTCGGCCTCGAGCAGCTTGCGGAGCAGCAGCGCGCCTGCCGGCGCCTGCGCGACGCCGTTCGTCTGGTTGTTGTTGTTGAAGAACGCGTACGCCTCCTCCGCCTGCCCAGCCAGCTCCCGCAGCGGCGGCACCCACTCGCGCAGCTCCTCCTCGCCGTAGAGGTAGTCGAACCGCTGCGCCGCGGAGCCGCCGCGCACGTTCCAGGTCGACGCGTTCCGGCCGTGGAAGCGGACGTACGCGAGCGGTGTCGTCGTCGCGACGAGCGTCTCCGGCACGTTCGCGCCGCCTGTGCGCGGCGCGTCGACGACGACCCACGTCATCCGACGCTCCTCGAGGAAGCGAAGCAGCTCCGCCCGCACGTCCTCCTCGTACCACGATCGGTGACGTGGCTCGAACAGGAACGCGTCGCCGCCGGCCTGCTCGCGCGCCCACTCCAGGTAGTCGAGCGACGACGGCTTCCACACCACGTACGGCGGCATCTGGAAGAGGAGCCCGCCGAGCTTGCCGCTCTCGCGGAGCGGCGCGAGCGCGTCGAGAAAGGCGCGGAAGACCTCGCCGCGCGCCTCGCGCGACGGGCGGTCGACGCGGCCGCGGTGGTCGACCGGCAGCCCCTCGCGCAGGTCGGGCGGCACCTGCTCGAGCTTCACCGGGTGCCGCGTCATCAGGCCGAACGCCTTCACGTGCATGACGAACCCCTCGGGGGTCCGGTCGGCCCAGCCGCGCACCATCTTCTCGTCGGGCACCCGGTAGTAGGTCGAGTCGACTTCGACGGTCGAGAAGCGCTCCGCGTAATACGGGAGCCGCTCGCGCGCCGGCACCCCGGGCGGGTACCAGTGCTTCGAGAGCGCGTCGTCGGCCCAGGAGCACGTCCCGATACGCACGGCGGCGGCCACACCGCATCCTAGAATTCCTCACCATGGTGGATGCCCGTGCGATCGGCGTGTTCGACTCCGGTGTCGGCGGGCTGACCGTCCTCCACGAGTGCCTCGTGACGATGCCGCACGAGGACTTCGTCTACCTCGGCGACCATGCACGGCTGCCGTACGGGCCGCGGACCCGCGAGGAGGTGCGGCGCTTCGCGCGGGAGATCGGTCGTTACCTCGAGCGGCTGGGGGTGAAGATGGTCGTCGTCGCGTGCAACACCGCCACCTCCGCCGCCCTGCCCGACCTGCAGGAGGAGCTGCACGTCCCGGTCGTCTCCGTGATCGCCCCCGAGGCGCATGCCGCCGTGCAGGCGACGCGCAACCGGCGGATCGGCCTGCTCGCGACCGAGCTCACCGTCGCGAGCGGACGCTACGAGTCGCTCGTGCGGACGCTCGACGCGGGCGTGCGCTTCAGCGCCGTCGCCTGTCCGAAGCTCGTGCCGCTGATCGAGGCCGGCGACACGTTCAGCGACGCGGTCGTCGGGGCCGTCCGCGAGTACGCGCAGCCGCTCAAGGACGCCGGCTGTGACACCGTCGTCCTGGGCTGCACGCACTATCCGCTCGTGCGCCCCGTCTTTCAGCGTGCCTTCGGGCGCGACGTGACCCTCGTCTTCTCCGCAGACGAGACCGCGCACGAGGTGGCCGAGACGCTCGCCCGCAAGGGGTTCGAGAACGCCGGCGGCCGCGAGGGCGCCTACCGCTTCCTGACGACCGGCGACCCGCAGCTCTTCCGCACCCTGGGCGAGCGCTTCCTGCAGCTGCCTCTCGGCGAGGTCGAGCAGGTGCGCGTCGCCGAGCTCGAGGCCGCGGCGTGACCCGCAGCGACGGTCGGCGGCCCGACCAGCTGCGCCCGGTCGACGCCGACCCCGGCTTCCTGGAGCAGCCGCACGGGGTGGTGCTCTGGTCGCAGGGGAAGACGCGCGTCCTCTGCACCGCGTCGATCCAGGATGGCGTTCCCCGCTGGCTCTACCGCTCCGGCCGCGGCTGGATGACGGCCGAGTACTCGCTGCTGCCGGCGTCGACCGGCGAGCGGACGGACCGCGAGGCGGCGCGCGGGAAGCAGGGCGGGCGCACCGTCGAGATCCAGCGGCTGATCGGCCGCGCCCTCCGGGGTGTCGTCGACTTCCAGGCGCTCGGGGAGCGCACCGTCTATCTCGACTGCGACGTGCTGCAGGCGGACGGCGGCACTCGCTGCGCCGCCATCACGGGCGCCTACGTCGCGGCGAAGCGTGCGCTCGACCGCTTCGGGCTCTTGAAGGCGCTCGTGGGCTCCGTCGCCGCCGTCTCGGTGGGTGTCGTCGACGACGTCGCGCTGCTCGACCTCGACTACTCCGAGGACTCGAACGCCGAGGTCGACGTCAACGTCGTCATGACGGGCGACGGCCGCTTCGTCGAGGTGCAGTCGACCGCCGAGCGCGTGCCGTTCGACCGTGCGCGGCTCGACGAGCTGCTCGATCTCGCCGCCGCCGGGATCGAGGAGCTCGCCGTCATTCAGCAGGAGGCGATCGACGTCGCTCTGGGTTAACACCCTCCCGGAGCTCCCCTGGAACGACTCGCTCGGCAGGCTCGCGCTGGCGGCGGCGCTCGGCTCCGTGATCGGGCTCGAGCGGGAGTTCCGCGAGCGCGAAGCCGGACTGCGGACGCATCTGCTCGTGTCGCTCGGCGCGGCGCTCTTCACGATCGTCTCGGCGTTCGGGTTCCACGACGTCCTCACGCACGACCCGAACGTGGTCGTCCGCCTCGACCCCTCCCGGATCGCCGCGCAGATCGTCAGTGGCATCGGCTTCCTCGGGGCGGGCGCGATCATCCGGCAGGGCCTGTCGATTCGTGGTCTCACGACGGCCGCGACGCTCTGGGTGGTCGCCGCGATCGGCATGGCCTGCGGCGCCGGCTTCTACAGCGTCGCGGTCCTGGCCACCGTCGTCGCCCTCGTCGCCCTCTGGCCGCTCCGCTACGTCGCGTACCACCTGATCGAGCGGGTGAAGCCCGAGGAGGACCGGATCACGATCGAGCTGCGGGCGGGCCAGCCGCTCTCCGCGCTGCTCGAGCACGTCCACGGCGTCCGGCACATCGAGGTGACCGAGGAGCTCGACCGCCGCATCGTCCAGCTCGAGTCGCCCGAGGTGAGCGAGAAGCTCGTCGCCGAGCTGACCGACCTCGAGTACGTGATCGGCGTCCGGTGGCGGCGCTGAAGGCGACCGTCTGCTCCGCCAACCCGCACAAGCTGGCGGAGTTCGAGGCGCTCTTCCCCGACTGGCAGCTCGAGCTGCTCGCGGACGCCGACTTTCCCGAGGAGGACGGGCTCACCTACCTCGACAACGCGCGCATCAAGGCGCGCTACGGCCGGCTGGTCGGGCCGAGAGACCGCTGGATGCTCGCCGACGACTCGGGAATCGAGGTGGCGGCTCTCGGCGAGGGACCCGGCGTGCAGACGGCGCGCTGGGCCGAGGGACGGCACGTCGAGAAGCTGCTCGCCGCTCTCGACGGGGAGGCGGACAGGCGTGCGCAGTACGTGTGCGAGCTCGTCGCGCTCTCGCCGGAGCGCGAGGAGGCGCGCGGCACCGGCGTCCTCCCGGGGGTGGTGGCGCCCCGCCCGGCCGGGAGCGAGGGCTTCGGCTTCGATCCGGTGTTCATCCCACGGGGGCACGACCGCACCGTCGCGGAGCTGGGCGACGCCTGGAAGGCGGAGCACTCCCACCGCGCCCTCGCGGCGCGGGCGCTCCGCGACGCGCTGCGCTGACCGTCCTCGTCCGCGTCTCGCGCGACGGGGGCTCCTCCCCGAACGGTCAAGTGCGCGCGTCGGAGGGCAGGGCCCGCCGCGCCCGCCACCAGTTCACCTCGGCGCCGAGCACGATCACGTTCGCCATCACGTACAGCCACACGAGCAGGACCGCCGGGCCGGACAGCGTCTGCAGTACCGGGTTGTGCTTCGAGACGTCGACGTACACCGGCAAGAACTGGAACGTCGCCTCGAGGATCACCGCGGCGGTGACAGCGCCCGGCAGCACCTCGCGCAGGGTCACGTTCGCGTTCGTCAGCACGTAGTAGGCGGAGGCCAGGAAGACGAAGATGCCGAGGGTGGACACGGCGATCGCGATCACCCGAGCCGACGTCACGTTCCCGGCGAAGCCGAGGTAGCGCTTCAGGATCTCCTGCCCGACCGATCCGACGACGAGCGAGACGAAGAGCGCCACGAGGGAGCCCCCCATCATCATCGTCGCGAGGGCCTTCCCGTGCAGCCAGCCGCGGTTCGGGCGGCCGTACACGATGTTGAAAGCGCTCTCGAGCACCGAGAAGAACGAGAGCGACGACCAGAGCAGGAACCCGCCGCCGACGGCGCCGAGGGCCGCAGCGTTCTCCTGGATCGCCCGCACCGCGCGCAGGATCGAGTCGAGCGACGTGCTCGGGAACGTCTCCTCGAGCTGCCGGACGAAGAACGAGTTCTCGTCGGCCTGGTGCACGAGCCCGAGCAGCGCCAGCGAGAGCAGGAGCAGCGGCACGAAGGAGAGGAGCGCGAAATAGGCGATCATCGCCGCCAGATGGGTGCCACGGTCGGCGAAGAACTTCCGGGCGACTGCCCCCATGCGCCACGAGTATGCTCGCCGGCATGGACGCGGCCCAGGCGATCGCCGACCTGACCGAGATCTCGCCGCAGGTGAAGCAGGTCGCGGTGATCACCGCCGACGGGTCCCCCGGGGGATCGAACGTGGCCGCCGAGGCGGCGGAGCGGCTGGCGGACGGCGCGCGTCGGCTCGTCGAGGCGGCGGAGGAGCTGCGCCCCGGCGTCGCGCAGCTCGAGGCCGCGACCCAGGCGGGCAGCGTCTTCGTCGTCCGCGAGGGCGACCGCATGATCGCGGCGACCACCTCACCGGAACCCACGGTGGGCCTCGTGTTCTACGACCTGAAGACGTGCCTGCGCTCGATCGACGAGCCGAAGCCGAAGTCGAAGCCGCGCACGCGTGCCGGGAAGCCGCCGGAGGAGACGGACGATGCCGCCGCGTAAGCTCGTCACCGGCGTCCTCCTCGCCGCAGGTTCGCTCGCCGGCTCGGTGCTCGTGCGGCGCCGGGCCGCCCGCCGGCAGGCCCGGGTCGACCTCTACGCGGAGGACGGCTCGATGCACTCCTTCACGGAAGGGTCGCCGGAGGCGGACCGGCTCCTGCCGATCGCGAACGAGCTCCTGCAAGCGTGACCCGCGGCGAGCTCGCACGCGCGCTGCGCGACGCGGCCTACCTCGAGGGCGACTTCGTCCTCCGCTCCGGGCGCCGCTCCCGCTACTACCTCGACAAGTACCGGTTCGAGACCCGCCCCGACCTGCTCGCCCCGCTCGGGCAGGCGATCGCCGCGGCCGTGCGCGAGCACGAGCCCGAGGCGGAGCGGCTCGCGGGGCCCGAGCTCGGCGCGGTGGCGCTCGCGGCGGCCGCCTCGCTCGAGAGCGGCTTGCCGTTCCTGATCGTTCGCAAGGAGGCGAAGGGCTACGGCACCTCGAACCGGCTCGAGGGCGTGCACGAGGAGGGCGAGTGCGTGTGCCTCGTCGAGGACGTCGTCACCTCCGGAGGCGCCGCGATCGAGGCGGTCGAGGCGTTGCGCGAAGCCGGGCTACGGGTCTCGAACGCCGTCTGCGTCGTCGACCGGGAGGAGGGCGGCGTCGACGAGCTCGCGCGTCACGCGGTGCGCCTGCGGCCGCTCTTCCGGGCCTCCGAGCTTCTCGCGGCGTCCGAAATCCCCGCAAATCCGCATGGTTGAGCGATATCCGACCCCCCTGTTAGCCTGCTCGCAAGGTCTCGCACCCTAGTCCCCGACGCAGGAGGAATGTTCGTTGACCAAGCAGGACTTCATCCAGAAGGTCTCCCAGAAGAGCGGGTTGTCGGCTCGCGACGCGGGCAAGGCCGTGGACGCCTTCATGGAGACGGTCACGGAGACGCTGAAGGGCGGCGACTCCGTCAACTTCACCGGGTTCGGCAAGTTCTCCGCCTCGCAGCGCGCCGCCCGCCAGGGCGTGAACCCGCGCACGGGCGAGCGCGTGCAGATCGCGGCGACCACCGTGCCGAAGTTCTCGGCCGGGTCGCAGCTGAAGGCCGCCCTCAAGGGCTAGCTCTCTCTCCCCTCGCTGGTGGAACCGGAGGGCGGCGCGAGCCGCCCTCCGTCGTTCCGGTTACCGTTTCGGGCGATGGCCGTCGCCGTCCAGACCTTCGCCGACCGCCTCGCCGCCGAGGTGGAGCGGAAGCGGTCACAGCTCGTGGTCGGCCTCGACCCGCGCGTCGACCTGCTGCCCGTCGAGCTGCGCGGGGACGTCGCCCGCTTCTGCTGCGGGCTCGTCGACGCCGTCGCGCCGCACGCGGTCGCGGTCAAGCCGCAGCTCGCCTTCTTCGAGACGCTGGGCCCCGCAGGGATCGCCGCGTTCGAAGAGGTCTGCACCTACGCGCGCCGCGCCGGGATGCTCGTGATCGCCGACGGCAAGCGCGGCGACATCGGCTCCACGGCGCGCGCCTACGCCGACGCGTACCTGGAGGGGGAGCTGCCTCGTGCCGACGCGCTCACGCTGAACCCGTACCTCGGGCGGGAGTCGATGGAGCCGTTCATCGCCGCCGCCCGCCGGACCGGAGCCGGGCTGTTCGTGCTCGTGAAGACGTCCAACGCCGGCGGCGACGTGCAGGACCTGCAGCTCCTCGACGGGCGGCCGCTCTGGCATCACGTCGCGTCACTCGTGGCGGAGTGGGGGGAGGAGCTCGTCGGCGAGGTCGGCCTCTCCTCGGTCGGCGCCGTCGTCGGAGCGACGCATCCGCGCGCCGTCGCCGAGGCGCGCCGGCTGATGCCGCAGGCGATCCTGCTCCTGCCGGGCGTCGGCGCGCAGGGAGGTGCTGTCGTCGACCTCGTTCGGGCGTTCCAGAGCGGTCCGGCGAGCGCGCTCGTGAACGCCTCGCGCTCCATCGACTACGCGTTCCGCGAGACCGGCGGCGACTACCGCGAGGCGGCGGGCGCAGAGGCCGCGCGACTCAAGCGGGAGATCTGGGCCGCCTCCGGCTGGTAGTGCCGGCGGCGCCCGCGGACTGGCGGCGCTACGCCGCGCCGGCGGCCTTCCTGCTCGCGGTCACGATCGCGGTGGTGCTGGTGCGCTCGGGCCTGCAGCAGGACGCCACCACGCCGACCGCGTCGACTCCGACGGTCGTCACCACCACGAACACGCCGAGATTCTGGACCGTGAGGGCGGGAGACACCTTCGGCGTCATCTCGCAGAAGACCGGCGTGCCCGTCTCGACGATCGAGGAGCTGAACCCGAAGGCGAGCTCCACGTCGCTCTTCATCGGCGAGAGGATCAGGCTCCGGTGAGGCGCCTGCTCGTCGCGTGCGTGGCCGCGCTCCTGCTCGCCGCGCCGGCGCGCGCGGGCGCGCCGGAGGTCGACGCTTCGGCATACCTGGTGCTCGACGCGCGCACCGGCCAGGTGCTGGCCGCGTCGAACGCCCACGAGCGGCTGCCGATCGCGTCGATCACGAAGCTGATGACGGTGCTCGTGACGCTCGATCACCGCCGGCTGCGGGACGTCGTCACCGTCGACCCGCGCGCCGCCGCGGTCGGCGAGTCGACGATCGACCTCCGCGCCGGCGAGCGGCTGACGGTGCGCGACCTGATCAAGGGCGCGCTGATCCAGTCTGCCAACGACGCCGCGGACGCGCTCGCGCTCTCCGTCGCTCCCGACTTCCCGTCGTTCGCGCGGCTGATGAACGCGAAGGCGGCGGCGCTGGGGCTCCGCGACTCGCACTTCGTGCGGCCGGACGGCCTCGACGCGCCGGGCCACTACTCGAGCGCGGCCGACGTGACGAAGCTGGCGCGGATCCTGATGCGGATCAGGTTCGTGCGCGAGACGGTCGCCGAGCAGACCGACACGATCGAGGGCGGACGGACGCTGCACACGTGGGACGACCTCCTCTCGGAGCTGCCGAACACGATCGGCGTCAAGACGGGGCACACGAGCGCCGCAGGCTGGTGCCAGGTGGCAGCGGTGCGCGGGCGCGGGGTGACGATCTACGCGACGCTCCTCGGCTCGCCGACGCGCTCGGAGCGCAACGAGGACCTGCGCGCGCTGCTCGTGTGGGGTCTCTCCCGGTTTCGCGTCGTCCCCGCGGTGCGCGAGGGACGCACCTACGCGGAGGTGCGCGTGCCGTACGGCCGCGCGCCGCTTCGGCTCGTCGCGCCGAAGACGCTCCTCGCCGTGGCGCGGGTCGGGCGGCCCCTGACGCAGACGGTGACGGCGCCGGCCGTCATCTCGTTGCCGGTGCGGAAGGGGGCGGTGCTGGGGCGCGTCGAGATCCGCGCCGGGGGGAAGCTGGTCGGCACCCGCGACCTCGTTGCTTCACGCACGATTCACAAGCCGGGTGTCGTGGGGCGGCTAGGGTGGTACGCCGGCAGGGCGATCCACCATCTCGCCCACCTGCTCTGAGTGGCCCGCCGATGATCGTCACCGTCACCCTCAACGCCGCCGTCGACCGGACGCTGACCGTGCCGAACTTCCAGCGCGGCCAGCGGCACCGTGCGAGTGCAGGCGTCACGCTGGCGGGCGGGAAGGGGATCAACGTCGCGCGCGCGCTGAAGGCGCTCGGCGTTCCCGTCGTCGCAACCGGCTTCGTCGGCGGCACGACCGGCACGCGAATCGTCGACGAGCTGACGCAGGAGGCGATCCTCAACGACTTCGTCCGCATCGAGGGCGAGTCGCGCACGTCGACCGCCGTCGTCGACCCCGCCGGCAGCACCTACACCGAGATCAACGAGTGGGGCCCCTCCGTGAAGCCGGAGGAGCTCGAGATGCTGCTCGAGAAGCTCAGGTACCTGACCCAGGAGGTGGGCTTCGTGGTGTTCGCAGGCTCGCTGCCGCGCGACGTGTCGACCGACTTCTACGCGGAGGCGACGCGCGAGCTCTCCCGCAGGCATGTTGCGACGGTGCTCGACACCGAGGGGGAGCCGCTTCGGCTGGGCGTCGAGGCGGAGCCGTTCCTCGTCTCGCCGAACCAGATCGAGGCGGAGGGCCTCGTCGGTCAGGAGTTCCACGACGAGGAGGACTTCCGGCTGGCGCTCGACGGGATCGCCGACATGGGCGCCCGCAACGTGCTGATCACCACCGAACAGGGCGCCCTCGCGCTGCTCCGCGAGGACCGCGAGGTGCACCGCTACCGCGCTGCCGCGCCGCGGCTCGACCCGGTCTCGGCGGTCGGAGCCGGCGACGTCCTGCTCGCGGGGTTCCTCGCCGCGCGGCACGCCGGCCGGTCGAACGAGGAGGCGCTGCGCGCCGCGGTCGCCGCCGGCGCGGCGTCGACGCTCGAGGTCGGGGCCGGCCGCCTCGATCCGCGGCAGGCGGGGAGGCTGCAGGGAGGCGTCGAGCTCCAGGAGCTCGCGCCCGTCGAGGCGTAGTTTCTCTCGCGCCCGGGCCGGGGACGGTCCGGGCATGGCCGGGACCCATCCCGTCGCGCGGCTGCGCGTCTTCTCGCTCGGCTTCCTCGTCGCCTTCTTCGCGCTGACGCTGCTGCTCGCGCTGCTCGTGATCGCCGTCGCGAGCGGCTGGTGGCGGTTCCTGCTCGTCATCCTGCCGGCGGCATTCGGTGCCGCGACCGTCCTCGAGTTCCGCCGCTCGACGAGAAACGCCGACGAGCAGCTGCCGCTGTAGCCCCATCCGGCGCGGCCGCTACCCTGCCCCGATGGACGTCGGCAAGCTCGACCTGGCGCCCGCCGGAACGGGCCTTCCGGAGAAATTCGTCAGGGAGGGGCTGACGTTCGACGACGTGCTGCTCGTGCCTGCCGAGTCGTCCGTGCTGCCGAACGACGTCTCGACGGCGACCCGGCTGACGCGGACGATCGTGCTCGAGGTGCCCGTCGTGTCGGCGGCGATGGACACCGTCACCGAGGCGCGGCTCGCGATCGCGCTCGCGCGGGAGGGCGGCATCGGCATCGTCCACCGCAACCTGTCGATCGAGGCGCAGGTCGCGGAGGTCGACAAGGTGAAGCGCTCGGAGGCCGGGATGATCGTCGAGCCGGTGACGCTGCCGCCGGGCGCGCTCGTCTCGGACGCGGTCGCGCTGATGGAGCGCTACCACATCTCGGGCGTCCCGATCACAGACGACGCCGGGCGGCTCGTCGGGATCCTGACGAACCGCGACCTCCGCTTCGAGAAGAACCTGGCGCAGCCCGTCTCCGCGCTGATGACCTCGGACGGGCTCGTGGCGGCGCCGGTGGGGACGTCGCTCCCCGAGGCCGAGCGCCTCCTCCACCGCCATCGCATCGAGAAGCTGCCGATCGTCGACGCGGAGGGGCGGGTCACCGGCCTGATCACGGTCAAGGACATCCAGAAGCGCGTCGACTTCCCGCGGGCCACGAAGGACGCACAGGGAAGGCTGCGGGTCGGCGCCGCCGTCGGCGTCGGGCCCGACGCGGTCGAGCGCGCGCAGGCACTCGTCGCCGCCGGCGCGGACGTGCTCGTCGTCGACACCGCGCACGGGCACTCGCAGGGCGTGATCGAGATGGTGACGAGGATCCGCTCGGTCTCCGGCGAGTTCGAGGTCGTCGCGGGCAACATCGCCACCGGCGCAGCCGCCGACGCGCTGATCGACGCCGGCGCCGACGCCGTGAAGGTCGGCATCGGGCCCTCCGGGATCTGCACGACGCGCGTGGTCGCCGGTGTCGGCATCCCGCAGGTGACCGCGGTCTACGACGTGGCCGAGGCCGCGTCTGCGCAGGGCGTGCCGGTGATCGCCGACGGCGGCATCACCTCCTCCGGCGACGTCGCGAAGGCGATCGCGGCCGGGGCCGACACGGTGATGGTCGGCGGCATGCTGGCGGGCACGGACGAGACGCCCGGCGACGTCGTCTTCGCGCAGGGGGAGCGCTTCAAGGAGTACCGCGGCATGGGCTCGCTCGGCGCGATGAAGGCGCGCGGCTACTCGAAGGACCGCTACTTCCAGGGCGACGTGGAGGACGTCGAGAAGCTCGTCCCGGAGGGGATCGAGGGTCGCGTCCCCTACAAGGGGCCGCTCGCCGGCGTCCTGCACCAGATCGTCGGAGGCCTGCGGCAGGCGATGGGCTACTGCGGCGCGCCCACGATCGAGGCGCTCCAGCAGGCGCGCTTCGTCCGCATCACCGGCGCGGGGCTGCGCGAGTCGCACCCGCACGACGTCACGATCACGAAGGACGCGCCCAATTACCGTCGGTCGTGACGTGCTTCCGCACGCAGCCGGCGTAGGCTCGACGGAGCCGGCCGGCGCGCAGGTGGCGGCTTTGCCGCCGCCGGAGCACAAGACCGGCGTAGGCTCGACGGAGCCGGCCGGCGCGCAGGTGGCGGCTTTGCCGCCGCCGGAGCACAAGACAGAGGAGCGCCCCGTCCTCGTGGTCGACCTCGGCGGGCAGTACTCGCAGCTGATCGCGCGGCGCGTGCGTGAGGCGCGGGTCTACTCGGAGCTCGTCTCGCATCGCGCGTCGGTCGACGAGATCCGCAGGCACGACCCCGTCGCGCTGATCCTCTCCGGCGGCCCGGCATCCGTGTACGCCGAGGGCGCGCCGCGCATGGACCCCGCGATCTTCGAGCAGGGGATCCCGACGCTCGGCATCTGCTACGGCGCTCAGCTGCTCGCGCTCGAGCTCGGCGGCCGCGTCGAGAAGACCGGTGCGGGCGAGTACGGCAAGGTCGAGCTGCGTGCGCAAGGCGAGGGGCTCTTCGCGTCGCTGCCGGCGGAGCAGACGGCGTGGATGTCGCACCGCGACACGGTGGTCTCGCCGCCCTCGGGCGCGCGGATCGTCGCCGAGTCGGAGCACACGCCGGTTGCGGCGTTCGAGGACGATGCCCGGAGGCTGTACGGCGTCCAGTTCCACCCGGAGGTCGTGCACACGCCGCACGGGCAGGACGTGCTGAAGAACTTCCTCTACGAGATCGCCGGCGCGGCGCCCGCGTGGACACCTGCGGCGGTGATCGAGGAGCAGGTCGAGCGGATTCGCGCCCAGGTCGGTCGCGAGCGCGTTCTCTGCGCGCTCTCGGGCGGAGTCGACTCGGCCGTCGCGGCCCTCCTCGTGCACAAGGCCGTCGGCGACCAGCTCACCTGCGTCTTCGTCGACCACGGCTTGCTGCGGCAGGGCGAGGCCGAGCAGGTCGTCGAGACCTTCGACGGTGTCTTCCACGTGCCGCTCGTGCACGTGCAGGCGCAGGAGCGTTTCCTGGCGCGGCTCGCCGGCGTGACGGAGCCGGAGCAGAAGAGGAAGATCATCGGCGAGGAGTTCATCCGCGTCTTCGAGGACGAGGCGCGCAAGCTCGGTGACGTGAGGTGGCTCGTGCAGGGGACGCTGTACTCGGACGTGATCGAGTCGGGCGGCACCGAGGGCGTCGCCGAGACGATCAAGTCGCACCACAACGTCGGTGGCCTTCCCGCCGACATGAAGATGAGGCTGGTCGAGCCGCTACGGCTCCTCTTCAAGGACGAGGTGCGGCGTGTCGGCGAGGAGCTCGGCATGCCGGAGCGCATGGTGTGGCGCCAGCCGTTCCCCGGGCCCGGCCTCGCGATCCGGATCATCGGCGACGTCACGGAGGAGCGCCTCGAGACGCTGCGCGACGCGGACGC
>DASUAX010000099.1:0-9941 GCA_035763525.1 Gaiellaceae bacterium
CGAACCGAGACCTACGTCTCCTCGACCGCGACCGGCGGCGCGGGCGCGCGAGTCTCGGCATCGAGCTCGAACACCCAGAACTCACGTCCGATCACGTGGACGGCGACGTTGTAGACGGGCACGCCGTCGACGTCGCCCTCGAAGGAGCCGTGGTGGGCATGGCCGTGCACGACGAGGTCGGGGCGGTGCTGCCTGATCGGGCCGGCGAGACGCTCCGCGCCGAGCACGAGCCACAGCCGCTCCGGCTCGCCGACGAGCGTGGCCTCGACCGGTGAGTAGTGAAGGAGCGCGATCCGGACGGCGCACGGCTCGATCGCCGCAAGGCCCTGGTCGAGCGCCTCCACGTCCCGGGTCGTGTCGGCGTACGCCTCGCGGAAGATCGGCTCCCCGAAGTTCGCCCACTGCTGCTCGAAGCCGCCGACGAAGCCCTTCACCCCTGCGACGCCGACGCCGACGCCGCAGACGCGGAGGATCGCGTGCGAGCGGTCGAGCACGGTCACCCCCGCCTCGGCGAGGGAGCGACGGAGATCGGGCACGCGATCGGAGTGCCAGTCGTGGTTCCCGAGCACCGCCGCGACGGGCACCTCGAGCTCGGCGCACGCATCGGCGACGACGCAGATCTCGTCGACCTGGCCGTGTTGTGTGAGGTCGCCGGCGAGCAGCACGAGATCGGCCTGAGCCCCGGCCCGAACGAACGCCTCGCGCACCCGGTCGCGGTCGCCGGAGCCTGCGTGGATGTCACCCGCGGCCGCGACCCTGATCGTCTTCCCCATGCCCAACCCCTTACCCGGGGATTGGAGCCGGCACGCACGGGTACCCGTGCCTCCCATGCCCGCTGACGACTTCGACCGGCTCCTGACCGCGATGAAGCACGGTGCGGCCGCCCTGCGTGACGCGAACATCCCCTTCGCGCTCGCCGGCGGCCTCGCCGTCTATGCGCGCGGCGGCCCGCCGACGGAGCACGACGTCGACTTCCTCGTCCGCGAGCGCGACGCGGACGGCGCCGTCCACGCGCTGGAGGACGCCGGCTTCAGGGCGGAGCGCCCGCCGGAGGGGTGGCTCTACAAGGTCTTCGACGACGCCGGCGAGATGATCGACCTGATCTTCGCGCCGAACAACAAGCCCGAGGTCGTTGGGGGGATGCTCGAGCGTGCGGGTGAGGTCGAGGTGTACGCGATCACCCTGCCGGTGATGACCGTCACCGACGTGCTCGCGACGAAGCTGCTCACCCTCAAGGAGCACGAGGTGGACTACGACAGCTCGCTCGAGATCGCACGCACGTGCCGCGAGCAGATCGACTGGGGCGCGTTGCGCGGGCAGACGGCGGAGTCGCCGTACGCACGGGCGTTCTTCACGCTCGTCGACGAGCTGGAGATCGCGAGATGAGGGTCGTCGTCACCGGCGCGACGGGCAATGTCGGAACCGCCGTCCTGCGGGCGCTCGCCCACGAGGACGAGGTGACGTCGATCGTCGGCATCGCCCGGCGACTGCCGAAGACGCATTTCCCGAAGACCGAATGGGCGCGCGCGGACGTCGCCGAGACGCCGCTCGAGCCGATCTTCGACGGCGCCGACTGCGTCGTCCATCTGGCCTGGCTGATCCAGCCCGCGCGCGACCGGCAGGCGACGTGGCGGACGAACGTGCTCGGGTCGCGGCGCGTGTTCGAGGCGGCCGCCGCGACGGTGCCCGCACTTGTCCATGCCTCGTCGGTAGGCGCCTACTCGCCGGGGCCGAAGGACCGGCTCGTCGACGAGTCGTGGCCCACCGGGGGAATCCGCTCGAGCTTCTACTCCCGCGACAAAGCCGACGCGGAGCGTCTGCTCGACCGCGTCGAGGAGCTCCACCCGGAGCTCCGCTCCGTCCGCCTGCGCCCGTCCCTGATCTTCCAGCGCGCGATGGGCACCGAGGCAAAGCGTCTCTTCACCGGCCGCTGGGTGCCGCACCGGCTCGTGGAGCCTCGGCGGATCCCGTTCGTGCCGGACGTCCCCGGCCTTCGCTTCCAGGTCACGCACTCGGACGACGTCGCGGACGCCTACCGGCGCGCGATCGTCTCGGGCGCCTACGGGGCGTTCAACGTGGCCGCCGACCCGGTGCTCGACCCGGACGCCCTCGCCGCGCTGCTCGGCGCACGCAAGGTTCCGGTGCCTGCGCGGCTCGCGCGCGGCATCGTCGCGGCGACCTGGCGGCTGCGCGTGCAGCCGACACCCGAGGGCTGGCTCGACATGGGCCTGCAGACGCCGCTCCTGGACTCGTCGAGGATCCGCGACGAGCTCGGCTGGGAGCCGCGTCACGCCGCCGGCGAGGCCCTCCTCGAGCTGCTGCAGGGCTTCCACGCAGGCGCCGGCGCGCCCACGCCGCCGCTGCGCGCCTACTAGGCGGCCTTCATCGCGGCGATCTCGCGCCGCTCGGCCAGCCGCCGCAGCGCCTCGGACTCGAGCTGGCGGACCCGCTCGCGCGTGATTCCCAGGATCCGGCCGATCTCCTCGAGTGACTTGGGATCGTTCTCGCCCGAGAGGCCGTAGCGCAGATTGAGGATCTGCTGCTCGCGCTCGGGCAGATCGGCGACCGCTCGGTGGAGCGCCTTCTCGGTCAGCTCCACCTCGACCTGCTCGTCGGGCGTCTTCTCCTCGCTCGCGAACAGGTCGCCGTACGAGGCCGAGTCGTCCTCGCCCACCGGCCGGTCGAGCGAAGCGACCGCGCGCGCCGCGGCACGCACCTCGCGCACCTGCTTGAGCGGCAGCTTCGCCTGCGCGGCGACCTCCTCGTCGGTCGGCGAGCGCTCGAGCTTCGCCACGAGCTCGCGCTCCGCCCGCGAGATCTTCTGCTCGCGCTCGACGATGTGCACGGGGATGCGGATCACGCGCGCCTTGTTGGCGACGCCGCGCTGCACGGCCTGGCGGATCCACCACGTCGCATAGGTCGAGAACTTGAAGCCCTTGCGCCAGTCGAACTTCTCCGCCGCCCGGATCAGCCCGATGATCCCCTCCTGGATCAGGTCGAGCAGTGTCAGGCCGTGTCCCTGGTACTTCTTCGCGATCGAGACCACGAGCCGCAGGTTCGAGTTGACGAGCAGATCCTTCGCCTCCTTGTCGCCGGCCTCGATCCGCTTGGCGAGCTCCACCTCCTGCGCGGCAGTCAGCAGCGGGTACCGGCCCGCCTCGTTCAGGAAGAGCTGTAACGAGTCGGTCGTGGCCGAGGCGACCTGCACGTTCGTGTAGGTGACCTCCTCCTCGACCGCGCGCGAGCAGTCGTCGGTGACCTCGACGCCGGCGTGCTCGAGGCGCTCGAGCAGGCTCTCGACGTCGTCGTCCTCGAGCTCGAGGCGGCCGACGGTCTCGTAGAGCTCCGTCATGTTGATGCAGCCGTGCTCCTCGCCGTGCTCGAGCAGCAGTGCGATCGGGTCCTGGGACATGACGCTGCGGTACCCCTCCACGGTCGGGTGCTAACGCCTGCACGCTCGTTCAACGAATCCTTACACCGGCGGCCAAACGGCCGAATGGGGGACCGGAACAGTGGCCCTGTGTGGCTCGCCGACATCCACCCCGTGCCGCCGGCGGAGGTTCCGAGCGGCTCGTACCTCGGCTGGCTGCTGCTCGCGCTCGTGCTCGCGGTGGTCGTCGCCGCCGGCGTGTTCCTGACGTCCCGTCGGTAATCTGCCCGCCATGTGGTGGTTGTGGATCCCGCTGATCGTCATCAGCTCGCTGCTCGTCCTCACGCTGGTCGTGCTCGCGCTCGGCCGGTTCCGCGGCGGCGCGCTGCTGCGGCCGGTCGTCGTCCGCCTCGCACGGATCGGGTTCATGCAGAGGTTCTTCCAGCGCGTCTCGACGGCAGCGATGGAGCGGCAGAACCCCGAGCTCGCGAGCGCCATGCGCAAGCTGAACACCGTCGCCACGAACCCGAACCCGCAGGCGGTGCAGAAGGCGATGAGCCGCCTCACGCCGGCGGAGCGCCGGGCGTACTTCGAGGCGGCGCAGGAGCAGGGCGCGGTGCCCGACTCCGCGAACCGGCAGATGCGCCGTCAGGCCGAGCGGATGCAGCAGCAGGCGCGCGGCGGCCGTCCGGGCGGCAGCTCGCGCAAGCGCAAGCGTCGCTAGTACTAACGACTCGTTCCGTACGCCTTGAAGAACAGCCGCCCGTGCTCGCACACCGACGTCGGCGGCGCCACCTTCACCTTTTTCGTGCCGCCGCCCGGCGCCGTGACGCGGAACCAGTAGGCGGTGGGCTCGCAGCGGCGGCCGGCGACCGGCTCGCCGACGCCGGGGACGTCCGGTGAGAAGCGGGCCTCGGCGTACGCGTGGGCGCCCGGTGCGAGGCGCACGAGGACGGCCGTCAGCATGCCCGGCGTTGCCGCCTGCACGTGGGTCGGCAGCGGCTTCCCCGTCTTCGAGAGGAGCCGGCCCTGTGGCAGCCCCGTGACGGTGCACGTCGACCCGGAGACGTTCTTCAGCGCGAGCCGGTAGCTGATGTTCCCGGCGCCGGCGCTGCCGCGCACGACGGAGAAGGCGCCGGCGAGCTGCACGCCGCTGCAGGGCGCGCCCTTCGGCGAGGAGCCGAACGCCGAGGCGATGCCGGCGACGACGAGCAGGAGGAGTGTGATCAGGCGGGTCACAGGCGCTTGTAGAAGACCGCAGTGTCGCACTCACTGCCGTCCGGGTCGAGGGCGAATCCCGGGATGACGCCGACCCGCGTCCAGCCGAGGCGCTCGTAGAGCCGCTCGGCGGCGCGGCCGGGGACGGTGTCGAGCACGAGGACGGTCTTCCCGTCGGCGGCAGCCTCGGCTTCGAGGCGCTCCATCAGCGCCCGCGCGACGCCGCGTCGCCGGGCCCGCCGGTGGACGAGCAGCTTCGTCACGTCGGCGCGGTGCGGCTGGTTCGGCGGCCAGGCGTGCACCAGCTGCACCGTGCCGACGAGGTCGCCTCCGTCGTACGCGGCGAGCAGGACCCGCGTTCCTCGCTCGAGCTCCGGCAGCACGGACTCGTAGAACGCCCTCCCCTCCTCCGCGCTGAAGCCGTCCAGGAAGCCGATCGAGTCGCCGCCCGCGACCGCGTCGGCGAGTACCTCGCCGAGCGCTCCCGCGGCGCGGCGCGCCTCGTCGGCCCCGAGCCTCCTCACCTCGACCATCCCGCGATTCTGCACGCCGCGGTTCCGCGAAGCGCAGGCGGGGGAACCGGCTGCCAATGGATTCCGTCGACGACCGCTGGTACAAGGACGCCGTCCTCTACGAGCTCTCCGTGCGCACGTTCGCCGACGGCAGCGGCGACGGCAGCGGCGACTTCCGGGGCCTGACACAGCGGCTCGACTACCTCGAGGGGCTCGGGGTGACCGCGATCTGGCTGCTGCCGTTCCAGCCGTCGCCGTGGCGGGACGACGGCTACGACGTCACCGACCACTACGGCGTCCACCCCGACTTCGGCGACATCGGCGACTTCGTTCGCTTCGTCGAGCACGCACGCGACCGCGGGCTGCGCGTGATCATCGACCTCGTTCTCAACCACACCTCGAGCGAGCACCGCTGGTTCCAGGCCGCCCGGCACGGCGACCCGCGCTTCCACGACTACTACGTGTGGGCCGACACGAAGCCGCCCGACGCCGAGAAGGGGATCGTCTTCCCGGGCGTGCAGAAGACGACGTGGACGTACGACCGCGTCGCGCGGCAGTACTACTTCCACCGCTTCTACGACTTCCAGCCCGACCTGAACATCGCGAATCCCGCCGTGCGCGACGAGATGGAGAAGATCATCGGGTTCTGGCTCAACCTCGGGATCAGCGGTTTCCGCGTCGACGCGGTGCCGTTCCTCGTCGAGCCGACGAGCGCGACGAACACCTCGCCCGGGCCGAACCTCGACTGGCTGGGGACGTTCCGCTCGTACCTCTCCTGGCGATCGGGCGACGCCGTCCTGCTCGGGGAGGCGAACGTGCCGCGCGAGCAGATCACCGACTACTTCGGCCGCGGCGGCCTGCACATGATGTTCGACTTCGAGGTGAACCAGCGTCTCTGGCTCGCCTTCGCGCGCGAGGAGGCAGCGCCGCTCGTCGAAGCCCTGCGCGACACGAGCGGGATCCCGGGCGCCGACCAGTGGGCGATGTTCCTGCGCAACAACGACGAGCTCGACCTCGGCCGCCTGCCGGACGACGAGCGCCGCGCGATCTTCCGGCGTTTCGCGCCGTCGAAGCGCATGCAACTCTACGACCGTGGCATCCGCCGCCGGCTCGCGCCCATGCTCGGCCGCGACCGCGCGCTGCAGGAGCTTGCGTTCGCGCTCCTCCTCGCGCTGCCGGGAACGCCGGTCCTGTTCTACGGCGACGAGATCGGCATGGGCGACGACCTGGCGCTTCGCGAGCGCCTCGCCGCGCGCACGCCGATGCAGTGGTCGGACGCGCCCAACGCTGGCTTCTCGACCGCGCCGCGCTCACGGCTCGCGCAGCCGGTGATCTCTCGCGGCGCGTTCTCCTACCGGAACGTCAACGTCGCCGCGCAGCAGCGGGAGGAGGGCTCGCTGCTCCTCTTCGTGCAGCGGGCGATCCGCACCCGGCGGCGCCTGCGTGAGCTGAAGGGCTCGTGGGAGCCGCTCCGCGTACGCGAGCCGAGCGTGCTCGCACTTCGCTACGAGCTCGACGGGGCGCAGCTGGTCGTGCTCCACAACCTCGGGTCGGCGCCGGTCCGCGTCCACGGCGTCGAGGCGGAGGGCCTCGTCGACGCGTTCGCGAACCGTGCCTACCCGCTCCCGACACGACGGGTTGTCGAGCTCGACGGGCACGGTTTCCGGTGGCTCCGCGACCCCGACGCGGTCTGAACGGGGCACGAGCCGATCGGCTTGCCTGCACCCGACCGCATGCGCTGGATCTCTCCGCGCGGATCGAACAAGATCAGCGCGTGAACCAGCTCGACGTGAACCGCGTCCGCGCGACGCTCGCGGCTGCCCTCGTACCCGATGCGTCGCCGGGGGTCTCGGTGCTCGTCTACGCGCGTGCGCGCGAGGCCGTGCGGGTCATCGTCGCGGATACAAAGCTCGCGCCGGAGTTCGAGGCGCTCTTCCCCGCGGCGTATCTCGAGCTCGGAACGGCGCCCGGCTACCCCGACGTGCTCTGCCACCAGCTCGAGGCGTGGCTCGCGGAGGTCGACGCGGCCCGTGAGGCGTACGCCCTGACGCCTGAGCTCGCCCTCGTGGACGGCTCCCTGCGGGGCGACGGCTCGGGGCCGGGCCGTCGCGACGGGGGTCGAGTCGCCGGCCCGGCCGGGATCAACACGCCGGTCGGCGTCGCGGCGACGGCGCATTTCCTTCGCGTCTCCGTCCGCACGCTGACGATCGAGCTTGCGTTCCTGCTTGCCGTCGCCGCGCTCGTCGTGGTGCTCGCCATGCACCACTGACGTGCGACGATTGCGCACGTGACCCTGCCGCACCTCGACGGCGTCTCCCTCACCGACGGCGGCATGGAGACGACCCTCATCTTCCACGACGGCCTCGACCTGCCCCACTTCGCCGCGTTCACCCTGCTCGCGGACGAGCAGGGCCGAAAGGCGCTCGCCTCCTACTACGACACGTACCTCGCGGTCGCCGAAGCGCACGCCCTGCCGATCGTGCTCGACACGCCGACCTGGCGGGCGAGCGCCGACTGGGGTGCCCTGCTCGGCTACTCGCGGGAGCAGCTGGCCGAGGCGAATCGCGCGGCCGTCGCCGAGGTGCGCGCGGCGATCGAGCGGCGGACGGCCGCGGCGCTCGTCAGCGGCACCGTGGGGCCGCGCGGCGACGGGTACGTCGCGGGCGAGCTGATGGCGCCGGACGAGGCGCAGCGTTACCACGCGCCGCAGGTCGAGTCGCTCTCGAATGCCGGCGCCGACCTCGTCTCGGCCGTCACGATGACCTACGTCGACGAGGCGATCGGCATCGCGCGCGCTGCAGCGGACGCCGGCATACCGTGCGTCGTCTCGTTCACGCTCGAGACCGACGGGAGGCTGCCGTCGGGGCTGTCGCTCGCCGACGCCGTCACCGCGGCCGACGATGCGACCGGTGCTTCTCCCGCCTACTACATGGTCAACTGCGCGCACCCCACCCACTTCGCGCACGTCCTCGACGGGTCGGATTCGCTCGAGCGGGTTCGGGGCGTCCGCCCGAACGCTTCGAGCAAGAGCCATGCGGAGCTCGACGAGGCCGAGGAGCTCGACACGGGCGACCCGGACGAGCTCGCCGCACAGGTCGCGTCGCTGCGCGGCTCGCTGCCCGCGCTCACCGTCTTCGGCGGCTGCTGCGGCACCGACCACCGCCACATCGCCGCGCTGGCGGCGGCCGTCGCTCGCTAGACTCGAGCTCGTGGCGTACCCGGCCTAGTCGATCCCATCGAAGCTCGCTGCCGAGGCTGATTTGCGTCGGCGGCCGACTGCTGGATCGACAGGAGGAAACGATGATCACGGAAACGCTGTACGAGCGGACGGAGTTCGAGCGTCTGATCGACGAGCCGTGGGCGCCGGCGCGAATCGGGGACGCGATCGCGGCCATCGTCGCCGACGCCGATGCCGCCTTCGATCCCGAAGCGCTCTGGCCGGCGCACGCGTGGGACGGAGACGGGGAGCCGCTGCCGCTGGAGAGCCTCTACGCCGGTGCGGCCGGCGTCGTCTGGGCACTCGATGCCTTGCGGCGTCGCGGCCACGCCGAGAGCTCGCTCGACCTCGACTCCGCCGCGTTGCGGACGCTGGAGCTCAAGCGGGAAGCGCCTGACTTCGCCCGCGACGAGCACTACAACGCTGCCTCGCTCCTCTGCGGCGAGACGGGCCCGCTGCTCGTCCCCTTCCGGCTCACGGGCAAGCGGGCGTTTGCCGACGAGCTCCACGGGCTCGTTCGCGCAAACGTCGACAACCCGACGGACGACATCAGCTGGGGTGCACCTGGGACGGTGCTCGCGGCAGTTGCGCTGCACGGCTGGACGGAGGACGAGCGCTGGCTGGAGGCCGCCCGCGAGTCGGCGGCGGCGCTCCGCGCCCGTCGGGGTGTCGACGGACTCTGGCGGCAGGACGACGACTACCGCGGCCTGACCACGATGCACGGCGCCGCCGGCAACACGCTCGCGCTGCTCCGCGTCGAGCAGGACGATTCGCTCGCGAGCGAGACCGCAGCGGTCCTCGCGCGGCACGCGTTCCGGCACGACGGTTTCGCCAACTGGCCTGGCACGCCGCGCCTCCAACTCGCGCGCCCGCGCGACGGCCGGATCTGCCTCCAGGTCTGCACCGGCGCCCCGGGAGTCCTCCTCGGCGCCTGGGAGTACCTCGACGAGGACCTCGTGCTCGCAGGCGCAGAACTCGTCCTGCGGGCGGGCGCGCATCGGGACGAGAAGGGCCACGGTCTCTGCCACGGCACGTCCGGCAACGGCTTCGCGCTTCTGAAGGCGTTCGCCCGCACGGGCGACGAGCGCTGGCTCGACCGTGCCCGGCGCTTCGCGGTGCACGCGCTCGCCCAGGCAGAGCGGCTGGCGACGGTGAACGGCGCGCGGCGTTACTCGCTCTTCACCGGAGACGTGGGCACGGCGCTGTTCGCCGCCGCGTGCCTCGACGCCGACACCCGCTTCCCGCTCTTCGACGTCATGTAGAGCGAGCCGGAATCCGTGAAATACGGCTCAGCGAGGCTCTCTGAGAGACTGCGACACACCATGCGAGTTCACGTCGTCGGCGCCGGCCCCGTCGGGCTTCTTCTCACGGCATTGCTCCAGACGACAGAGGGCCTCGCAGTGCGGCTGTACGAGAAGCGGCGCGAGTACACGCGAACCCGCATGGTCCAACTGGCGCCGTATCTCGTCGCGGAGTCGATCGAAAGCTACCGGGCCGATGCCATCGACGGGGACAGCGTCGAGGCGATCTTCGACCCGCGGGAGCTCGACCAGAGCCTCGCCTTCAGACGGTCGATTCCTCCCGACCTGCGCGCACTCCTCGGCAGCTGGGCGCTCGGGTTCTG
>DASUAX010000100.1:0-6922 GCA_035763525.1 Gaiellaceae bacterium
GGAACCATGCCGACGAAGGACGCGACGTACTTGCCGGTCGTGTAGCCGTGCGGGCCCGGCACCTGCGCCGTGCCGGTCTTGCCGGCGACGCTGTAGCCGGGAATCGCGGCGGCGTTGCCGGTGGCGCCGTGCTCGTCCACGACGCCCGTCAGCATCTTCTTCAGCGCCCTGTTGATCGCAGGCGTGACGACGCGACGGTGCTTGAACCCGGTCAGCACGCGCCCGCCCACCCGCTCGACGAGGTGCGGCTCCACCCAGACGCCGCCGTTCGCGATCGCGCCGTAGGCTGCGGCCATCTGGATCGGCGTGACCGCGATGCCCTGACCGATCGGCACGTTGCCGATCGTCGATCCGTACCACTTGTCGAGCGGCAGCACGAAGCCGGCGCTCTCGCCCGGGAAGTCGATGCCGGTCTTCTTGCCGTATCCGAACCGGTCGATCCAGTCCATCAGGCCCGGCGCCCCGAGCTTCTCCGCGATCGTGACGGCGCCGACGTTCGACGAGTGCGAGAGGATCTCGGAGACGGTGAGCGTCTCGGTCGGCCGGTACTCGGCGTCGTGGATGACGCGGTCGGCGACGTGGATCGAGTATGGGAGCCGGAACTTCGTCTGCGGGGTGACGATGCCGTCCGAGAGCGCGCCTGCGATCGTCACGAGCTTGAAGGTCGAGCCGGGCTCGTAGGTGTCGGTGACGGCGCGGTTCCGCTGGATCTTCGAGGGGTCGTTGGCGTTGTACCCCGGTGCCTGCGCCATGGCGAGGATCGCGCCCGTCTTCGGGTCGAGCACGATCGCGCTCGCCGACTTCGCGCGGTAGTCGACGATCGTCTTCCGCAGCACCGCCTCGGCGTTCGCCTGGATGCGGCTGTCGATCGTCGTGAAGACGTCGTGGCCCTGCCGCTCCGGCGTCGCGCTGAGGACGTCGATCGCCTGGCCGGTTGCGTCACGGATGATCGTCTGCTTCCCGGGCTTGCCGGCGAGGTTCTTGTCGTACTCGAGCTCGAGGCCGCCGAGGCCCCTGTTGTCCGTCCCCGCGTAGCCGATCACCGGCGAGGCGACCGTGTTCTGCGGGTACGCGCGCCGCTCCTCGGGATACGAGTCGACGCCGGCGAAGTGCCTCGCGAGGAACCTGTCGGCGAGCTTCGGGTCGGCGAACCGCGCGACGTAGAGGAAGTGAGTCTGCTTGCGGACGAGCTGCGCGTAGAGCGTGTTGGCGTCGATGCCGAGGATGCTCTTCGCAGCGACGGCGACACCCCGCGGGTCGATGACGAGGTGCGGGTCGGCGTAGATCGTCGTGTCCTGCTCGCCGATCGCGAGCTGGACACCGCTGCGGTCGAGGATCGAGCCGCGGCCGGCCGCGGTCGTGGTCGTCTCCTCGTGCATTCGCCGCGCCTGCTTGCCGAGCGTCGAGGCGTGCACGACCTGCAGCCAGCCGGCGCGCCCGAGCGCGGCCGCGAAGACGAGCACGAAGCACGCGAGGATCAGCCTGATGCGCCGGTTCGCGCGCTTCTCCGAGGTCACTTCTTGGCGAGGTCGACGTAGACGTACTGCGACGGGTCCTCGTACTGCAGCCCGAGCCGCTTCGTCGCGGCGGCGGAGATGCGCGGCGACGACATCAGGCGCGCGTACTGCGTCTGCAGCGCGGCGGTGTCGCCGATCAGCTTCGACCGCTCGGCGTTCGCGGAGTCGAGGCGCAGGTTGAGCTGGAGGACTGCCACGTTCACGAATACGACGCCCGCGAGGAGAATCCCGCCCACCGCGATCCAGAGGATGCCGCCGCGAGAATGCCGCGCACGCGCACGCCGCCGCGGCCTGGGCCGGGGGATGGGCTGAGCGACCGTTGCTGCCTGCGCCTGGGAGGCGGTTGTCATCGGGGCTCCCTTCAGACCTTGGTGCCGACGCGGAGACGGGCCGATTGCGCGCGCGGGTTTCGGCCGATCTCGGCCGCGGTCGGCCGGATCGCCCGGCGCGGCGTCGCGCGCATGCGCGGCTCCGAGCCGCAGACGCAGACCGGGAAGTCGGGCGGGCAGGTGCAGCCCTGCTCCTCACGGCGCAGGAACTGCTTGACGATCCGGTCCTCGAGGGAGTGGAAGGAGATGACGCCGAGCCTGCCGCCGGGCCGCAGCATCTCGAGCGCCGCCGGCAGCGCGCGCTCGACCGCGCCGAGCTCGTCGTTGACCTCGATCCGAAGCGCCTGGAAGACGCGCTTGGCCGGATGGCCCTCGCCGAATCGTGCCGGTGCGGGGATCGCGGCCTTCACGACGTCGACGAGCTCACCCGTTCGCTCGAACGGCTGCTCCCGGCGGCGTTTCGCGATCGCGCGGGCAATCTGCCGCGCGTAACGCTCCTCCCCGTAGCGTTTGAGGATGTCCGCGAGGTCGCGTTCCGACGACTCGTTCACGAGGTCGCAGGCCGAGTAGGTCGCACCCGGGTCCATGCGCATATCGAGCGGGGCGTCGACCGCGTACGAGAAGCCGCGGTCCGGCCGGTCGATCTGCATCGACGAGACGCCGAGATCGAGCAGGACCACGTCCGCGTGCACACCGTTCGATGCCAGGTGGGCCAGCACCGACGAGAATTCGCCGTGGTGTAGCCGCGCCTTCACCCCGGTCTCGCGGCGGAAGCGCTCGAAGAACGGCGCGACCGACGGGTCTCGGTCGATTGCGATCAGCTTTCCCTCGCGTTGCAGCCGGCGCGCGAGCAGCGTCGCGTGGCCCCCCGCGCCGAACGTGCCGTCGACGACGGTCTCGCCCGGGCGCGGGTCGAGGTTCGCAACGACCTCCTCGGCGAGGACGGGGACGTGGTCGGTCTCAGTTGGCAAGACGCTCGGCAACATCTTCCGCGCTCCCTTCGACCTCGTGCAGCTGTGCGCGCCAGGCGGCGCGATTCCAGATCTCCAGGTGGTCGGAGACGCCGGCCACCGTCACCTCTCGGCTGATCCCGGCCGCCTCGAGCAGCGTCACCGGGATCACCATGCGCCCCTGCTTGTCCAGGTCGACGCGCGTCGCGCCGGAGAAGAAGTGCCGCCGCAGCCGGCGCCCGTCCGCCGAGAGCGGGTCGACCTCCTCGATCCGGGCCGCCAGCTTCGCCCAGGCCGCATCCGGCCATGCGTAGAGGCAGCCGTCGAGACCGCGGCTCACGACGATGCCCTCCTCGAAGGCTCCGCGGAGCTTCGACGGGAGTGTGAGTCGGTTCTTCTCGTCCAGCGCATGCTCGTGCTCACCCAGCAGCATGGTCCACTTCGGACCACTCTAACCCACTTCACCCCATCTGTAAACCCCCAGGGTCACATGCCGCGGCACGCCCGGCGGGGGCACAGCCTTCGCGGCGCGGTGTCGGCCGGCGCTAGAGCGGCTCGACGGGATCGCCGACACGCACGCGGCCGGGTTCCGCGACTGCGGCGTGCATCCCGAAGGGCAGGGGCTCGGTCGTCTCGATGGTCGAGCGGTAGGCCGCGAGCGCCTTCAGCGTGTCGAGATCCGTGCGCCCGGTCTCCGGGTTCTGCGTCGTGATCACGCAGCGGCCGACGTTCCCCTGCGGGATCACGACCGCGTCACCGACGCGGATGCGCCGCCCGCGCCAGCGGTCCTCCTCATGGGCGCCGACGCCCTCGATGCCGAAGTTCATCCGGAAGCGGCGGTGGTCGAGCCCGTCGACGCCGAGCTGGGTGGCGAGCCGGTCGAGCGAGGTGGTCGCGAGGATCGTCGCGGCGCCGCTGCGGCCACGGTCGGGGGCGGGCCATTCCGGCTCGACGATCCTGAGGGGCTCGCCGGCGAGCGACGACAGCTCCTCGGCCCAGGGGCCGATGACGAGGCGGGCGCTGCGCGGGCGCTTGTGGAACGTGGTCTCCACCGTCTCCCCACGCGTGACCGGCGAGGTCACGTCGCGGCCGTCGGGGAGCCGGAGCGAGAGCTCGTCGGTCTGCTCGTCGTACTCGGCGCGCACGAGCTGCAGCGGGCCGTGGTCCTTGTTGCTGACGAGCCGGCCGCGCTCCGAGACGAGATAGAACCGGCGGTCGCCGCGCACGCCGGACTCGAGCATCTCCACCTCGTCGACGAGGTGCAGCATCGTCGCCTTCACGGGCGTGAACGAGATCCAGGCGATGCGGGCGGTCATCAGACGAACGCTAGCTGCGCCTCGTAGGGCCCGGAGCCCGCGGTCACCGCGGCGCCCGCGCGGGCAGCCAGCTCGACCGCCAGTGACGGCTCGTCGCCGCGGGCGAGCGCGAACGCGAGGGCGGCGGCGAACGAGTCGCCTGCGCCGTAGGTGTCGGCGGTGCGAGACACCGACGCGGCTGCGTACGGCACGCCGTCGAGCGTCCCGCCGTTCGCGCCGTCGGTCAGCGCGAGGTGGCGCGCCGTCACGGAGCCGTCATACCGCTCGCCGGGATCGTTCGCGCTCACGACGAGCAGGTCGAGCTCCACGGCCGCCTGCCGCAGCGTCGCGAGCTCGCGCACGGTCGCCGCGAGGAAACGCGCCTCGCGCGCCGAGCGGAGCGCCGCCTGAGTGCCGGCGACGAAGAAGACGAGGTCATACCCCGCGAGCGGCAGCGGCGCGTCGGCGAGCAGCTTGTCGCCGAGGACGGTGATCGTGCGCTCGCCGGCCGCGTCGACGTGCGTCCATGCGCGCCGGGTCGCGCCGCCCCAGCGCACGTGCACGTCGACGCCGAGGTCCGCGAGACGCCTCTCCGCCTCGCGACCGAGGTCGTCGCGGCCGAGCGCGGTGAAGAGCTCGCAGCGCCCTGCGAGGAGGGCCAGCTGGCGCGCGACGACGGCGCCGCCGCCGGCCGGCTCCTCCCACACGCGGAGGGCATGCACGATCTCGCCCGCGGCCGGCATGTGCGACACGCGCGCGAACTCGACCCATTCGACGTGCCCGACGACCGCGCATCTCACGGCCCCGCACCCTGCCACGTTTCAGTCGATGATGGGGAGCGTGGCGATGGAGCCGGTGCCGCCGTTCGAGCGCTTCTACCTCGCGCACCGCGACGAGGTGCTCGGCTACCTGCGCCGGCTGCTCGGGCAGCGGGCGGAGGACGCGTGGCAGGAGACGTTCCTCCGCGCGCTCCGCGCCTACGACCGGCTCCAGCACGGTAAGCACCTGCGCGCGTGGGTGTTCACGATCGCGACGAACATCGCAATGGACGAGCTGCGCGCGAAGCGGCAACCGCCGCTGGAGCCGGAGCCCGTTGTGGAGCTTCGCCGCGACGCCTTCCGCGAGCTCGAGCACCTGACGAACGAGCTGCCGCCGACGGAGCGGGCAGCGGTCGTGCTTCGCTACGGCTACGACCTCCCCTACGCCCAGATCGCCGACGCCCTCGGCTCGTCCGAGGAGGCCGCGCGCGCGGCGGCCTCGTCCGGCGTGCGAAGACTGAGGAGGACACATGAACGTCACGCCTGAACTCGACGCCCGCTTCCGCGCCTCCGCGCTCGCCGAAGGCCTCGCCGACGTCCGCTACGACATCGTCGACTCGCCCGTCGGCCGGCTGCACGTGGCCGCCACCGAGCGCGGCCTCTGCCGGATCTCCTACTTCGGCGATGCGTGGGAGGACGAGCTCTCGCGCGGATTCGGCCGCCGGGTGCTGCGCGTTCCGCTCGACGGCGTCCGCCGTGAGCTCGACGAGTACTTCGAGGGCAGGCGGCGGGAGTTCGACCTGCCGCTCGACCTGCGCGTCGCGCCGTTTCCCGAGGCGGTGCTGCGCGAGCTCGCACACGTGCCGTACGGGAGCACCGACACGTACGGCGCGCTGGCGGCAAGGGCGGGTCGCCCCGGCGCCGCCAGGGCCGTCGGCACGGTGATGAACCGCAACCCGATCCCGATCGTGCTCCCGTGCCACCGCATCGTCGGCGCGAACGGCTCGCTCACCGGCTACGCGGGCGGGCTCGACGTGAAGCGGCGCCTGCTCCAGCTCGAAGGTGCCATCCTGGAGCGATGAAGGTGGTGATCGTGGGCGGCGGGTTCGGCGGGCTGCTCGCCGCCCGCGGCCTGGGCGGCGCCGACGTACAGGTGACGCTGGTCGACCGGCAGAACTTCTTCCTCTTCCAGCCGCTCGCGTATCAGGTTGCTACCGGGTCGCTCGCCTCGGTCGAGGTCGCGATCCCGCTGCGTAAGACGCTCCGCCGGCAGGCGAACACGACGGTGCTGCTCGGTGAGGTGACGGCCTTCGACCTCGCTGCTCGCACGGTGAGCGTCGGCAGCCTCCCGAACGGCGGCGAGACACGGCTCGACTACGACGTGCTCGCGGTCGCGGGCGGGTCGCACTACTCGTACTTCGGCCACGACCAGTGGGCGGAGCACGCGCCGGAGTTGAAGACCCTGGACGGCGCGCTCGAGTTGCGCGACCGGATCCTGCTCGCGTTCGAGTCGGCCGAGGTCGAGACCGACGAGACGGCGCGGCGGGCGTGGCTCACCTTCGTCGTCGTCGGAGCGGGGCCGACCGGAGTCGAGATGGCAGGGCAGATCGCCGAGCTTGCCCGTGACGTGCTGCCGCGCGAGTACCGGGACGTCGACACGCGCCGTGCGCAGGTGCTACTTGTCGAGGCGGGCGACCACGTGCTGCCGGTGTTCGGCGACCGGCTTTCGGCGAGCGCCGAGCGGCAGCTTCGCTCGCTCGGCGTCACGCCGATGCTCGGCAGCATGGTCACGGAGATCGACGCGGAAGGCGTCGAGCTCGCTTCGGGGGAGCGCATCGCCGCCCGCACGAAGGTGTGGGCGGCGGGCGTCGCGGCGTCCGGGCTCGCGCGCCTCCTCGCCGATGCGGCCGGCCACGAGGTCGACCGCGCCGGCCGGATCGGCGTCGAGCCGGACCTGACGGTGCCCGAGCATCCGGAGGTTTTCGCGTTCGGCGACATGGCGGCGGTGCGCGGGCAGCAGCTTCCCGGCCTCGCTCCGGTCGCGATGCAGCAGGGCCGGCACGTCGCCCGCTC
>DASUAX010000101.1:0-10336 GCA_035763525.1 Gaiellaceae bacterium
GACCTCGTTCGCGGCCAGCACGACCTCGATGCCCCGGTCGAGCGCGTGCGCCGCGACCACGTCGATACCGGCCGCTTTCACCTCGACGAGGTACGTGTCGGCGTCGACGAGGTCGTCGCGCAGCAATGCGCGGTTCGCGAGGTTCGTGGACACGTGCACCACGTCGGCGTCGAGGTGGGCGACGTCGGTGGCGCCCGCCGTGAAGACCGCGACGCGCCCGGAGAGCGGCGCCGTGGCCGCGAGCCGCAGCCGCGGCCGCTCGAGCACGAGGTCGGAGATCAGGCGCCGGTAGGTGTCCAGATAGGGGTCGCGTTCGGTGACGCCGGTGACGAGGATCCGCCGCGAGGTGGCAACCGGCGGGATCGAGGCGCCGCTGCCGTCGAAGAGGACGACGTCCGGGCGCAGCTCAGCGGCGAGCCGTGCGCCCTCGGCGACGTTGGAGACGACGACACCGCCCGCAAGCCCGCCGCCCGCGCGCCGGCAGCCGATCGTGGGCACGCCCGCGAGTGCCGCGATCTCGAGGTGGTCTGATGCGGCGTGACGCCCGGACGCCGAGAGCGCGACCAGGTCGGCGACGCTCGGCGGCGCCTCGACGAGCTCCGGCTCCGGTGGGCCACCGCGCCCCATCGCGACGACCACGACACTGCGGTCGCGCGCGAGCAGGCGTGCGAGATGCGTCGTCACGGCCGTCTTCCCGACGCGCTTCCCGGTGCCGATCACCGACACCGACGGCAGCTCGAACGGGGCGAGCTCGGGCGGGTCGAAGCGGAAGTCCGCCCCGACGTATGAAAGCCCGGCCGCGAGCGCCCGCGAGGCCCACTCGAGCCGCTCGCGCGGGCCCAGCACCGGCTCGTCCGACAGGTCGACGACGACCTCTGCGTCTCCGAAGCCCTCGACGAGCGGCACGCCGTAGTCGGCGCCGTCCCGCAGCTTCTCGGTGCCACCGACGAGGATGCCCCCCACCCACTCGTACGGCAGCGCCGCGAGCGCGTCCCGCAGGACCGGCGCGTAGTGCTCGCCGTCAATGAGGGCGACTGCCTTCACCGCCGCGCTGTCACCTCGCTCTCGATCCGCCCGGTGTACTTCTCGTACTCGCCCGTCGAGACGTCGAACTGGATGATCCGCTCCTGCCCGTGGAACGGGTAGCGCCGCCACACCGTGACGTGCGTCCCCTCCACGTCGACGACGTTGTAACAGGGGCGCGTGTTGCCGCGCAGGCGCAGCGTCGAGACGGTGCCGGTGCTGACGACGAACAGGTTCTCGAGCTTCCACGCATACGGCACGTGCTTGTGCCCCGAGAGCACGAGGTGGACTCCGGCGCGCTGCAGGCACTCGATCGCGTCGCCAGCGTCGTAGACGACGTTCCGCTCGCGCCCGGTACCCGGCACGGGCAGAAGGTGGTGGTGCAGCACGAACACGTTCAGCCGCGACTCCGCCGCCGTGAACTGCTCCTCGATCCACCCGTAGCGCCCGCGGCCGATCTGGCCGTGGTCGAGGTCCGGCTCCGTCGAGTCGATCGCGACGACCGAGATCCCGCTCCGGCGCACGACCGAGCTGCGTTCCCCGATCAGCTGCTCGAAGTGGAGGTAACCCACGTTCCGGGAGTCGTGGTTCCCGGGGACGACGACAAGGGCATCGCACTCGATGCCCGCGAGGTAGCGCTTCGCGTCCGCGAACTCCTCCTTCAGCCCGAAGGTGGTCAGGTCGCCGGAGCACACGACGATGTCGGGTTTCAGGTCGTTGATCTCGGCAATCGCTCTTTCCATCAGATCGGGGACGAAGTGCGGGTCGCCGCAGTGGAGGTCCGAGAGGTGAGCGATCGTCGACGGCAAGGGTCTCGTGATCTTAGGTCATCCGGGGGCATTGCTACCCTGCGGATAGTGCTGCCGGAAACGCCTGATTTCCAGGCATATTGCGGCTCGGAGCCGCCGCGCTTCGCCAACCCCGCCGAGCTCGAGTACGCGAAGATCCTCGACTGGTACGGGATTCCGTGGCTGTACGAGCCGACGACCTTCGTGCTCGAGCGCGACGCGGACGGGCGCGTCACCGAGGCGTTCGCACCCGACTTCTACCTGCCGGAGCAGGACCTGTACCTCGAGGTGACGGTGATGAAGCAGTCGCTCGTCACCCGCAAGAACCGCAAGTTGAGGAAGCTGAGGCAGCTCTACCCGGACGTGCGGATCAAGCTCTTCTACGAGCGCGACTTCGAGCGTCTCGCCGCCCGCTTCGGGCTCAAGAAGGCGTCCTGAGCGTCCTGACGGCACGCGACGAGCGCATCGGCGAGGTGTTCCTCGACGCCGAGGAGATCGGCGCCCGTGTGCGCGAGATCGGCGCGGAGCTGACGCGCGACTACGCCGGCGAGGAGCCGCTGCTCGTCGGGTCGCTGAAGGCCTGCATCCCCTTCATCTGCGACCTCTCGAGCGCGACCCCGATCCACCATGCGCTCGACTTCGTCGAGCTCGCCGGCTACGGCGAGAACGACGAGGGGATCCGGTTCCTCAAGGACCTCGATACGGAGATAGAGGGCCGGCACGTCGTCCTCGTGGACGCGGTCGTCGACACCGGGCTGACGATGCACTACCTGACGCGGTCGCTGGCGATCCGCAACCCGGGCTCGCTCCACATCGCGACGCTCTTCGACCGGCCGTACCGACGCCTCGTCGACGACCTGCCCGTCCGCTACGTCGGCTTCACGATCCCGGACGAGTTCTTCGTCGGCTACGGCTTCGAGCTCGGCGAGCGCTACCGGAACCTGCCGGACCTCCGCCTCGTGCGGAGATGACGGCACCAAGTTAGGTCCGGCTAAACTTTCGGCATGATCGCCACCCGGGCGCCGCTGCCCGAGGGCCTCCGCACCGTCGACGAGGCCCTCCATCGCACGCGCTTCCGGATCCTGCCGTTCCTCGGCCCGGCGTTCATCGCCTGCGTCGCCTACATCGACCCCGGCAACTTCGCCACGAACGTCGCGGGCGGATCGAAGTTCGGCTACACGCTCGTGTGGGTGATCGTCGCGGCGAACCTGCTCGCGATGCTGATCCAGACCCTCTCGGCGAAGCTCGGGATCGCGACGGGACGCAACCTGCCGGAGGTCGCGCGCGAGCGGCTGCCGCGGCGCGCCACGTTCCTGCTCTGGGTGCAGGCGGAGGCGATCGCGATGGCGACCGACCTGGCCGAGTTCCTCGGTGCCGCGATCGGCTTCCAGCTGCTCTTCGGCTTCGGCCTCTTCCCCTCCGCGGTGCTGACGGGGATCGCCGCCTTCCTGATCCTCGGGCTGCAGCGGTACGGATTCCGGCCGCTCGAGGCCGTGATCGCGACGCTCGTCGGTGTGATCGGCGTCTGCTACGTCGCCGAGCTCGCGTTCGCACACCCGGACTACGGAGCGGTGCTGCACCACGCCGTCGTGCCGCAGTTCGGCGGCGAAGAGGGCGTCCTGCTCGCCGTGGGGATCCTCGGCGCGACGGTGATGCCGCACGTCATCTACCTGCACTCGGCGCTGACGCAGGACCGGCTCGTGCCCGAGACCGACGAGGACGCCCGCACCCTCCTCCGTTACACGCGTGTCGACGTCGTGATCGCGATGTCGATCGCCGGGTTGATCAACGTCGCGATGCTCGTGATGGCGGCCTCGACGTTCTTCCGCAGCGGCCGCACGGACGTCGACTCGCTCGACGGCGCCCACAGGACGCTGGAGCCGATCCTCGGCGGCGCTTCGAGCACCCTGTTCGCGCTTGCGCTGCTCGCGTCGGGCCTCTCGAGCTCCGCGGTCGGGACGCTCTCGGGCCAGGTCGTGATGCAGGGCTTCATCCGCCGCCGCATTCCCGTGGCGGTCCGGCGACTCGTGACGATGCTGCCGGCGTTCGCCGTGATCGCCGCCGGCATCGACCCGTCGCGGACGCTCGTCATCTCGCAGGTCGTGCTCTCCTTCGGAATCCCCTTCGCGCTCGTACCGCTCGTGATCTTCACGTCGCGCCGGGACGTGATGGGCTCGCTCGTCAACCGGCGGGTGACCACGGTCGCCGCGTCGCTGATCGCGGCCGTGATCGTGGCCCTGAACGTCTTCCTGCTGCTGCAGACCGCCGGCCTCGGCGTTTGACGCCGTCCGATCCGGGAAATATCGTAGTGCGATCTTGTTGGCCGGAAACCCGTACCTGTTCCTCGGCCCGCGCCCGTTCCGCGAGGCGCGCCTTCGCTCCTACATCGTCGCGCAGCACCGGGCCGGCCGGCCGCTGAGCGCGATCATGGCCGACCCCTACGTGCGCCGCTGCGGCAGCCGGAGCCTCTGCTGGCGCGTCCTCGTCGACCGTCGCACGATCGAGGCGCTCGAGCGCGACGTTCGCGACTCGATCGAGGGCTGCGCGCCGCACGCGTAGCGGCCGGCGACGGGCGGAGATAAGTCGGGCGCCCCGGGGGGAGGCGCCCGCTCGTCGGGAGACGACTCTGTCCGGGACGGCGGGAATGGCCCTCGCCGCCGTACCGGTTGTAATCGGTAAACGAACGTCGGGGCCCTCGGGTTACGGGGTCTTGCCGAGCGGGGACAACCGCGTCTCCCTCATCGAACCGAAGGAGCGAGACGTGCCCGCACTGCTACTCGTTCTGCTGATCATCATCGTGCTCTTCATCCTCGGCTTCGCCGTCGTCAAGTTCCTGATCTGGATCGCGATCATCCTCGCCATCCTCTGGCTGATCGGCTTCTTCGTCCGCGGCGTCGAAGGAGCGCGCTGGTACCGCTGGTAGGGGCGTGGGGGGAAACCTCCGGTTTCCCCCCACGGGCCCCCCTTCCGACACGTGGCGACTGCGGGTGGGCGAGCGCCGGCAGAGCCGGCGCTCGTTTTCGAGGCGCCCCTGCGCCAGCAACCCGCTTTAGCCGAGATAGCCGAGTGGGTCGACGGGGTTGCCGTTGACGCGGACTTCGAAGTGGAGGTGCGGGCCGAAGCAGTGGCCCGTGCAGCCGACGTAGCCGATCACGTCGCCCTGGTTCACCTGCTGGCCGCAGGCGACCGCGATCGAGCTCTGGTGGCCGTAGGCGGTGGCGAGGTTGCCGCCGTGGTCGATGACGACGAAGTTGCCGTAGCCCTCTTCCCAGCCGCAGTAGATGACGACGCCGCCTGCCGCGGCGTGGATCGGCGTGCCGTAGCCGACGCCGATGTCGATTCCCTCGTGCATCCGCCCCCAGCGCCAGCCGAACGGGCTCGTCACCGGCCCCGACACCGGCCAGATCAGGCCCGCGTTCGACGGCGTCTGCGTCGGGCCCGCGCTGGGGCTGTTCCGGGCCTGTGCGGCGCGGATCTGGGCCGCGATGCGCGCACTCGCCGCCTGGAGCGCGTCGATCTCCTCCGCGGACGCCCGCTCCGACGCCGTCAGCGTCGACAGATCGACGAGCTTCTTCTGCTTCGACGCCGAGAGGTCGTCCCGCGCGCCGACGAGGTCGTCGCGCACCGCCTGCGTCTGGGCCGCGCGGGCCCGGATGACCGCGGTCTCGCTCTGCACCGTTCCGCGCAGCTGCATCGTCTTCTTCCTGGCCGCCGTCACCTGCGCCCTGGCGTACGCGACCTCGTTCGAGACCTTCCGGTCCTGCTCGTTGATGTCCTCGAGGTACTGCACCTTGTCGATCGCGTCCTGGACGCTCTGTGCGCCGAGCAGCACGTCGAGCGTCGTCGGGTCGTCCGACTCGTAGATGTCGACGATCCGCCGGTTCAGGACGGCGAGCGACCGCCGGTACTCCGCATGGAGCATCTGGAGCCGGTCGCTCTGTGCGTGGAAGAGCGCGTTCAGCGCGTCGAGCCGTTGCTGGTGCAGCGACAGGTCCTGCTCGAGCGTCTGCAGCTGCAGCGACACGTCGCCGACACGCGCCTCCAGCTCCCTGATTCGGCTCGTGTAGTCGTCGACCTCGGCTCGGAGCGTGCGCTCGTGCTCCTTCTGCGCCGACAGCCTGTCCTGCAGCGACGCGATCTTCGAGTCGATCTCGTGCTTCCGGCCCACGTCGTCGCCGAGGGCGGGCGTCGCCACCACGAGCAGGAGGAAGAGTACGAGCGCGACCCGCCTCGCCATCATCACCAGGTTCGGCGTTACGGGCGGCTACTCCTGCGGCGGCGCCGGCACCGTCGCCTCGTCGGGCGGCGGGTACGGCTCCGGGACCGGAGCAGGCATCGGCGGCGTGCCCTCGTCGGGCGGCGGCGCCGGCTCCGGAGGCAGCTCTGGCGTCTCGAGTCCGTTCATTCGTGGACCGTAGCGCTCGGGCCGGTCGAGCGCCCGCAGCGCGGCCGCGGCGGAGCGCCGGAGCGGGCCGACGAGCTGCCGGTAGTCGGCGTCGTCGATCTTGCCCGTGCGATGGTCGAACTCGAGCTCCTTCAACGCGGCGAGCGCCCGGTCGCGCTCCTCGATCAGCACGAGCCGACGCTCCTCCGCCTCACCGGGCGCGTCGAGGCGGTCGTCGGCCGCGGCGGGCTCGCGCAGGAACGGCAGCGCCACGAGCACCACGACCGCGACCGCGAGGATGAGCGCGAGTGCGATCAAGAGGCACTGGCGCTCGCAGTCGGGACGAGCCGCGAGTCAAGGCGCCGCTGCTCGCGCGCGTCCGGCCAGAGCGCCACCAGGGAGCCGATCACGAACACGATGCCCCCCACCCAGATCAGGTTGACGAGCGGCTTCACGAGCACCTGCACGTAGATCGCCTGGGTGTCGAGGTGCGACTCGTCGACGATCACGTACAGGTCCTCGGCGCGCCGCCAATCGGTCTTGATGCCGACCTCCCGCGACGGCTCGGGCGGGCTCACGTACTGGTTGTCGCCCGAGCTGATCGTGCCGCTCCAGGGACCGCTGACCGCGAGGTGCGCACGCGTCTCCGTGACGTTCGGCTTCGTCTCACGTGTCACGCCCTCGTTCGTGAGGGTGTAGCCGGCGACGTGCATCGTCTGGCCGAGCGCGAGCCGCCGGTCGACCGAGGTCGAGTAGGCGCTCGACCCGGCGATCCCGATCGCGAGCAGCACGACGGACGCATGGACGACGTACCCGCCGTAGCGGCGCCGGTTCCGCGCGACCAGCTTGAGCAGGGACCCGGTCGCGCGCGTGCCGCGCACGAGCTCGACGACGATCGTCGTGAGCACGAACGTCGAGAACGTGTATGCGATCAGCCCCGGCAGCGACGAGCCGGCGCCGGCGGCGAGGAGAGCGATCCCGGCGGCGACCGCGACGCCGGTCGGCCAGGCGAGCGTGCGCACGAGGCCGCGGACGCTCGCCTTCCGCCACGCGATCAGGGGCCCGATCCCCATCAGGATCAGCAGCGGCAGCCCGAACGTGCGCAGGAAGAAGTCGTAGTAGGGCCGGCCGATCGTCCGCTGCTCGCCTTTCACGAGCTGCGTGACGATCGGGAAGAGCACGCCCCAGAGGATCGTCAGGCAGAGAGCGACGAGCAGCAGGTTGTTGTAGAGGAACGTCGCCTCGCGCGAGAGCGGCGACTCGAGCTTCGTTCGCGCCTTCAGGAGCGGCAGCCGCCACATGATGAGCGCGAGGGAGAAGAGCGACGAGATGACGACGAAGGCGAGGAACCACGGCCCGATCGAGCTGCGTGCGAACGAATGGATGGAGTTGACGACGCCGGAACGCGTCAGGAACGTGCCGAACACGGAGAGCTCGAACGCGAGCGCGACGAGCACCATGTTCCAGACCTTCAGCATCCCCTTCCGCTCCTGGATCATCACCGAGTGCAGGAACGCCGTCGCCGCGAGCCACGGCATCAGGGCTGCGTTCTCGACCGGGTCCCAGGCGTAGTAGCCGCCCCACCCCACCTCGACGTACGCCCAGTGCGCGCCGAGCAGCTGCCCGAAGCCGAGGAACATCCAGGCGGCGAGCGTCCAGCGGCGCGTGGCGACGATCCAGCGCTCGTCGGTGCGGCCGGAGAGGAGCGCCCCGGCGGCGAATGCGAACGGCACCGACAGGCCGACGTAGCCGAGGTACAGCATCGGCGGGTGCGCGACCATGTACGGGTTCTGCAGGCTCGGCGTCAGGCCGGCGCCGTCGAACGGCGCCGTCTGCGTGTCGAAGGGGCTCGCGACGGCGACGAGCACGAACGAGAAGAAGGTCGCGATCCCGCCGATCACCGGCACGACCCACGCGGTCAGGTCGCGCAGCAAGCGCCGGTTGACGGCCACGGCGAGCGCGCCGTATCCCGTCAGGACGAGCAGCCAGAGGAGGAGCGAGCCCTCCTGGCCGCCCCAGAACGCGCTCAGCGCGTACGAGGTGGGCAGCGTCCGGTTCGTGTGGGCGGCGACGTACGCGAAGGAGAAGTCGTGCCGCACGAGCGCGATCGCGAGCACCGCCGCCGCGACCGCGGTGGAGCCGAAGCTGCAATAGAGCGCGTTCCGCGCAGACGACGCGAGCCGGCGGCGGTTCTGCCGCGCCGCCACGGCTCCCGCGACGAGCGCGTACACCGCGAGGCCGAGGGTGACGACGAGGGCCGCGCGGCCGAGATCGGCCATCAGCTAGCGGTCGTCGAGCTGTACTTCGACGGGCACTTCGTCAGGATGTCCGTCCCCTGCAGGCGCCCACCGGAGTACGTGCCGGTGACGACGACGCTGCGGCCCGCCTTGAAGAGCGGCGGCGGCGTCGTGCCACGGTAGGTGACGGCGACCTGCCGCGCGACGTGCGCCTGCGGGTCGGCGAGCCGGAAGCGGAGACCGTTCGCGCCGTGCGAGTCGCCGCGCAGCGGGCCGACCACGACGCCGACGACGGACAGCTTCCCGGTGTTGCCGTGAACCTGGCTCGGCGTCAGCGTCGGCGTCGAGTGGCCGGCGACGGCCGTGTAGAGCAGGAAGACGGCGAGCACGCCCGCGACCGCGAGGGCGATGACGAGCCGCGCAGGGCTGCGCGTGGGCACGACGGAAGGTTAGCGAGCCGCGGGCGCGGGCTACGCGTCGACCGACTGAGCGTGCTTCCGGGCCGGGACGCGGTAGCCGTGATCGGCGCAGAGGGAGCCGGGCGAGTCCTCGGTGAGCGCGTCGCAGTAGCCCTTGCCGTATGCCGCGCGCATGAACGCGGCGACGACGTCCAGCGACCAGTCGGTGATGCCGGCCGCCTCCCGCCACAGGTCGGCGAGGCGCAGGTCGATGTCGAGCTCGAGGAGGTCGATGCGCGAAGGGTTCTGGGCCATGCACCCAGGGTAGGAATCGCATCGGACGGAATCCGGCAGTGCGCTACGTGTCGATCGGCACGACGGTCGCGCCCGACGCCTGCAGGCGCGCAAAGACCTCGTCGAAGCCGAGCTCGCCCGGGTCGATGAAGACGAGCTTGCCGTCGAGCGAGCCGCCGCGCGCGAGCCGCTCGCGGAGGAGGCGGTGCGCCTCGGCCGGCCGCCTGCCGGCTCCGATCTGACCGCACACGAAGCGCAACTGCTCGACCTGCGCGCGCGAGTAGAGACGCTGGCCGCCCTGCGAGCGCTCGGGCGCGACGAGCCGGTAGCGGGCCTCCCAGGTTCGGATGGTCGCGGCGGACAGGTCGAGCATGCGCGCAACCGCACCGATCGAGAACAGCGGTCGGCCGCTCTCTCCCACGCGGCGCGGATACCCTCAGGCGACCGGTTGCTAACGCAGCCGGAACGAAACCCTCGCCGATGGCTCCTCGCCTCCGCTACGGACCTTCGCTCGACACGTCGGTCGACGCGCCGAGCGAGTTGGTCGACGCGCTCGTCGCACGCGGGATGACCGCCTGCGAGCTGCCGCCGTCCGGAAAGCTCTGGAACGACTACGAGACGGCGACCGCGTTCGGCGAGCGCGCGGCGGCGGCAGGGATCTCCGTCTCGCTGCACGCGCCGATCGCCGGGTTCATGGGGCACGCCGAGCGCGGGAGGAAGCTCAACATGGCGTTCGGGATGCTCGACCACTCGGCGGGAATCGCGAAGGCCGCCGGTTGCGAGGTGGTCGTCTTCCACCCCGGCTTCCTCCTCGGCCGCCCACGCGAGGCCGCGCTCGACGCCGTCGTCGATCAGCTCGGCGAGCTGCGGGAGCGGCTCGAGCGGAAGGACCGGCTCGTGCCCTTCGGCGTCGAGGTGATGGGACGTGTGCGCGACCTCGGCTCGCTCGAGGACGTGTGCTCGATCGCCGCGCGGGTCGACTTCGTCCAGCCGGTGCTCGACTTCGCGCACATGCACGCGACGTCCGACGGTGCCTTTCTCGACGTCGAGACGTTCGTGTCGGCGCTCGCGCAGGCGGACGCGGTGATGACGCCGGGGCAGCCGTTCCACATCCACTTCTCGGACATCCAGTACGCGAACCGGAACGAGACGAAGCACCTGCCGTACGGCGAGGGCACGTTGCGGGCGGAGCCGCTGCGCGAGGCGCTCGCG
>DASUAX010000102.1:0-50183 GCA_035763525.1 Gaiellaceae bacterium
ACTTGGCGGCGCGGGAGCCGGCGCCCGAGGCGAGCCTCGCCCAGCCGGCGTTCGCGAGCGCCCGAACCGCGTCGCGCACCTCGTCCTCCGGCAAATCCATGACCGGGTCGCGGCTCGTCGACTGGTTGCACGCGAGCCGCAGCGCGTTCAGCGAGAGCGGGTACTGGTCGGGCGTCGTCCGCTGCTTCTCGAGCAGGCTGCCGAGGACGCGCAGCTCGACGGGGTCGAGACGGTGCTGCGTAGGCTTCGCCACTCAGGCGAAGCCTACGCAGGGAACCTGGTTGCCGCCGTAGGCGGAGCCGGGTTGTTGACCTCCGCGCGCTACGCCCGCACGAGCGGCTTGTACTTGATCCGGTGCGGCTCGAGCGCCTCCGGGCCGCGTGTCTCGCGCACCCAGTCGGCGTACTCGCTGAAGTCGCCCTCGAACCAGGTCACCTGCGAGTCGCCCTCGAAGGCGAGGATGTGCGTCGCGACGCGGTCGAGGAACCAGCGGTCGTGCGTGATGACGACGGCGCAGCCCGCGAAGTCGAGGAGTGCCTCCTCGAGCGCGCGCAGCGTGTCGACGTCGAGGTCGTTCGTCGGCTCGTCGAGAAGCAGCACGTTGCCGCCGCTCTTCAGCAGCTTCGCGAGGTGCACGCGGTTCCGCTCGCCGCCCGAGAGCTGCCCGACCGGCTTCTGCTGGTCGGCCCCCTTGAAGTTGAACCACGACGTGTACTGCCGTGAGTTGACCTCCTTCTTCCCGAGCAGCACGACGTCCTGGCCGCCCGAGATCTCCTTCCAGACGGTGCTCTTCGGGTCGAGGTCGCCGCGCGCCTGGTCGACGTAGGCGAGCTGCACGGTGTCCCCGACCCGGAGCTCGCCCGCATCGGGCGCCTCCTCACCGGCGATCATGCGGAAGAGGGTCGTCTTGCCGGCGCCGTTCGGGCCGATCACGCCGACGATGCCGGCGGGCGGGAGCGAGAACTCGAGGTTCTCGACGAGCAAGCGGTCGCCGAACCCCTTCGAGACGCCCTTCGCCTCGATCACGAGGTCACCGAGGCGCGGGCCCGGCGGGATGTGGATCTCGACGCGGTCGAGCTTCACCGCCTCCTCCTCGGCGAGCAGGCGCTCGTAGGCGCCGAGCCGTGCCTTCGACTTCGCGTGTCGCGCGCGCGGCGCCAGCCGCACCCATTCGAGCTCGCGCTGCAGCGTCCGCTGCCTGGCCGAGCTCTGCTTCTCCTCCTGGGCGAGCCGCGCCTGCTTCTGCTCGAGCCAGCCGGAGTAGTTGCCCCGGTAGGGGATCCCGCGGCCGCGGTCGAGCTCGAGGATCCAGCCGGCGACGTTGTCGAGGAAGTAGCGGTCGTGGGTGACCGCGACGACGGTCCCCCTGTAGTCGGCGAGGAACCGCTCGAGCCAGAGCACCGACTCGGCGTCGAGGTGGTTCGTCGGCTCGTCGAGGAGCAGCAGGTCCGGCGCCGAGAGCAGGAGACGGCACAGGGCGACCCGGCGGCGCTCGCCGCCGGAGAGCGTCGTCACGTCGCGGTCGCCGTCGGGGAGCCGCAGAGCATCCATCGCGTGGTCGAGCTGCGCGTCGAGCTGCCAGGCGTCACGCCGGTCGATCTGGTCCTGCACCTGGGCCTGCTCGGCGAGGAGCGCGTCGAAGTCGGCGTCCGGCTCCGCGAACGAGGCGGAGATCGCGTTGAAGCGATCGAGCAGGTCGCGCAGCTCGCGCACTCCGTCCTCCACGTTCTCGCGCACCGTCTTGCCCGGGTCGAGCTCGGGCTCCTGCTCGAGCTGGCCCACGGTCGCGTTCGGCGCCAGTTCCGCGACCCCGGACGACGGCTCCTCCTTGCCGGCCATGATGCGGAGCAGCGTCGACTTGCCGGCGCCGTTCGGGCCGAGCACGCCGATCTTGGCGCCGGGCAGGAAGGAGAGCGAGATGCCTGCCAGCACCTGCCGGTCGGAGCCGTAGAACTTGTCGGCCCGGTACATCGTGTACACGTACTCGCTGCTCACGAGGCGGCCACGATACCTTCATGGATCCTTGACGAGGCCGTCGTAGGTTCGGTGCGTGAAGAAGCTGGTCGCGCTCCTCGCGCTGCTCGTGCTCGCGCTTCCCGCCTCGGCCGGACGCCTGCCGATCCTGGCCTCGCAGGACCTCTGGCCGGTCTACTCGCCGGACGGACGCAGCGTCGCGTTCACGGTCGTCGTGAACGGCCAGGGACGGGTGCTCGAGCTGGACGTCGTCGACGTGCGGACGAGGCGCGTCTTCCAGGTCGGTACGAGCGCCGCGCAGCCGTCCCCGACCTGGTCGAGCGACGGCCGCCTCGCGTGGTCGTCGGGAGGCGTCATCCGCAAAGCGGGTGCGCACGGCACGGGCAGGTATCGCTATCCGTCGCAGACGCCGGCGCTCGCGCCCGCCTGGCGCCCGCACTCGGAGGACGTCGCCTACCTCACCTCGGCCGGCGCGCAGAACCTCGACCTGTGGGTCGGCCGAACGCTCTGGGCCAAGGACGTGATCGGGAAGCCGGCCTGGTCGCCCGACGGGACGCGCCTCGCGTTCCAGCGCGACGGCTCGGTCTGGGTCGCCTCGCAGCCGCTCGTCGAGACGCGGCTCGCGGAGACGGGGACGGAGCCCGGGGCGCCGGTGTGGTCGCCCGACGGAGCCCGGATCGCGTACAGCGTCGCGGGCCGCGTCTACGTCGTGCCGGCGGACGCCTCGGCGCCTCCACAGGAGGTCGCCGGGCCGTTCGGCAGCGTCGGGCCGCTTGCGTGGGCGCCCGCGGGCGACCTTCTCGCCTACACGGTCCCTCGCGGGCTCGAGCTGACGACGCCCGGGACACCGCCACGCTCGCAGCTCGCCGTCGAGGGTGCGGCGAGCGGCACCTCGTTCGACCCGACCGACCCGCACGGAAGGATCCTCGCCTATGCCGGGCCGCTCCCGAGCTGTCCGGGCCACGTCGGGATCCGGCTCTACGAGCAGGGAGCAGTAGCCGGGACATGCCGGATCGTCGGCACGCCGTCGGCCGACGTGATCGAGGGGACGTCGTCCTTCAACGACATCGTGGTCGCGGGCGCGGGCGACGACCGGATCCACGTCGGCGACCGGCACGCCGACCGCGTCGACTGCGGCCCCGGGCGCGACACGGTGTGGGCCGACCGCACCGACCGCCTCGTTCACTGCGAGGTCGTGCACCGCTAGGCGGGTACCCTTCGAGGCATGGCCGTGACGTCCGCCGAGCAGCTCGACGCGCGGCAGCTGCGCGCCGACTTCGCGGTGTTCGACGAGCTCGTGAACGGCAAGCCGGTCGCCTTCCTCGACTCGGCCGCGTCGACGCAGAAGCCGCGGCAGGTGCTCGACGCGATGCGGGAGTTCTACGAGCACAGCTACGCGAACGTCCACCGTGGCGTCTACACGCTCGCCGAGCGGGCGACCGCGGGGTACGAGGGGGCGCGAGAGAAGGTGCGCGCGTACGTCAACGCGCCGTCGAATCGGGAGGTGATCTTCACCCGCAGCGCGACCGAGGCGCTCAACCTGGTCGCCTACGCCTGGGGGCTCGAGAACCTCGGCCCCGGCGACGTCGTCGTGATCACGGAGCTCGAGCACCACTCCAACTTCGTGCCGTGGCAGTTCATCGCGAAGAAGACGGGCGCCGAGTTCGCGCACATCCCGATCGACGACCTCGGCGAGCTCCAGCTCGACGCGCTCGACGAGATCGCGAAGCGAGGCAACGTCAAGGTCGTCGCGAACAACCTCGTCTCGAACACGCTCGGCACGATCAACCCCGTCGAGAAGCTCGCGGCGTGGGCGCACGAGCAGGGCGCGATCATGGTCGTGGACGCGGCGCAGGCGGCGCCGCACCGGAAGATCGACGTGCAGGCGCTCGGCTGCGACTTCCTCGCATTCTCGTCGCACAAGCTCTGCGGGCCGTCGGGCGTCGGCGCGCTCTGGGGGCGCCGCGAGCTCCTGGAGGAGATGCAGCCGTTCAACTTCGGCGGTGAGATGATCCGCTCGGTCGCGCTCGAGCGCACGAGCTGGAACGAGCTGCCGTACAAGTTCGAGGCCGGCACGCCGGCGATCGCGGAGGCGTACGGCTTCGGCGTTGCGATCGACTACGTATCGGGTGTCGGGCTCGAGGCGATCGCGGCGCACGAGCACGAGCTCGTCGTGCAGGCGATGGACGCGCTCGCCGAGATCCCCGGGCTGCGCGTCTTCGGCCCCCCGGCCGACCGCCGCACCGGCATCGTCAGCTTCGAGCTCGAGAACGTGCACCCGCACGACGTCGCCCAGATCCTCAACTGGGAGGGCGTCGCCGTCCGCGCCGGCCACCACTGCACGCAGCCGCTGATGACGCGTCTCGGCGTGGCGGCGACGACGCGTGCCAGCTTCTACCTCTACTCGCTGCCCGACGACGTCGACCGGCTCGTCGCCGGCCTGCGCAAGGTGAAGGAGACGTTCTCGTGAGCGAGCTGGACCAGCTCTACCGGGAGGTCATCCTCGACCACTACAAGAACCCGCGCGGCCACGGCGCGCTCGAGCCGGCCGATGCGCACGCCGAGGGCCAGAACCCGCTCTGCGGCGACGAGGTCTCGATCTTCGTCCGCTTCGCCGAGGACGGCGAGACGATCGACGAGATCGGCTTCGAGGGCCGCGGTTGCGCGATCTCGCAGGCCGCGACGTCGATGCTGACGGAGATGGTGAAGGGTCGGAAGGCCGCGGAGGTCGCCGCCCTGCCGAAGGACGAGCTGCTCGAGGAGATCGGCATCCCGCTCACGCCGATCCGCCTCAAGTGCGCGATCCTCGGCCTCGGCGTGCTCAAGGTCGCCCTGCACCGTGCGAAGGGCACGCCGCTCCCGGACGAGTGGCGCACGCTCGAGAACGAGCTTCGCCTCACGGGCGACTGATGCCGAAGATCCACGTCGCGCCGCTCGACGAGTTCCCGCCCGGCTCGTGCAAGATCGTCACGCTCGGTTGGACGTCGATTGGCGTCTACAACTGCGGCGGCAAGCTCTACGCGATCGAGGATCGCTGCTCCCACGACGACGGGCCGCTCTGCGAGGGCGAGTGGGACGAGGACATGTGTCGCGTCATCTGCCCGCGTCACGGCTCGACCTTCGACCTCGCGACCGGCGTGCCGCTGTCGCTGCCCGCATACGAGCCGGTCGAGATCTATCCCGTCACGGTCGAGGACGGCGTCGTGCAGGTCGAAGTGACCGAGTGATCCGCTGCTGGGACTCGAGCGACCCGCTCTACGACGCCTACCACGACGAGGAGTGGGGCCGGCCGGTCCGTGACGAGCGCGGCCTCTACGAGCGGCTGTGCCTGGAGGGGTTCCAGTCCGGGCTCTCGTGGCTGACCATCCTGCGCAAGCGGGAGGGCTTTCGCGCGGCGTTCGAGGGCTTCGACCCGGAGCTGGTCGCTCGCTTCGACGAGCGCGACGTGAATCGGCTCCTCGCCGACGCGTCGATCATCCGCCATCGCGGCAAGATCGAGGCGGCGATCGCGAATGCGCGGGCGACGGTCGCGTTGCGCGAGACGACGCCGCTGCACGAGCTCTTCTGGTCGTTCGCGCCGGCACGGCACCGTCGGCCGCGCACGCAGGGGGAGTGGCAGGCATCGACGCCCGAGTCGACCGCTCTTGCCAAGGCTCTGCGGCGGCACGGCTTTCGCTTCGTCGGCCCGACGACCGTCTACGCCTCCATGCAGGCCTGCGGCGTCGTCAACGACCACCTCGAGAGCTGCTGGGTGCGCGACGCCGTCGAGGCAGAGCGTCAGTCGCCGGCGGTCTCGGTCGGGAGCACGAACGCGAGCACGGCGACCGGTGCGAGCGACAGCGCGAAGAGCGCAACCGCCCACCGCGCCGATAGCTGATCGACCACGACGCCGCTCGCGAGCGGCGACAGCGCCGCGAGCCCGGTCGCCACCTGCATGAGCCCGTTGGTGACGCGGCCGCGCATCGCCTCAGGAGTCCGGCGGAGGAGCATCGCGAAGAGCGACGCGTTCGTCGCGGGCGAGACGAGCAGCGGGAGCGCGAGCGGGAGGGCGACGAGAGGAGACGGCATCACGAGCGCGGCGAGGCCGAACATGAGGCCGCCGCCCACCGCCAGGAGCACGATCGACTGCTGGATCGAGACCCGCCGCTGGATCCTCGGTGCGAGCACGGCGCCGACGAGGCCGCCGGCCATGATCACGGCCTGGGCGACGCCGATCACGGCGGCGGAGGCGCCGTGACGTCGCAGGCCGATCGTGACCGTGAAGATCGACCCGTTGAAGGCGAAGTTGATCAGCGGCGCCTGGATCAGGACCGTGCGCAGGAGCCTGTCGCGCCACAGCAGGCGGAGCCCGTCCAGTGCCTCGGTCCAGAGGCCGCGCCGCTCCTCCTCGCGCTGCGGCCGGAAGTCGCCCTCGAGCCCGGCCGAGGTGAGGGTCGAGACGGCGTAGGAGACGGCGTCGGCCACGAACGGCACGGCGCGTCCGAGGCCGAAGAGGAGGCCGCCGAGTGCCGGCCCGCCGAGATTCGCGGCGTACTGCCGGGCCTCGGTGGCCGCCCAGGCCGGCTCGAGTTGCTCGTCGTCCACGATCAGCGGCAGGGCCGCGGTCGCGGCGGGGCTGAAGAGCGTGTCGCCGATCCGGTCGACGACCGCCACCGCCAGCACAAGGGGCCACGTCGCGTCATGGGCGAGCACGAGAGCGGCGAGCAGCGCGAGGGCCGCCGCCCGCACGGCGTCGCAGGCGATCATCGCGCTCCGCCGGTCGACCCGGTCGGCGAGGGCGCCGGCGGGGAGCCGGACGGCGAACGCGGCGAGGCTCGCGACGGTGCCGACGAGGCCGGCGACGGCCGGCGAGCGCGTCAGCGCCAGGACGAGCAGCGGGTATGCGAGCGCGCCGATCTGCGAGCCGAGGTCGGACAGCACCTGTCCGATCCAGAGCAGCTGGAAGTTGCGGTTTCGGCGGAGCGGACGCATCGGGGCGGGCGGCGCCGGAGATCCTAGGTGGGAGGTGATCGTCCTCGTCCACGGCCTGGGCGTCTCGCACCGCTACTTCGCGCGCCTCCGGCGCCTGCTGCCGGCCGCCGCGGCGCCGGATCTGGCGGGCGGCACGGTGGACGTGCTGACCTGGTCGCTCGAGGCGGCGCTCGCCGAGCCGTCGCTGCTCGTCGCCAACTCGCTCGGCTGCCAGGTCGCGGCGGAGCTGGCCGTTCGCCGTCCCGGGCTCGTTCGCGGCCTCGTGCTGATCGGCCCGACGTGGGACCCGGGTGCGCCGACCGTGTTCCGCCAGTTCCTCCGGCTCGCGAACGGGAGCTACCGGGAGCCGCTCTCGCTCCTGCCGGTGCTCGCCTACGAGTACGCGCGCTGGGGGCCGCGGCGGTTGCTCCGGACGGCGCGTTCGATGCTCGACCACCCCGTGGCGGACCGACTGGCGTGCGTCCGCGTCCCGGCCGTCGTCGTGCGCGGCGAGCACGACACGATCTGCAGCCCGCCGTGGGCGCGGCTCGCCGCCGGCGTCGCGCGCGCCCGGCTCGTCCAGGTGCCCGGCGCGGCGCACGCCGTGCACTGGTCACACCCGGAGGCCGTCGTCCAGGTCGTCGAGGAACTGCTGCAGGAGCTCGCCGAAGCGTGAAGGCGCCTCCAGCATCGGCACGTGCCCCACACGTGGGACGACCTCGAGCCGGGCCTGCGGGATCGCCTCGCGCCAGCGTGCCGCCTGCTCGGCCGGCACGAGCCGGTCGCGCTCGCCCCAGACGAGGAGCGTCGGGGCGCCGATCGCGCCCGCGAACGGCTGGTGCGTCGCGAACCAGGCGCCGCGCGCGAGCGCAGGCAGCCCCGTCCTGACCGCATCGGCGGCGACCGTCGCGAGCAGCGACGGCGGCGCCTCGCGCACCGTCCGCAGGAAGCCGGCGACGTACCCCGGCAGCGGGCGCGGCACGCCGACCGGCGCCACGAGGACGAGCGCCTCGACGAGCTCCGGCCGTTCTGCCGCGAGCCGGGCGGCAGCGAGACCGCCGAGCGAGTGGCCCACGACGACCGCCGGCCCGTCGAGCGTCGCGGCAAGCCATCCGGGTGCGTCGCGAGGAGCGAGCCGTCGCGGCAGGTCGACCGAGCGCACGCTCGCGCCCTGCGGATGCACGTGCCGCCACCAGCGGTGGCTGCCCGAGAGCCCGTGGACGAGAAGCATCGGTCTCGACTGGTTCATGCGCTATCGTGCGAGCTATCCGCGGAAAGGAGGTGGTCCGGCGTTGGAGATTTCCAGTACGGGCAGTGGAGGTACCAGCTCGTAGAGGCGTGTCCCCGGAACCTTGACGGGGAATCGCCTAGCCAGCGTGGGGGACTCGCGTGACGCGCCGCCTTTAGTGGCCGGAAGCGCCTCTACGAATCCCAGCTGGTATCGCAGATCGAAGGGCCCCGCAAGGGGCCCTTCGTCTTGAATAGCCGCGTGGACCGGATCGAGTGGGTGCGCAAGCGTTGCCGGCTGCTGCAGGCGATCGGCGCCGAGCTCGAGGAGACGAGACCGTTCGCCGGGCTCGTGATCGGCACCGGCATCCATCTGGAGCCGAAGACCGTCGCGTTGCTCCTGACGCTCCGGCGCGGCGGCGCCGAGCTCGTCTCGACGGGGAACCTCGCGACGACACAGCAGGAGGCCTGCGACTATCTCGCCGCCCGAGGCGTGCGCGTCGTCGGCGGGCCGACGAGCGACCCGGCCGAGCACGACGCGAACCTCTGGCAGGTCGTGCGGGCCCGGCCCGACCTGCTGCTCGACAACGGCGGCGACCTGTTCGTCCGCTACCTCGAGGAGCCGTGGGAGACCTTGCGCGGCGGCACGGAGGAGACGACGTCGGGGCGGCTGCGGCTCGAGCCGCTCCGCGACCGGCTGCGGTTGCCGCTCCTCGTGATCAACGACAGCCCGATCAAGCAGTTCGCCGAGAACGAGCACGCGGTCGGCCAGAGCGTGCTCGAGTCGTTCCTCCGGCTGACGAACCTCTCGACGAACGGCAAACGCGTGACGGTCTTCGGCTACGGCGCGTGCGGCAGGGGCGTCGCCGCGAACTTCCGGAACGCGCACGCGATCGTGGCGGTCGTCGAGCGCGACCCGGTCAAGCGCCTGCAGGCGATGCTCGACGGCTTCCTCGTGCCGGAGCGCCGGGAGGCGTTGCGCACTGCCGACGTCGTGATCACCGTCACCGGCGCGGAAGGAGTCGTCACCGCCGCGGATACGCCGCTTCTCAAGGAGGGCGCGGTTCTCGCGAACGCGGGTCACTTCCCACGAGAGATCGAGGCCGACGCGCTCACCGCGGCCGGGGTCACCGTGCTCGAGGGCGGCCACATGGTCAACCTCGCCGGCCCGCGGCCGCTCGGGAACTCGATCGAGTCGATGGACCTCGGCTTCGCGCTTCAGGCCCGCTGTCTGGAAGCCGTCGCACGCGGCGACGTCGGGCCCGAGGCCTGCGTCGTGCCCGTGCCGCGCTCGATCGACGAGAGCGTCGCGGCGAGCTTCGTGACCGCTACGGCCTGAATCGCCATACATCCCGGCCCTTCCAGCTCGGCACCCACGCCTCGCCTCCGATCGCGGTCACGACGAACGGTCCGGCTCCCGTCTTCACCGTCTGCACGACGGTGTTCGAGGCAGGGTCGACGACGGCGACCGCGTTCTTCCGGATCTGCGGCACCCACACCATCCCGCCGACCACGTCGGGATCCCCGAGCGGCCCCGTGAGTGGGATGGTCGCGACCACCGCGTTCGTCTGGGGATCGATGCGCGAGAGCCCGGTGGGGGTGGTCACCCAGACGGCGTCGCTCGACGCCGCCGTCCAGCCGGCGCCGGTCGGGATCGGGATCGTCGCGAGGAGCTTGCGCGCCCTCGGATCGACGCGGATGATCCCGCTCCCGCCGGCCGCCCAGACGGAGCCGAAGGCGCCGACGACGCCCGTCGCCCGCGGCAGCTTCCAGCGACCGACTACGCGGTTCCGCTTCGGGTCGATGCGCTCGACCTCGCCGGTCCCGTAGGCGGTCGTCCAGGCGGCGCCGTACGCGAAGGTGGTGTCGTAGGGCGTGATCCCGACCGGAATCGCCTTCACGCGCTCGCCCGTCGACACGGAGACGCGGCTGACGGTCGACGAGCTCGTGTCCTCGACCCACAGCGAGCCGGCGCCGTAGTCGAGCCCGCACGACCCGCTGCCGATCTGCGTCCTGGCGACGACCCTGTTCGTGCGCGGGTCGATCTTGAGCAGGTAGGGCGCTCCGTACTCGCTCACCCACACGAACCGGCCGCCGGCGGCGGCGGCGCAGGGCGCGGCGAGCTTCGCGACGGGAATGCGGGCGACGACGGCCGGAGCGGCGGCGGTGGTCGTCGCGACGGCGACGACGGCGAGGAGGATGCGCATGCGCCGAACATAGTTCGGCTGCGGAGCAGATGCTACGACTTCGGATTAATTGTCGATTAACGCACGTTCGAACGCGGCTCCGAGCTCCGTCAGCACGCCCCGCACACGCTCGTCGTCCAGATCGGCGGCCAGCCGCTCGTTGATCCGCTGGAGGGCGCCCCACCCGCGCCTCCACTCGCGGTCGCCGCGCGCCGTCAGCCCGAAGAGGAAGGAGCGGCCGTCGTCCGGATTCGGCGTCCGCCGGACGTGGCCGCGCGACTCGAGGCGACGGACGACGTCGGAAGCGGTCGTCAGCGGCATCCCGAGCTCGGCGGCGAGCTCGGTCAGCCGCAGCTCGCCGCGCATGCCGATCAGGCTCAGAGCGCCGTAGCCGTTCGCCTCGACGCCGTCCGCCGCCAGCTCGCGCTCGACGAGCTGCCCCATCCGCTGGTTCGCCGCCACGAGCAGCAGCAGCAGCGACAGCCGACGCTCAGGATCCCGCTCCGGCGCCGGCGAAGCCGGTGCCTCCGCTCTCTGCTGAGCTCCGTCGAGCCTACGCTCAGGCGGCGCGGCGGATCTGCTCTGCGAGCGGGACGAGTGGGAGCCTGAAGGTGTCGACGGCATCGGTGGTGGTGGCGACGTTGTCGCCTGCCTCGATCATGCTGATCTGGTCGTTCGTGAGCGGCGCACCCGGCAGCCACTCCGTCGCGGTCGCGCCCCCGCGCGCGACGGAGGTGGGGATGTGGACGAGCCGCCGGCGCTTGCCGAGCACCTTCGCGATCAGCAGGTACAGCTCGTCCCAGGTGACGACGTCGGGGCCGCCCAGCTCGAACGTGCGGTTCGCGGCATCGGGTGCGTCTACCGCGCGCGCGAAGTACTCGGCGACGTCGTCGACCCAGATCGGCTGGATGCGCTGGCGTCCCGACCCGATCACGGTGACGACCGGCGCATAGCGCACCTGCTTCACGAAGGTGGGGAGCACGCCGCCGCCACGGCCGAACTGGAAGCTGGGCCGGAAGATCGTGTGCTCGAGCCCGGAGCCGACGACGTCCTGCTCCATCGCCCACTTCGCGGCGAAGTAGGGGACGACGTCCTTCGTCGTCGCCGTCGTCCCGAGCGCGCTCATCAGCACGAAGCGCGCGACGCCGGCCTCCTTCGCCGCCGCGAGCACGTTGCGCGTCCCCTGCGTCATGACACGGTCGAAGTCCTGCGGGCGGCCCTTGATGATCGCGACCAGGTGCACGACGTGCGTGCAGCCGTCGATCGCCGCGCGGAGGCTCACGGGGTCGGTGACGTCGCCGGGAACGAGCCGGGCCCCCCAGCCGGCGAGCTGGGCGCCTCGCTGCGGCGCACGCGCGAGCGCGCGTACCTCGTGGCCGCGTGCGCGCAGCGCGTGCACGACGCGGGGGCCGACGAACCCGGTGCCGCCGGTGACGAAGACCTTCACCGCTCGAAGTTCTGCCAGTAGCGGGACGGCGTCGGCCCGCGCTGCCCCTGGTACTTCGAGCCGAGCGTGGAGCTCCCGTACGGGGTCGAAGCGGGCTCGGTCATGCGCATGAACGAGATCTGCCCGATCTTCATGCCGTGGTAGATCGTGATCGGCAGGTTCGCGACATTCGACAGCTCGAGCGTTACGTGCCCGTCGAACCCCGGGTCGATGAAGCCCGCGGTCGAGTGGATGAGCAGGCCGAGCCGCCCGAGTGAGCTCTTGCCGTCGAGGCGGGCGACGAGGTCGTCCGGCAGCGTCACGCGCTCGAGCGTCGACCCGAGCACGAACTCGCCGGGGTGGAGGATGAAGGCGCGCTCGTCCGTGACCTCGACCTCCTCCGTCAGCTCCTCCTGCGGCTCCTTGACGTCGATGTAGGGGTAGCGCGCGTTGTGGAAGACGCGGAAGAAGCGGTCGACGCGCACGTCGACGCTCGACGGCTGCAGGAGCGACTCGTCATACGGGTCGATCCCGATGCGGCCCTCGGTGATGAGCGCGGCGATGGTGCGGTCGGACAGGACCACACGGCGATTCTTCCACCAGGGCATCGGCGAGCGCGTGCAGACCCTTCAGGAACGCCTGCTGCTCGGCGTCCGTCAGTGCCTCGAGCGCACGCTCGAGCGGCTGCGAGCGCCGCGCGAGCCACGCTCGCACCGGCCCCTCGGTCGCCGGGGCGAGCGCGACGACGGTGCGTCGACGGTCGGCGGGATCCTCCCGGCGGACGAGCAGCCCGTGCTGCTCGAGCTCGCGCGCGAGCGTCGACGCGGCCGGCAGCGACAGCCCGAGCTCGCGGGCGAGGTCACCCACCGACCGCTCCCCTTCGCTGCCGACCTGGGCGAGGAGAGCGACGTGCCGGCGGCCGAGCGCGGCTCCCTCGACGAGCGCGAGCAGCTCGGGCGACGGGCGCCGCCGCGCCCAGAGGCCTCGCATCACGCGGCGCAGCTCCAGGCGCAGCTCCGCCACTCTCTCGCCTTTGGTTATCATCGGATAACTATTACCGTCGGTGAAGCGAAAGGAGGTGAGCGTACATGTGCAGAGGACATCATCACCGCGGCTTCCGCGGCTACCCGAGCCGCGAGCAGTGGGTCGAGCGGCTCCAGGCCTACCGCGAGCACCTCGAGGGCGAGCTGAAGAACGTCCAGGAGCTGATCGAGCGGCTCGGCGACGCACCGCAGCCGGGCGAGAGCGCGTAACGCCGGGTCTACCGGCCGCGCGTCGCCGGCACGTAGTAGCGGTCGGCGTACTCGATCACGGTGCGCGCCATCGAGAAGCGCGGCGCGAGCTCGGCGATCGAGGCCTTCATCATCTCGAGCCAGGCGTCCCGCGCCTCGAAGCGCGGGACGACCTGCTGCTCGAGCAGCTCGTACAGCTCCGTCGCGTCGGCCTCGTCGCTCGTCCCCTCGATCGCCCAGCCGTAGGCCGGGTCGTATGCCTCCGCCCACCAGCCGTCGAGCACCGACAGGTTGAGCACGCCGTTGACGGCCGCCTTCATCCCGCTCGTCCCCGAGGCCTCGTGCGGCCGCCGCGGCGTGTTCAGCCAGACGTCGCAGCCGGGGATGATCGTCTGTGCGAGCTCGATGTCGTAGTCCTCGAGGAAGACGAGCCGGCCCTCGGCGGCGCCGTGCGAGAGCTCGACGATCTGCTGCATGACGTCCTTGCCCGGCGCGTCCTGCGGATGCGCCTTGCCTGCGACGACCACCTGCACCGGGAGCGCGAGCAGCCGCTCCAGGTCCGAGTAGACGAGCCCCGCGCGCTTGTACGTCGCGAATCTCCGGGCGAAGCCGATCGTCAGGCGCTCGGCGTCGAGTCCCGCGAGCTCGACCAGCCTCCGCTTCCGCTCGGCGTGCACGCGCGAGAGCGCCTCGGAGTCGACGTCCCGCGCCGCCTGCCAGTTCGCCCACGCCGGCGGCGCCTCCGGCTCGACGCCCGCCTCCCGGAGGATCTCCGCCAGCTCGGGCGCGAGCCAGGTGCCGAGGTGGACGCCGTTCGTGATCGCGTCGATCGGCGCCTCGCGCCCCGGCCAGAGCCCCTGCCACATCTCCCGGGCCACGTCGCCGTGCAGCTGTGAGACGGCGTTCGCGTGCGAGGAGAGCCGCAGTGCGAGCGGCGTCAGCCCGAACCCGTCGGTGTCGTCGCTGCGGCCGAGTGCGAGGAGCTGCTCGTCCGAGAGGCCTGCGCTCTCGGCGAGCTTGCCGACGTAGCGCACCACCAGGTCGTCTCCGAACACCTCGTTGCCCGCGGGTACCGGCGTGTGGGTCGTGAACACGGTCGTGCGGCGGATCTGCTCGAGCGCCTCTTCCGTCGACCGCCCGTCTTCGACCAGCATGCGCGCGCGCTCGATCGTCAGGAACGCGGAGTGCCCCTCGTTCACGTGGTAGACGCTCGGCTCGATGCCGAGCGCATGCAGGGCGCGCACGCCGCCGACGCCGAGCAGCAGCTCTTGCCTGATGCGGTGGCGCCGGTCGCCGCCGTAGAGCGCGTCCGTCACCCACGGTACGTCGAGCAGGTAGAGCGGCACCGAGCCGACGTCGTAGCGCCAGACGTCGGCGGTCACGACCTCTCCGCCGAGGTCGACCTCCACCTTCACCTCGCGGTGCAGGCCGAGCGTCTCCGGATCGAGCTCTTCGTACTTCTCGGTCTGTCGTCCCTCGGCGGAGACGCCCTGCACGAAGTAACCGCCGCGGTAGAAGAGGCCGACGCCGACGAGCGGCACACCGAGGTCGGCCGCAGCCTTCAGGTGGTCGCCGGCGAGCACGCCGAGGCCGCCCGAGTAGACCGCGAGCCGCGTCTCGATGCCGAACTCCATGCTGAAGTACGCGACCAGCACGTCGCGGTCGGCGCCGTGCGTTTGCGCCCACCAGGTGGCGTTCTCCGTCGTCGTCATGGACTCGCGGACGCTAGCGAATCGCGCAGTCAGGGTCGCGGGGTGAACGTCACGACCCGGGAGACGCTGACGGAGCCGTCGAGCCCGCGCGCGACGGCGACCGCGTCGACCCGCTCGCGCTTCTTGAAGCGCGCCGGATCGACGAAGCCGCGGTACGGCACCGAGTCGTCCACTGCGACCCTCTGCCAGCCGCCGCCTCGCCGCCGCGTCGCGAACCAGACGCTCACGGGTGCGCCCGGGACCGTCGCCGTCAGCGCGACGTACTGCGTCAGGTCGTCCGGCTTCGCGGTCAGCCTCGGGCTCGCGGGCGGCGCTTTCGGGATCGGCGAGCCGGGCACCGCGACGAGCGCTGAGACGGGCGGGATCGCCAGGGTCAGCCCGCCGCTCGCACTGCCGGTGCCGAACGCCACGCTCCAGGTCGAGGTCGGCGTCGCGACCGGCACGGTCACCTTCGCCGTGCTCGCCCCGTTGTTGAAGGCGACGACGACCTCGCGGCCGGTCGCGAGGTCGATGCGCGAGACGACGAGCACCGCGCCCTGCTCCTTCCGGACGAGGGACGCTCCCGTCGAGAGCTCGGGATGCGCGTCGCGCAGCACGGCGAGCTGCCGCAGGTGCGCCTGCAGCGGGTCGACGACGTCGAAGGACGAGCCCTTGCCGATCGGCGGCGAGCCGACGCGTGTCTCGGTGCGCCAGTCCTGCACCTGCGTCGGGAACATGTCCTCGCGCGCGGCCTTGTCGCCCCCTGAGCCGATCATCCCGACCTCGTCCCCCCACTGCACGACCGGCGCGCCGCGCAGCAGGTAGAGCAGGTCGTAGCCGAGCTCCACGTGCTGCAGGAGCGCCTTGCCCGAGAGGCCGGGCGCCTGCGAGAGGATCTGCTGTGCGCCGCGGCCCATGTCGTGGTTGCCGAGGAAGGTCGGGAACGCCGGGTCGACGCCGTTCGCCGTGCGGAAGTAGTCGTCGTCGGCCAGCCGGTTCGCGAGCCCCTTGGCGCCCGTGGCGCCCGCCGCGTACGAGGCGGCGACCTGCTGGAACGGGAAGTCGAGCACCTGCGGCAGTCCGCGCGTGCGCACGAAGTCGGCGAGGTCGACCGAGTCGTTCAGCGTCACCTCGCCGAAGATCGGGAAGTCGGCAATGCCGGCGCTGCGCGCCGCGGCGCGGATCTTCGGCACCCAGAGGCGGAAGAACGCCGCGTTGACGTGCTTCGCGGTGTCGACGCGGAAGCCGTCGACGTGGAAGCGCTGGATCCACGACGCGTAGATCTGCGCCAGCCCGTTCATCACGTTCGGCTTCTCGGTGAAGAGGTCGTCGAGACCGTAGAAATCGCCCTGCTCGAAGCACTGCTGGCTGCACGAGCCGAAGTCGATGTTGCCGCGGTCGTGGTAGTTGAGCGGGTCGTTCAGCCACGCCGGCTTCTTCAGGTGACGGTCGGCCGGCGGCACGTACGGCACCTCGGGCATGTAGCGCGCGGCCAGGCACGGGAACTTCCGGGCGGTCACGTAGCGGTCGGCGCGGAAGAAGCTGCCGTGGCAGTTGCGGAACGGGATGTCGCTGTAGGTCGCGCCGTTCGAGAGCTCGATCATGTCGGCCGTGTGATTGACGACGACGTCGAGGTACACCTTGAGGCCGAGCGCGTGCGCGTCGTCGACGAGCTTCTTGAAGTCGGCATCAGTGCCGAGGTGCGGGTCGACCGTCGTGAAGTCGAGCCCCCAGTAGCCGTGGTAGGCGGCGCTCCCGCTCTCGACCGGGTCCTGCTTCAGCACCGGCGTCACCCAGAGCGCGGTGAAGCCGAGATCCTTGATCCGCTGGAGGTGCCCGTCGAGCCCCTTCAGGTCGCCGCCGTGGTAATAGCCCGCGTCGGCGGGATCGAAGCCGGTCACCCCGGAGGGGCCTTTCAGCCCGCCCGTGTCGTTCGATGGATCGCCGTTCGCGTAGCGGTCGGGCATCACGAAGTAGATGCGCTGAGATGCCAGAGAGCTTTGCAACGGCGGCTGCGACAGCGCCACGAGGGAGGCGCCGGTGGGTGCACCGGGACCCGAAGCGCCTGTCGCAGTCCGAGCAACTAGCGCAATCGCCGCGCAAGCGGCGATCGCGCAAGCACTAACGAAGCGGAGCGCCACTCGCCTCGTCGAAGAAGTGCAGGTTCCTGGTGTCGACGGCGACCGGAACCTCGTCGCCGAGCTTCAGCTGCATGTGCGCGGGGAACGACGCGACGAGGTTCGGCCGCGAGCCGACGACCGTCTCCTCGGCCTCCGACGCGAGTATCTCCTCCTCCTCGGCCGCCTCGGCCTTGATCGCGCGGGTGTCGACGTGGAAGTGCGCCATCGACTCTCCGCCGAGCGCTTCGACGAGCTCGACGCGCGCGCCGATTCGCGGCAGGTCGTCGCGGCCCTGGGCCGGATGGAGGTCGGCGGAGCGGAGACCGACGATCACGGGCCGGCCGTCGAAGTCCCGCAGGCGCGGGTAGTTGCGGAGCGCCTCCTCGCTGATCGGCAGCCGGTGGCCGCCGAGATCCACGGATACGCCGCCGTTCGCGGACACCGTCGCCTCGAGCAGGTTCATCGGCGGCGTGCCGATGAAGCCCGCGACGAACAGGTTCTCGGGGCGGTCGTAGAGCCGCTGTGGGGCGTCCACCTGCTGCAGGACACCCTTGTTCATGACCGCGACGCGGTCGCCCATCGTCATCGCCTCGACCTGGTCGTGCGTCACGTAGATGGTGGTGACGCCGAGCTCGCCCTGGAGCTTCGCGATGTCAGCGCGCATCTGCACGCGCAGCTTCGCGTCGAGGTTCGAGAGCGGCTCGTCCATCAGGAAGACCTGCGGCTGCCGCACGATCGCTCGTCCCATCGCGACCCGCTGCCGCTGGCCGCCGGACAGCTCCTTGGGACGCCTGTCGAGGTACGGCGTCAGGTCGAGCAGCTTCGCCGCCCATGCGACCCGCTCGTTGATCAGCTGCTTCGGGGCCTTGCGCAGGCGCAGGCCGAAGGCGATGTTCTCCGCCACGCTCAGGTGCGGGTAGAGCGCGTAGTTCTGGAAGACCATCGCGATGTCGCGCTCCTTCGGCGACACGTCGTTGACGACGCGGCCGCCGATCGACAGCGTTCCGTCCGAGATCTCCTCGAGCCCCGCCACCATGCGCAGCGCGGTCGTCTTGCCGCACCCGGAGGGACCGACGAGGACGAGGAACTCGCCGTCGTGGATCGAGAGCGTCAGGTCGAAGACGGCCTGGACGCCGTTGTCGTAGATCTTGTCGACTTCGTCGAACGAGACGTCGGCCATGATTTACACCATCCTCCAGACGTTGAACAGCGCGCTCTCGTAGAGCGGTTCGAGCGAAGGAAACGGGAAGACGGGCGGCTCGCCGCCGCGAGACGCGCAGCAGAGCAGGCGCTCGTCGCGTGTCTCGCGCAGGTAGGCGACGGTGTCGTCCGAGACGTGCACATAGCGGATCCCGCCACGGGCGAGCGCGTCTGACGAGCGGCGCAGCGAAGCGAGCGCGTGGTACTCGCGGGTGAGGTCGTCGGGCGGGCTCCTCCAGGGCATCGGCCGCCGCGCGTCCTCGCCCCACCGCCCCTGCAGCCCGAACTCGTCGCCCATGAACACCTTCGGGACGCCGGGGGTCGTGAATTGCATTCCGACGCCGGCCAGCTGCCGCTCGCGGGAGCCGCAGACCGTGCGAAAGCGCGGGCTGTCGTGCGAGTCGAGAAGAGCCCACGAGTTGAGGACGCAATCCCACGGAACGCCCGCGCGAAAGCGCCTCATCACCTCGACCATGTCCGTACCCGCGTAAAGCGGTGCGGCCGTTTCGGAGGCGAAGATATTGCGATCCCACGCCGGATCACGCAGCCACCACCAGGTGGGCCGCTGGAAGCCCGAGTAGTTCATGACACCGTGCCATCCGGTTCCGTCGAGGTCGTTGCGATAGTCGTGCATGTGCTCGGCAACGAGGAGCGAGCCGTCGGCGGCGTCGCGTGCAAAGCGGGCGACGTCGTGATACAGGTCGATCGCGCGGAAGCGACCGGTCATGTTCGCGACGTCGATGCGCCAGCCGTCGAGACCGGCGCCGAGCCACTTGCGAATTACGGTCCCCATCCGGACCCTCAGCTCCTCGCTCCGCCAATCGAGCTTGGGCAGGCTCGCCGCCCCGTACCAGGCCTCGTAGCCGTGCGGCAGCGCCTCGTCGAAGTAGAAGAAGCTGCGCTCGATCGCATCCGGGTCGGCCTGCGCGGCGACGAACCAGTCGTGCCTGTACCCGACGTGGTTCGTGGTCAGGTCGCCGATCAGTCGGATCCGTCGCCTCTCGCAGGCACGTACGAGCGACGCGAACGCCTCGTCGCCGCCGAGGAGCGGGTCGACCCTGTCGAACGTGGTCGCGTCGTAGCGGTGCGTGGACGTGGCAGGAAAGAACGGCGTCATATAGATCGCGTTCGCGCCGACGCGTTCGACGTGGTCGAGGTTCTGTTCGACACCGGCGAGGTCACCTCCGAACCAGTCCGTGGCGGACGCGCGCCCCCGCGACGGCGACTCGTCCCAAGCTCGCGGCACGGCCCACTCGGGCGGTCGGCGAGGCTCGCCGGACGGCGCGTACCGATCGGGGTAGATCTCGTACACGACGGACCTGGAATGCCAGTCCGGCGCTTCGGCGCCGGGCGCGATCACGAAATCGTCGGCGCCGGTCAGCTCGTGCGGAAAGACCCCGAGACCGTCCAGCGATGCATAGCCGAGGTCACCGCCCGCGAGCAGCCAGCGATAGCGCGTCGACGGGTTGCTCACCGGGAAGGAGACGCACCACCACGTCTCGCCGTCCCGTTCGTCGTCGACGGTCGCGGGAACGATGCACGGATCGCCGTCTCGCAGGTAGCGCAGCGCCACCTCGTCGACTGCCCCGCGCGGCGTGCGCAGACGCAGAGTCGCTTGGCCCCCGAGCTCGTCCGGCCGCTCGAGGACGTATAGCTCCGAGCCGTCGTGATGCGGCTGGTCGAGCAGTGTTCGAACGACGAACGCGCTCATCCCTTGACGGCGCCGCCGGTCAGGCCGCTCACGATCCAGCGCTGCAGGAACATGAAGAGCGCCGCGACGGGAAGCGCCGCAAGGAGCGCGCCCGCGGTGAACGGCCCCCAGGTCTTGTCGTACTGGTTCGAGACGAGCTGGTACATGCCGACAGGGAGCGTGAAGCGGTTCGTCGTCTGCAGGAGCGTCGAGGCGATCACGTACTCGTTCAGCGTGAACACGAACGAGATCAGCGCGACGACCGCGAGCACCGGCGCCGCGAGCGGCAGCACGACGCCCCAGAAGATCTGCGCCGCCGTGGCGCCGTCGACGCGCGCCGACTCGTCGAGCTCGACGGGGATCGTGTCGAAGAAGCCCTTCATCAACCAGGCCTGGACGCCCATCGCGCCGCCGAGATAGACGATCACGATCGCGGCGAGCTTGTTCAGCCCGATCTGCGGGAAGACGCCGCCGAGGTTGAGCACGATCAGGTAGATCGCCGCCACGGCCACGAACTGCGGGAACATCTGGATCAGCAGCAGGCCGAGCATCCCGGTGCGTCGTCCCTTGAAGCGGAAGCGGCTGAACGAGTAGGCGGCGAGCGCGCCGAGCACGGTCGTCGCGATCGCCGTCGAGAGCGCGATCAGGATCGAGTTGAGGAACCACTTCAGGTACGGCACGTCCTGCTTCGCTCCCGTGTTGGCGATCACGTCGTTGTGGAAGAGCGCGCCGAAGTGGTGCAGCGTCACGTGGCTGGGAATCACCTGCGCCGACTGCAGGTTGTTCTGCGCGTTGAACGCCGAGGAGACGATGTAGACGACCGGGAAGAGCGCGACGACGATGGCGACGATCGCGACCAGGTGCCGCCACCACGTGTCTTTCAGCTTCGGCCGCGACCGCGGCTGCTTCGCCTTCGCCGCCGTGACCGTTGCCGCGATGCGCGGCGTCGTGACCGTGGTCGGAGTGAGATCCGCTTCGCTCATCTCATGCTCTCCAGTGAGTTCGAACGCCAGAACGAGATGCCGGAGATCCCGGCGACGATGAAGAAGATGATGATCGCGACCGCGCTCGCGAGCCCGTAGTCGTTTCCCTTGCCGCTCGCGATCGCGAGCTTGTAGGTGTAGCTGATCAGGATGTCGGTGTTGCCGGCGATCGACGAGGCGCCGTTGTACGGGCCGCCCTGGGTCAGCAGGTACACGTTGTTGAAGTTGTTGAAGTTGAAAGCGAACGAGGCGATCATCAGCGGCGCGACCGCGACGAGGAGCAACGGCAGCGTCACGCGCCGGAAGATCTGCCACGCCCCTCCGCCGTCGACGCGCGCCGCCTCGGTCAGCTCGTCCGGGATCGACTGCAGCGCGCCCAGCGAGACGAGGAAGAAGTAGGGCGTCGTCAGCCAGACGCTGACGAGCACGACTGCGATCCGCGGCCACGTGACGAACGAGAGCCACGAGAAGACGGGGCCGCCGAACAGCCACGGCACGTGCGTGTGCAGGATCGAGTTGTTGACGACGCCGAAGTCGTCGTTGAGCAGGCCTCCCCAGACGAGCAGTGAGAGGAAGCCCGGGATCGCGTACGGGATGATCAGGATCGAGCGGTACGTTCGCTGGAAGCGCATGCCTCGCCTGTCGAGCGCGACCGCGAGGAAGAGGCCGGTCGCGAACGAGAGGAACACGACGGCCGCGGCGAAGGCGAACGTCCAGGCGAAGATCGACAGGAACGGCTTGCGCACGAGCGGGTCGTGGATGATCCGGCTGAAGTTGCGGAAGCCGGTGTACGTCTTCCAGCCCGGCTCGAGCTCCTCCTTGCCTGCGACGAACGAGCCGAGCCCGTCGTCGTGGAAGACCTTGCCGTCCGAGATGCGCACGAAGACGTTGCGCTGGGCGTCGTAGCGGAGCGTCGGCCTGAGCTCGACCGCGACGCTCGTGCCCTGCGGACGCACCGCCGCGTCGCCCGTCGTCGGCACCGTGTAGGCGGAAAGCTGGCGGTCGAGCGCGAAGAGCTCGGCTCCCTTGACCACCGTGTAGCCCCTGGCCGCCGACGGCTGCCCCGTCGGCCCGATCGTGATCGCGCCCTTCGGCAGCTCGGTCAGCCCCTTCGTCGTGCCGACGTAATCCTTGTGACCCTCCTCGTCGTGCAGGAGCAGCACGAGCTTGCCGCCGGAGTCGCGCGCGGGGGCCATGTCGAACTGGCGGCCGTTGGCGGGCGCCTGCAGCGAATTGACCTTGATGGCAGCGACCGCCTGGCCCCTCGTCAGGATGTGACCCGTCGAGTAGTTCGTGAAGGCAACGTTGATCGTGAAGACGATCGGGATGATCTGGAAGCCGATCAGGAAGATCGTCCCGGGGACGAGGAACTTCGCCGGGAGCGTCCAGCTCCTCGGCACGAGGTAGAGCCAGTCGATGAGGAGCGTCGCGGCGACCACGGCTGCGAGGGCCGGCCAGCGATGGTGGTCGACGAGGACGTAGACGGCCCACGCCGCGAGCGCGTTCGACGCCGAGAGCAGCGCGATCTTGATCGCGAAGCCGACGGTCCCCGAGAAGACGGCGATCGAGCGCGCGATCAGGCCGGCGCGGAAGACCGGTTGCGAGGACGACGCCGACGGCGCTGCGGTGGTGGCGGACACGTGCTCCTCGGGGGGCGTGAGGGAGGAGGGAGGACGCCGGTCGGCGCCCTCCCTCCCGTGTGCTTTCGGCTAGCCGATCTTCGCGGCGATCGAGCGCGCCGCGCCCCTGAACGAGCGGGCGGCCGGCATGGCGCCGGAGCCCTTCGTCGAGCGGACCCACGCAGCGCCGAGGTCCGACCAGACGCTCGACATCTGCGGGATGTTCGGCATCGGGACGCCGCCCTTCCCGGCCGCGCCGAACTGCGCGAGGATCGGGTCGGTCGCCTTCGCCTTGACGTTCGCCGGAGCGCGGCCGCCTGCAGCGGCGAGCTGCGTCTGCGCCGACGGCGTCGAGAAGAAGTTCGTCACCAGGTCCTTCGCGGCGCTGTCGACGCCGTGCGTGGACGCGAACTTCGTGACCATCAGGCCGTTGACGCCGAGGAACGGCACCGACGGCTTCACGATCTTCGGCACCTGGACGACCTTCACCTTGATGCCCGCCTTGGTGATGTCGCCCATGGCCCACGGGCCGGTGATCCAGTACGGGGTCTTGCTCTTCGTGAACGCGGTGTCGCAGGTGGCGTAGTCGGCCTTCGAGTTGATCAGGCCTTCCTTGTTCCACTTGTCGATCGTCTTCGCGTTCTTGATGAACGCCGCGTTCGCGACGCCGATGTCGGATGGATCGAGGTTGCCGGCCTTGTTCGTCCCGAAGACGTAGCCGCCGAGACCCGAGAAGAACGGGTACATGTGGTACGCGTCGCCGCCCGAGCCCTGCTGGACGCAGATGCCGAAGGCGAGGTGGTTGCGCTTCTTGAACTTGAGCGCGGTCGCCTCGAGCTGCGCGAACGTCTTGGGCGCAGGGGCGAGCTTCGTGTTGACGATCAGGCCGACGTTCTCGACCTGCACCGGCAGGCCGTACAGCTTCTTGACGGCCGTGCCGTACGAGAACGCGTTGAGCGTGTACTTCGGGAACTGCGCGAGCACCGTGCGGCTCGGGTAGAGCGGCTCGACCAGGCCGTTCGCGGCGAAGCCGCCGGTCCAGTCGTGCGCGGCGAGGACGATATCCGGGGCGTCGGCGGCCGCGACGGTGCCGAGGCTCGTCTGGATGGAGCCGAAGTCCTTCGACACGACCTTGATCGTCGCGCCGTTCGTTGCGGCCCAGGTGTTCGCCACCTTCGTGACGGCGGGAGCGCGGTTCGCGTCCGTCCAGATGACGATCGTCGGCCCGGCCTTGTGGGAGGCGACGGCCGTCGACGCCGCGATCGCGGCAACGGCTGCGACCACGCCGAGTAGCGCCCATGTGCGCTTGAGGTTCTGCATCAGAAGCCCTTCCATGCTTGGGGACTAGACGACTTCGGAGCCGCTGGGGGCAGGCACCGGCACGAGTCTAGACCCGGTCGGCCGGCACCTGCAATGGGCCGCAGCTACCGGAATCCCGGCCGTAGGTCCTACGGATGCTGCAAGAAGCTCATTCAGGTATGCAGCACGGCCCGGGACTGCGCTACGCTCGCGGTGATGGCCGCGACGCGCGCGATCGAGCTGAAGACCGGGGTCCCGGGCCCGAGGTCGCGGGCCGTCCTCGAGCGGCTCGCGGCGAGCGTCGCCTCCCCGCTCGCCATCACCTTCCCGGTGGTCGCCGCCGAGGCTCGCGGAGCGACGATCACCGACCTCGACGGGAACACCTTCATCGACTTCGCCGGTGGTGTCGGCTGCCTCAACGTCGGGCATTCGCACCCGCACGTCGTGCAGGCCGCGCAGGAGCAGCTCGACCGGTTCTCGCACACCGATTTCACCGTCGTCCCGTACGAGGTCTACGCGACGCTCTCCGAGCGCCTGCTCGAGCGCGCGCCGCTCGAGCGCCCGGCCAAGGCGGCGTTCTTCAACGCGGGGACGGAGGCTGTCGAGAACGCGGTCAAGTTCGCGCGCGCCTACACGGGCCGCTCCGCGGTGATCGGCTTCGAGGGGGCGTTCCACGGCCGCACCTACCTCTCGCTCGCGCTGACGTCGAAGACGCACCCGTACAAGCACGGCCTCGGCCCGTTCGCGCCCGAGGTGTACCGCGTCCCCTTCAATGACGTGGCGGCGATCCGGCGGGCCTTCCAGGTGACCGTCGCTCCGGAGGACGTGGCCGCGATCGTCTTCGAGCCCGTCCAGGGCGAGGGTGGGTTCATCCCGGCGACGCAGGAGCTCGTCGACGGCATTCGCGCGATCTGCGACGAGCACGGCATCGTGATGGTGTGCGACGAGGTGCAGAGCGGCTACGCCCGCACCGGCCGCTTCTTCGCGATCGAGCACTACGGCGTCCGCCCCGACCTGATCACGGTCGCGAAGTCGATCGCGATGGGGATCCCGCTCTCGGGCGTGCTCGGCAAGGCGGCGATCATGGACGCGCCGCAGGAAGGCGGCGTGGGCGGCACCTACGTCGGCAACCCGGTCGCCCAGGCGGCTGCGCTGGCGGTGCTCGACGTGATCGAGGAAGAAGGGCTCGTCGAGCGCTCCGCCGCGATCGGCGAGACGATGCGCGCCCGCATGCTCTCCTGGCAGGAGCGGTGGCCACGGATCCGCGACGTGCGCGGCCTCGGCTCGATGCTCGCGATCGAGCTGGACGACGCGGGAACCGCCTCGGGAGTCGTCGAGGAGGCGCTTCAGCGCGGTCTGCTGCTCCTCAAGGCCGGCGTCGAGGGCCGCGCGATCCGCGTGCTCGTGCCGCTCGTCGTCACGGACGCCGAGCTGGACGAGGCGCTCGCCGCCTGGGAGCAGGCCCTCGAAGCCACGCTTTAGGCCGTTCGGGCCCGGGTAGGCTCAGTTCACAGATGGTTGGGGAGGTCCTCGCCGACCGGTACGAGCTCGAGGAGCTCGTCGGCGCCGGAGGCATGTCGAGCGTCTTTCGCGCGCACGACCGGCTGCTGGACCGGAAGGTCGCGCTGAAGATCCTCCACCAGCAGTACTCCGGCGACGACGAGTACGTCGAGCGGTTCCGGCGCGAGGCGCGGGCGGTCGCGGCGCTCTCGCACCCGAACATCGTCACGGTGATCGACCGCGGCGACCATGAAGGACGGCAGTTCATCGTCTTCGAGTACGTCGAGGGCGAGAACCTGAAGCGGCTGATCGAGCGGCGCGGGCCGGCGCCGGTCGCGACCGCGCTCGAGCTCGCCATGCAGATCGCCCGCGGCCTCTCGTTCGCCCACCAGCAGGGGCTCGTCCACCGCGACGTGAAGCCGCAGAACGTGCTCCTGAACGGCGACGGCCGCGCGAAGGTGACGGACTTCGGCATCGCGCGCTCGCTCGACGTGCAGCACGGGATGACGCAGACCGGCACCGTCCTCGGCACGTCCGACTACATCGCACCCGAGCAGGCGCAGGGCCAGCGCGTCGACGAGCACACGGACGTCTACTCGCTCGGCGTCGTCCTGTACGAGTTGCTCACCACCGAGGTGCCGTTCCCCGGCGAGAACTTCGTCGCGGTCGCGATGCGCCACATCAACGAGCCGCCGCCGCCGGTGCGCGACAGGCGGCCGGACGTCTCACCGAGGGTCGACGCCGCGATCCAGAAGGCGATGGCGAAGCGGCCGGAGGACCGTTTCCCGACGATGGCCGACTTCTGTCACGAGCTCGAGGCCTGTCTCGCCGAGCTGGAAGACGCGGGGACGCAGGTCGCGCCCGCGCTCGCCGCGCCAAGGCGCCGCCGCCGACGGCGCGTCTCGCCGTGGCCCGTGCTCGCCGCGCTCGTGATCCTCGCCGCCGCGGGCGCGATCGCCGCCTATCTCGTCCTCCGAGATCCCGGCTCCGGCTCCGGCGCGAAGGCGGGCGGCGGCGCCGGCGGCGCTCCCGTGCATCTGAAGGCCGTCACCGCCTATGACCCCTACGGCGACAACCACACCGAGCACGACGCCCAGGCGCCGCTCGCTACCGACGCCGACCCCGACACGTACTGGGAGACCGAGCACTACCGCAGCAAGCCGTCGCTCAACAAGCCCGGCGTCGGCCTCGTGCTCGACGCCGGGCGTCCCGTGCAGCTCCACCAGCTCGGCTTCTCGACCTCCACACCCGGGCTGACGGCGTCGATCCGGGCGGGCGACTCCTCGACGGGGCCGTTCAACACGGTCGTCGGGGCGTCGCAGACCGCGACGGACGGCCAGGCCACGTACCGGATCCAGGACGGCGAGCACCGCTACTACGTGATCTGGATCACCCGTCTCGGCGACGGCTACGAGACCGCACGGATCAACGACGTGCGGGCGAACTGAGCTCGTAACGCGCCGTTACTCGTTCACTCGTCCGGCAGCACGCGGATGCCGAGCGCCTGCGCGAAGAGCGGCCCGTTCTGCAGCACGTCGTTCCACCGCATCCTCGCGCCGCGGAGCGCCTCGACGCCCACGAGCTCCGTCAGGTCGCACCCCGAGAGCTGCACCCGCTCGACGCGCGCGCCGGCAAAGGACGCGCGCCGCAACTCGCACCGCTCGAACGTGACGTCCGTCAGGGAGGCACCGCCGAAGTCGGCCTCGTCGAGGCGGCAGTCGTGGAAGACGACCCGCTCGAGCTTCGCGTGCCGGAGCCCCGCGTAGTCCCCGCGGCACTCGGTGAGCACGACGTCGCTCCACGCGGACTCGGCGAGCTCGATGCCCGTCAGTCGGCAGAGGTGCAGCTCGACCCGGCGGAGCGACGAGCCGGGGGCGCGGCTGTTCGAGAAGTCGGCGTGCTCGACGCGGGCGTCGACGACGTCGTCGAGGGTGTCGGGCGCCGGTACGTCCTCCTCCGGGTCGGGCGGGTAAGGAGCGCGCGGGTCGTCGCTCACGTCAGAACCTGAGCGCCCGTCGGCGCTCGTAGCGCTCGACGGCATGGTCTGCGAGCCGTTGCAGGAGCTCGTCGTACGGGATCCCCGACGCCTCGAAGAGACGGGCGTAGACGCTCGTGGCGGTGAAGCCGGGAATCGTGTTCAGCTCGTTCACGAGCACCTCGCCGTCCTCCCGTACGAACAGGTCGGCCCGCGCCATGCCCTCGCAGTCGGTGGCGACGAAGGCGCGCACGGCGAGCTCCTGCGCCCGCTCGAGCTGCTCCTCCGAGATACGCGCCGGCACGACGAGGTCCATCTCGCCCTCGTCGTACTTCGCCTCGAAGTCGTACCACTCGTTGTGCGTGACGACGATCTCGCCGGGCATGGATGCCACCGGCTGCAGGTTGCCGAGCACGCCGACCTCCACCTCGACGCCCTGCACGAACCTCTCCACGAGCACCTTCTCGTCGTGCTCGAACGCGAGCCGCACGCCCGCGACGAGCTCGGAGTGATCGTGCGCCTTCGTGATGCCGACGCTCGAGCCGAGCCGGGCCGGCTTGACGAAGCACGGATAGCCGAACGGGTTCCGCGGCTCGTCGCCGAGTCGCAGCGTGATGTTCTCCGTCACGGGGATGCCGTGGTCGCGGAGCACCGACTTGAAGACGTCCTTGTCCATGCAGAGGGCCGAAGCGAGCACGCCCGCTCCGACGTACGGCACGCCCGCGAGCTCCAGCAGCCCCTGCACCGTCCCGTCCTCCCCGAACGGCCCGTGCAGCACCGGGAAGACGACGTCGACCTCCCCGAGCGTGGTCGCCACCTCGCGGCTCGGAAGCCGCACCGGAGCTCTCGATTCGGCCTCCGCGGCGCCGGGCTCGAGGGCGCCCCGAGCGGCACTCAGCGCCCACCGCCCGCTGCGGTCGATCTCGACCGCGAGGACGTCGTCACCCCGCGCCTCGAGCGCACGCACGACGCTGGCCGCCGACGCTACGGAGATCGGGTTCTCGCTCGAGCGGCCGCCGAGGATGACGGCGATCCGGCGGCTCACGGTGTCGTCGTGGTGGTGGTCGTGCCGGTGTCACCGCCGGGCGTCCCCTGCTGGAGCTGCCCGACGTGCATGATCACGACCTCGCCGGACTTCGCGTCGGAGCCCGCTGCCGGGTCGGTCGACTGGACGATGCCGTCCTGACTCGGGTCGGTGACCGGGTCGTAGACGACGGAGGGGGTGAGTCCGGCGCCCGTGAGGATCGTCTCGGCGGTCGACTGGTTCTGACCCGTCACGTCGGGCACCTGCGTCGTCGCCGGCCCCTTCGACACCGACAGCGTGATCTTCGTGCCGCGCGGCACCTGTGTGCCCTGCGGCGGGTTCTCGGCCACGACGACACCCTGCGGCATGTCCGACTGGATGTCCTCGCGCGCCACCTGGAAGCCCTGCCCCTCGAGCGCCGACTTCGCGTTCGCGAACGGCTGCCCCGTCACGTCCGGCACCGGCACCGGCTTCGCGCCGCGCGAGACGTTGATGCGAACGTTCGTGCCCTTCACGACCGAATCGCCCGCGTGCGGCTGCTGAGCCGTCACCGTGTCCGGCTGCTCGTTGGAGTAGATCCGCACGATGTGCGGCTGCAGCCCCGCGCTCGCGAGCGCCGTCAGCGCGGACGCGACGTCCTGGCCGACGACGTTCGGCACCTTCACCTTCGGCTTGCCGGTCGAGACGGTGAGCGTCACCGTCGAGCCCTTGTTCCATTTCGTCCCGCCCTGAGGATCCTGGTCCGAGATCTGGCCGGGCGGCACCGTGTCGCTCGTGCCCCGGACGATGTGCGGGACGAGCCCTGCCTGCTCGATCTTCAGCTTTGCCAGGTCCTTCTGGAGCAGCATCACGTCCGGCACCGCCACCGGCTTGCTGCTCGCCAGCTGGTCCTGGATCTTCGTGTAGAGGAACCAGCCGCCGATGCCGCCGGCGATGATCAGCCCGAGCGCGAGCAGCCACGGCCAGATGGAGCGGCCACGCGGCGGCTCCTCGTAGTCGTAGTAGCCGGGCGAGCGGTATGCGGGAGGCGCGGGCGGCGGTGCGACGGTCGTCCGCGGCCGCTGCACCATCGTCTGCGCGCTCGAGATGCCCGCCCCCGCGAGCACCTGCGTCATCGCGTCCTCCGTCTCGCGGGAGACGGCGACGCCTCGCGCGACGCGGGCCAGGTCGGCGTCCATCTCCTCGGCCGACGAGTACCGCTGCTCGGGGTCCTTCGCGAGCGCGCGCATGACGACCGCGTCCAGGTCGTGCGGGATGTTCGGCCGCAGCTCCGAAGGCGGCTCCGGCACCTGCGAGAGGTGCTTCATCGCGATCTCGACCGGTGTGTCCCCGGTGAACGGGACCTTCCCGGTCAGCATCTCGTAGAGGACGATCCCGAGCGAATACAGGTCGGAGCGCTGGTCGACGGGGGCGCCGCGCGCCTGCTCCGGAGAGAGGTACTGCGCCGTGCCGACGATCGAGCCCGCCTCGGTCATCTGCGACGCGCCGGAGCGCGCGATGCCGAAGTCCGTCACCTTCAGGCGGCCGTCGCTCCCGACGACGATGTTGTGCGGCTTGATGTCGCGATGGACGATCCCGTGCCGGTGTGCGAACGCGAGCGCGCCGAGGATCTGGCGCGCGTAGTCGATGGCGATCGGCACCGGCGTCGGCCCGTTCTTGACGAGCAGCTCCTTGAGCGTGCGGCCGTCGAGGTACTCCATCGCGATGTAGTAGGTGCCCTCGGCGTAGCCGCGATCGAAGATCGAGACGATGCTCGGGTGGTTGAGGCCGGCCGCGCTCTGTGCCTCTCGCCGGAAGCGCTCCACGAACTGCTCGTCGGACGCATGCCGGTCGTCGAGCAGCTTCAGCGCCACACGCCGTCCGAGCTCCTGGTCCTCCGCCAGGTAGACGTCGGCCATCCCGCCGGAGCCGAGCTTCCGCTCGATCACGTAGCGGGTGTCGAAGGTGCGGCCGATCAGGGTGTCCGAGGCACTCATCCGGCTACCTCACTTCGACGGGGAGGGAAGGATCGCCTGCACGAGCTGCTTCGCGATCGGGGCGGCCACGGCCCCGCCGAACCCGTTCAGCGAGTGCTCGACGACCACGGCGCCGGCCACCTGCGGGTTGTCCGCGGGCGCGAAGAAGATGAACCACGCGTCGTAATAGTGGCCGTCGCCGGTCTCGGCGGTGCCCGTCTTGCCGGCCCACTTGATGCCCGGGATCTGGACGCCGGTCGCCGTCCCGCCCGTGATCACCGCCTGCATCATCGTGTTCAGCTCGACCGCCGTCTGCGGCTTCATTGCGCGCTTCCACACCTTCGGCTTCGTCTTCGCGACCGTCCTGCTGCCGCCGGGCGCCGTCACCTTCTTCACGAGGTGCGGCTCCATGATCGCGCCCCCGTTCGCGACCGCGGCCGCGACGAGAGCCATCTGGAGCGGCGTCACGAGCAGCTTGTCCTGGCCGAAGGCGAGACGGCCCGGGTCCATCAGGCCGGGATCGTCGAACAGCTCGTGCTTCGCGAAGTTGAACTCGCCGCTCGCCTCGACGCTCGACGACGGGAGCTCGATCGGCGGCTGCGAGTAGAAGCCGAAGTCCTTCGCCTTGTCGATCACGCGCTTCGCTCCGAGCCGCTTGCCGATGTCGCAGAAGACCGCGTTGATCGAGTGCTCGTAGGCCTGCACGAAGTTGACGTGACCGAACGTCTCCGGCGCCTCCGGGTTGCCGGCGTTCGAGACCTTCTGCCCGTACTCCATGCAGTAGCCGGGGTCGTAGAAGCGGGAATCGGGCGTGTAGACGTTCGAGTCGAGCGCCGCCGCCGCCGTCACCGTCTTGAACGTCGATCCCGGCGGGTAGAGGCCCTGTGTCGCCCGGTTGAGCAGGGCTGACGTCGAGCCGGGGCAGGCGCTCGGGGACTTCAGGATGCTGGCGTAGCCCTTGTCGGACTCGATCTTGTTCGGGTCGTAGGTCGGCGAGGACGCCATCACGTAGACGGCTCCCGTCTTCGGGTTCAACATCACGGCGGCCCCGCATTTCCCGGCCAGCGCGGTCTCCGCGATCTTCTGGACGCCCACGCGCAGGTTGAGGACGAGGTTGTTGCCGGTGACCGTCGTGCCCTTGAGGTTGTCGGTCAGCTTGTCGAAGATCGTGCCGAGATTGGCGTTCGAGGCCGTCAGGTAGGCGTTCTCGGAGCGCTCGAGCCCGGCGCGGGCGCGGCCCTGCGTCGAGTAGCCGATCGTCTGCGACGCGAAGCCGTGCGTCGGGTAGGTGCGGAAGTAGAGCGTCTGGCCGCCGCGCTTGACCGCGCGGTTCCTCGCCAGCAGCGTCTTGCCGTCGGACGCGTAGATGAGGCCTCGCTTGATCCGGAACTGCGCGACGCGCTGGATGGCGTTGTCCTGCTTCGCGGCGAGGCTCGGCGCCGCCCATGCCTGCCAGTACGTGGTCGCGACGACGAGCGCCGAGAGCAGTACGAGCGCGACGAGGGCGAGGGCGGAGATCTGTCGGTTCACGTCTTGAGGTTCGCCCTCTGCGAGACGAGGAGCAGGCCCGCGAGCAGCAGGAAGTTCGCGACCACCGAGGAGCCGCCGTACGAGACGAACGGCAGCGTGATGCCGGTCAGCGGGATCAGGCGGAGGACGCCGCCGACGATGATGAACGTCTGCGCCGCGAAGCCGAACGTGAGCCCGGCGGCAAGCAGCTTGGAGAAGCCGTCGTCGGCCTGGAGCGCGATCTTCATCCCGCGCGCGACGAAGAGCATGAAGACGAGGAGCAGCGCAGCCGCGCCGATCAGCCCGAGCTCCTGCGCGAGGGCGGAGTAGATGAAGTCGCTGTTGACGTACGGGATGAGCGGCCGGCCGTCGGTGGTGGTGAAGGTGCCCTTGCCGAGGCCTGCTCCGCCGAAGCCGCCGTTCGCGATCGAGTAGAGCGACTTGACGAGCTGGTAGCTCTGGCAGTCCTGGCGAAGCGTCATCGTGCCGGTCGTCGGGCAGAAGACCTTGTCGGTCGTCCACGGGTGCAGCCAGATCGTGATCCGCTCGCGAACGTGCGGGATCTCCTTGTAGGCGCCGACGCCGCCGAGGGCGAACAGCACGATCCCCGCGGCGACGTACGAGAGGCGTGCCGTCGCCACGTAGAGCATCGAGAGGAAGATCCCGTAGTAGAGGAGCGCCGAGCCGAGGTCGTTCGACGAGACCAGCACGAGCATGCAGCCGCCCCAGATCAGGAGCAGCGGCCCCATGTCCTTGAGGCGGCCCTGCGCGAGGACCTCGCGCTTCTCGCGCAGGTACGCCGCGAGGAAGACGATCAGGAAGATCTTCGCGAACTCGCCGGGCTGGAACTGGACCGGGCCCGCGTGCACCCAGAGCCGGGCACCGTTCACCGTCTCGCCGAGCCCGGGCACGCGCGGCAGGAAGAGGAGCGCGATCGCCGCGAGGCCGAACAGGTACTTGTAGTTCTCGAGCTCCCGGTAGTCGCGCCGCAGCCAGAGGAGGGCGAGCGCGAACAGGCCGACGCCGATCACGATCCAGAGGCCCTGCTTGAACGCGTCGTCGGGCCCGAGCCGGTAGATCTCGGTCACTCCGATCGCCGTCAGCAGCCCCGCCATCGGCAGCAGGTACGGGTCGGCCTCCGGCGTCGCGAAGCGCGCGACGACGTGCGCGGCCAGGTACAGAGCGAAGAAGAAGACGGCGTAGCCGAGCGAGCCCCAGCTGACGAGCGACTGCCGCGCGATGTAGACGGACGCGAAGCCGAAGCCGGTCAGCACCCCGACCGCGGCGAGGTAGATGAGCTCGCGGTTGCGGCGGCCGAGCGTCAGCGGGCGAGCCCCCACCAGACGAGTGCGACGATGATCGCGACCAGCGCCACGATGACGAGGAGCGCGAGCAGGCGTCTGCCGATGCCGGCCCGGGGGGTGTCCGGCTCCTCCGCCGCGAGCGCCCCGTCGATGTCCTCCGCCGGCACGACCATCGTGTCGGCGGGCTGCGGCGGATCCGCGCGCGCGGGCGGCGGCTGCACGCCGTCCTCCGGGTGCAGGGTGTCCTCGTCGTCCGGGGACACCGCCATCTCGCGGGTCCGCTCGTCGGGCTCGTCGGACACGGCCTCGCCCGTGACGAGCTCGAAGAGGACCGCGGTGATGTTGTCGTCGCCGCCGCCGCGGTTCGCGGCCTTGACGAGCGCCTTCGCGGCACCGTCGAGGTCGCCGCGGTGCCGGACGAGGATCTCCTCGATCACGTCGCCGGCGACCATGTCGGAGAGCCCGTCCGAGCAGAGCAGGTACACGTCGCCGGGCTCGGGACGGACCGTGAACGCGTCGACGTCGACGTCGGGGTCGGTGCCGAGCGCGCGCGTGATCACCGATCTCTGCGGGTGCACCTCGGCGTCGCGGGCCGATAGCTCGCCGCGCCGGACGAGCTCCGCGACGAGCGAATGGTCGTCGGTCAGCTGCTCGAGCGCCTCGCCTCGCAGGACGTACGCGCGCGAGTCGCCGACGTGGCCGAACGTGATCTCGCCGCCCGGCTCGACGAGCGCCACCGTCATCGTGGTGCCCATCCCGCTCGTCGCCGGGTCGTTCGAAGCGCGCTCGTGGACGCGCCGGTTCGCCTCCTGCACGAGCTGCTTGACACGCGCCTCGCCCCCGCCGCGCGCCTCCGCGTCGTTGAGGGCGCCGGCCGCGAGCGCCGACGCGATCTCGCCGGCGCGGGCGCCGCCCATGCCGTCGGCGATCGCGAAGAGCGGCGGGCGCACGACGAAGGCGTCCTCGTTCTGCCGCCGCTTCCGGCCCGGGTCGGTCGCGACGGCATAACGACCGAGGCCGAGGCCTGCTCCGGCGCCGCTCATGGCACCTTCGCTCCCTGGGTTGCGTCGGCGGCGGCGAAGCCGCAGCCGACGCTGATTGCCGGCTCCGTCGACCGTACGCCGGCCGAGGCTCCGTCGAGCGTACGCGTCATGTCTCGAACCTCAGGTCGGTCTCGCCGACGCGCAGCACGTCACCCGGGGCGAGCCGGCGCTCCCGCGTCAGGCGGATGCCGTTCACGAAGGTGCCGTTCGTCGAGCCGATGTCCTCGACCCAGATCCCGTCGCGGCGCGGCTCGATTCGCGCGTGCCGGGTCGAGGCGTACTCGTCGCCCTGCAGCGGCACGTCGTTCGTGACCCCGCGGCCGAGGGTGATCGGGCTCGAGTCGAGCGGGATCTCGTCGCCCGGCCCGAGCGCGGGGCTCGCGAGCACGACGAGCCGGCCGAGCTCGCGGGAGCCGACGTGGGGGATGAGGCCGGCGGCCGCGGCCTGCTGCGGGCCGATGATCATGGACTCCTGCGGCAGGCGCAGGTCGCGCGCCGCCGAGCGGACGATCCGCCAGATGAAGAGGTAGAGGAGGACGAGGAACGCGATCTTCAGGGCGAGTAGCGTCGTCTCGACCTGCGTCGAGGCGAGCAGCGGTTGCATCAGTGGAGCTCCCGCGAGAACACGATCTCGGTCGAGCCGATCGTGAAGCGGGTGCCGTCCTCGAGCTTGAGCCGCTTCACGCGCTTCCCCCTCACCTCCACCCCGTTCGTCGAGTCGAGGTCGACGAGCCAGTAGGTGGCGCCCTCCTGGCGGAGCTCGGCGTGGCGGCGGGAGACGTTCGGGTCGGGCACCTGCACATCGGCGTCCTTCGAGCGCCCGATCACGACGCGGCGCTTCGCGATCTCCCGCCGCTCGCCGTCCCAGGAGAGGAAGGCCACCTCGCGCTGGACCCCGAGCTCGACGGGCGAAGCCGCCTCGGTCGGCTGCACCACCGGCGGCGGCGACGGCTTGTAGATCATCGTCGCGTTCGGCTGCGCGTCGGTCGGCGGTGCCTCCGGCTCCGTCTCCTTCCCCGAGGGCTGCACCATTCGGGTCGCGATCCCGAAGACGCCGACGTCGAGGTCGTCGTCCGTCTGGAGCTCCACCCGCGGTGGGGAGAGCAGCGCGTAGCTCTCGCGCCGTGCGTGCTCCGCCAGGTAGTCGCCGAGCTCGTCGCGCAGCTGCGCCTCGTACGACGAGAACTGCTCGCGGTCGCCCGGCGAGAGGTAGATCGTGTACTCGTTCGGGACGTAGACGCGCGACACCGAGACGTTCCGGTGGTCGTCCATCTCCTTCACGAGCTTCCGGGCGAGCTCGACGGGCTGCACGTTCGTCCGGAACGCACGGCCGAAGACGCCCTCGAAGAGCGACTCGAGCTTCGATTCGATGCTGCGGAAGACGGGCATTTGTGCGGGCGGGGAGGCTCCCCGTGGGTGCCAAGTCTATGTAGGGCGCTGGAGCGTCAAGGCGGCGGCGGTGACCCACGCCGCGGCGACGAGCGGCAGCAGCGCGGCCGCCGGCGCGATCGTCGCCGTGGTCGCGAGCAGGGTACCGGCGAAGATCACGGCCCGCCACGGGCCGCGTCCGCGGGCGAGCGGCAGGAGCGCGGCGGCGGCGGCGAGCACGACTGTCTCTCCGGCGATCTGCGGGTGGTCGACGAGCTGTCGCCAGAGGGCCGCGGCGACGGCGCCGGGATGCGCCGAGCCGGCTACGCCGAGGCCGAGCGGCGGCGTCGAGCCGTCGAACGGGAGCGGCACGCGGCGAAGGCCGGCGACGAGCGCTGCGAGGAGCACGGCGGCGGCGACCTGCGCGCCGCGGCGGACGCGCCCGTGCGCCACCTGCGCGGCGAGCGGCAAGAGCGGCAGCGCCGCGAGCGGCGCGACGAGCGGCCCGGCGACGAGGAGGAGGCCCGTCCGGGCGTCGCGCCAGTTCAGCGCCGCCCAGCCGGCGGCGAGGATCGCGTACGCGATCGCGAGGCCGAGCGAGACGTTCGCGAGCGGGAAGAACGCGACCGTCAGTGCGAAGAGGAGCGCCGCGCGCGGAGCCGTGAACCCGAGCGCGGCCCCCACGAGGCCGAGCCCGAGCGGCCACCCCGGCGGGTAGAAGGGGAGCTGCGTCGCGATCCAGCCCGAGGCGACCCCGGCGAGTGCGCCGGGGAGGGCGCGTTCGACGAGGGCCGCCGGAGTCGGCCTAGCAGGCGCTGAGGGTCTCGACCCCTTCCTCTTCCGCCGGCGCGACGGCAGCGCAAGGAGTTGCTGTGCGAGCCGTTCGGCGGTCGGCCGCCGCTGCGGGCTCGCGACGAGCGCGGAAGCGACGGTGGCGAGGACGTGCTCGGGCAGGTCGGGGCGCAGCGACTCGAGCGGCGGGGCGCCCTGCTGGATGCTCCGCGACGTCTCGGTCAGGTCGCCACCCCAGAAGGGGTGCTCGCCCGCGAGCGCCTCCCACAGCACGACGCCGACCGCCCAGACGTCGGCGGCGGGTGTCGCCGGCAGGCCCTGCAGCCGCTCCGGCGAGATGTAGGCGAGCGTGCCGGGGATGTCGCCGAGCGCCGTCAGGGTGTCGAACTCGGCCATCTGCGCGAGCCCGAAGTCGAGGAGACGCACGTCCACCTCCGGCGCCTCGGCGAGCAGCACGTTCGACGGCTTCACGTCGCGATGGATGATCCCGCGGGCGTGGGCGTGGGCGAGCGCCTCCGCGATCTGGCCGCAGATCTCGATCGCCCTCCGGTCGTCGACCTCGCCGGCCCGGATCGCCTCGCGCATCGTGCGGCCGGGCACGTACTCGTAGGCGATGTAGACGTGCGAGGTGTCGCGGGCGAGCGAGAGGATCCGCTGGCAGCGGCGGTGGCGGAGCGACGCGGCGGCCCTGGCCTCGCGCTCGGCGCGGTGGCCGGCCTTCCCCTCCCTCGCCACGATCTTCAGCGCGACGTCCAGGCCGCTGCGCTCGTCACGCGCGAGCCAGACGTGTCCCATCCCGCCCGAGCCGAGGGGTCGGATCGGCCGGTAACGGCCCAGGAAGAGGTCGTGCGCGAGGGCCGCCTGAGACACTGTGCGCTTCTACGGCGGCGCGGAGGCATTTCCTCTCCGGCCGAGGGGGATGGTCTAATTGCCGTGCGGTGGACCCGCGCGACGACGACATCCAGTTCGACTTCTTCGACGACGAGCCGGCGACGACGGAGGCGCAGCCGCCACCCTCACGGGTCCGCCTCCCTCGCCGTGGCGGCCGCGGCACCGGCATGCGGCGCCCGTCGCGGAACCTGACGCCGATCCTGCGGCTCGCAGTGGTGATCGTCGTCCTGCTCGTGCTGTTCGTGATCTTCGGCCTGCTGATCCAGTCCTGCGGTACGTCGAAGCACGACTCGTACGCCTCGTACATGAACGACGTCGCGAAGATCGCGCACAGCTCGCAGGAGGACGGCGCGGCGGTCGCGAACGCCCTGACCACTCCGGGCGCGAAGGCGTCCTCGCTCGCCGGAACGCTGCGCGGGATCGCCGACCAGGAGCGTCAGAACGTCGCGCAGGCCAAGCGACTCGACCCGCCGGGGCCGCTTCGCCCCGAGAGCCTGCAGCTCGTCGAGTCGCTGCAGCTGCGGATCAGCGGCGTCACCGGCATCGCGCGCACGCTCGACGAGCTGACGAAGACGACGAAGACGGCCGACGCGGCGTCGGTGCTGTCGGCGCAGGCCGACCGGCTCGTGGCGAGCGACGTCGTCTGGTCGGACCTGTTCAAGGTGCCCGCGGCAGAGGAGATGGCCCGTCAGGGTGTGACGGGCGTCGAGCCGCCCGATTCGACGTTCGTGCAGAACCGCGGGCTGTTCAACGAGGCGTCGCTCACCTCGACCCTGCAACGGCTCCAGGGCGCCTCTACGAGCGGCGGCAAGGTGACCGGCCTCCACGGCACCAACATCGTCTCGACGAAGTGGAGCCCGGGCGGGCACACGCTCTCGACGACCGAGGAGAACTTCGTCACCGCCACCCCGGACCTCTCCTTCGCCGTCACGATCAAGAACTCCGGCGACTCGCAGGAGGTCGGCGTCAAGGTCACGCTGACCGTCCAGCAGAACCCGGCGATCGTGAAGACGAAGTCGATCCCCGTGATCAACCAGGGCCAGGAGAAGACCGTGACGTTCTCCGACCTCGGCGCGGTCAAGTTCGCGCGGAAGGAGCAGGTGCTCGTCGACGTGAAGCCCGTCGAGGGGGAGGTCAACACGTCGAACAACAAGGCGACCTACCCGGTCATCTTCTCGCTCGGATAGCCGGCGCCATCGTCTAGCCTCGCCCCGTGGACGTGACGGCGACAGAGGCGCTGATCGTCGCGATCGTCGGCGTCGCGGTCGGCGCCGCCGGCATCGGCGTCGCGCTCTGGGCCTCGATCCGCGTCAAGCGGGTGCGCGACGCCCAGCGGACGCTGCTCGGCGGGGGCCGCCGCGACCTGATCGACTTCGCCGTCTCCCTGCAGGGCCGGATCGACGACCTGCACCGGGCGGTGGACGAGGTGGCGGCGGGCCTCGCGCGCGTCGACCGCCGGGTCGACGCGACCGTCGCGAACACCGCGATCGTCCGCTACGACGCGTACGAGGACACGGGCGGTCACCAGTCGGCGTCGCTCGCGCTGCTCGACTCCGCCCGGACGGGCGTCGTCGTCACCGCCATCCAGGGCCGTGACTACGCCCGGATCTACATGAAGGAGCTCGACCGCGGCCGCGCCTCCGTCGCCCTCTCTCCGGAGGAGCAGGAGGCCGTGGAGCGCGCCATGGGACGCTGATGCCCGGCCTCGACGGCCGGGCATCAGCGGTAACCCGGTCGCCGGCGAAGCCGGAACCGGGTTCATGACTTTCGGCCTGCACGTCGTGCCGAAGTCGCGAATCTGGTTTCGGGCTTCGCCCGAGAACCCAGGTTCGTTCCCGCGGTCTCGGGCTTCGCCCGAGTCCGCGGGAGAGGCTACATTCCCCTCAGGGTGCAGCAAGTACTCGTCCTGAATGCGAGTTACGAGCCGCTGAACGTGTGCTCACTGCGCCGCGCGCACGTGCTCGTCTTCAAGGGGAAGGCAGAGGTCGTCGAAGAGCTCGACCGACCACTTCGCTCGGCCAGCGACACCTATCGCTGGCCGCACGTGATCCGGCTCGTGCACTACGTCCGCGTGCCGCGCACGGTGAAGCGGAAGATCTCGCGCCGCGCCCTCTTCGCTCGTGACGGCTGGCGCTGTGTCTACTGCGGCACCTCGACCGGCCGGCTGACGCTCGACCACGTCATCCCGCGCTCGAAGGGCGGCGACTCGACGTGGGAGAACGTCGTCACCTCCTGCGCGCCCTGCAACCTGCGCAAGGGGAATCGCATGCCGCACGAGGTGCACATGGAGCTCCCGGCGCGGCCGCGGCCGCCGGCGCCGGTGCTCTTCATCCGGCTCGCGACACCGAAGATCCCGCAGCGCTGGGAGCAGTACCTGGCGCCCTACGCGACGCAGACGCCGTCTGCGGCGGCGGCCTAGCGGTCTCGCTCGACCGGCAGCTCCGGATACTGCTCCCACTCCGACCACGAGCCGGGATAGAGCCTTCCTTCGCGGCCGGCCAGGTGCAGGCGGTGGAGGACGACGCAGGCGGTCACGCCCGAGCCGCAGTAGGCGACCACCTCGCCCGGCGGCAGCTCGGGCCGAGCCTCGTTCCACGGGGCGTTGAGTGCTCCCGGAACGCGTCCCGGGACCCGGTCGACGGGGTTCGACTCGCCCCGGAAGCGCGCCGGCACCCGCGCGTCCACGACGACCAGCTCGGCGAGCCGTCGCGAGAGCTCCTCGCGCTCGACCGTGTCGTCGGCGCGCGGCCGCGAGGCGAACTCCGCACGCGCCGCGGTCTCCTCGCCGGCGGTCAGCGGGCCGCGCCACGCCTCCGGGTCGATCAGGGCGAAGCGGTCGTGGCCGTGGTGGCGCAGGAGCCACCAGAGCCGCTCGGGGCCGCCCATCGTCCCGTAGGCGACGACGAACGTCTCACCGTCGATGCCGGCCCGTGACATGGCTTCGACGAAGCGCTCCGCCGACGGCAGCGGATGTCGCCCGCGGATTCCCGGCGGGTCGGAGAGCTCCCGCTCGACGTCGACGAACACGGCGCCCGGCACGTGCCCTGCGAGATAGGCGCGCCTGCCCGCGTCCGGGTCGTCGATCTCCCAGCGACAGTCGACGAAGCGGTAGCGCACGTGTGACATCTCACCACGCTGCGGCGTAGTAGGGGCATGAAACGGCTCTCGCTTCCACTCGTCGTCGCCGCCGTGGCCCTCGCGGCGATCGCAGCCTTCGCCGGTGTCGGCCGCCCCGAGGCCGCGCGCGGCGACACCGGCGCCACCCCCGACACGGTCACCACGGTCGGCCACGGCGTCGTCACACTCGTGCCCGACCAGGCGTCCGTCAGCGCGGGCGTCCACACCCAGGCGACCACGGCCGCCGATGCGCTCGCCCGGAACGCGAAGGCGATGAACGCCGTCATCGACGCGCTGAAGCAGGCGGGCGGCAAGGACTTGCAGACCCAGCAGGTCTCGCTGTACCCACGGTCTGACGACAACGGGAACGTCACCGGCTACACCGCCGACAACTCGGTCTCCGCCTCCACGCAGGTCGCCGCCGCGGGCGCGCTCGTCGACGCCGCGGTCGCGGCCGGCGCGAACACCGTCAGCGGCCCGACCCTCTCGGTCTCGGATCAGGATGCGCGCTACCGCGACGCGCTGAAGAAGGCGGTCGAGGACGCCCGCGCGAAGGCGCAGGCGCTTGCCGACGCGGGCGGCTTCGGCGTCGGCCCAGTCTCGGTCGTCGCGGAGCAGTCGAGCGCGCCGCAGCCGGTCTTCGAGCGTGCGGCGGTCGCGAAGGCGGCCGACACGACGCCCGTCGAGCCGGGCACGCAGGACGTGACCGCCGACGTCACCGTCACCTTCCGGATCAGGTGACGCCGGCGGGAACGCTCCTCCGGCTCACGCCAGCCGGAGCTTGAGCCGCAGGGGCCGCTCGCAGCGGGCGCAGACGCTGCGGGCGGCGCCCTTGCGCTCCGCCAGGTGCACCGGCAGCGGCTTCTCGCACTCGCACCAGAGCGGGGTCGGTGCGTGGTCGTCGTGTGTCAACGCGTGGTCTGCCATGAGCAGTCCTTTCGAGAGGTAGCACGGTCCCGCGAGGGAGATGAGCTAGCCGGCGGCGGCGGGATGGACGAAAGCGCCGGCTAGCACACGTTGAGGCGTGCGACGACGATCGCCTGGAAGGCGCGCTTGCTGGCGTACATCGTCGTCGGCACGGTGTGCATCTCGGGAGCAGTCTACGCGGCGAGCGTCTCCTCGGCGAGCAACTCGCCGACCGGCACCGTGGCGATCGTCTGCAGGATCCGGCCGGCGATCCGGTACGGGTCGCCGAGCGAGTTCGGCCGGCGATCCTCCAGGTAGCCGCGATGGCCGTTCCGGATGAAGCTGTGCGGGATCCGGATCGATGCCCCGCGGTTCGCGACGCCGAAGGTGAACTCGTCGATCGACGCCGTCTCGTGGAGACCCGTCAGCCGCATGTGGTTGTCGGGCCCGTACACGGCGATGTGGTGCTCCTTGTGGTCCGAGAACGCGTCCATCAGCGCCGCGAAGTACTCCTCGCCGCCGACCTCGCGCATGTGCCTCGTCGAGAAGTTGCAGTGCATGCCGGAGCCGTTCCAGTCGTGCTCCGCGCCGAGCGGCTTCGGGTGGAAGTTCACGTCGACGCCGTAGCGCTCGCAGAGGCGGAGGAGCAGGTAGCGGGCGATCCAGACCTCGTCAGCCGCACGCCTCGAGCCCTTGCCGAAGATCTGGAACTCCCACTGGCCCTTCGCCACCTCGGCGTTGATGCCCTCGACCTCGAGCCCGGCCTCGAGGCACAGGTCGAGGTGCTGCTCGACGATCTCGCGGGCGACGTCGCCGACGTTCTTGAACCCGACGCCCGTGTAGTACTCGCCCTGCGGCGCAGGGAAGCCCTCGGCCGGGAAGCCGAGCGGGGCGCCGCCCCGGTAGAGGAAGTACTCCTGCTCGAATCCGAACCACGTGTCGGGGTCGTCGGGGATCGTGGCGCGGCTGTTCGACGGGTGCGGCGTCCCGTCGGGGAGCAGCACCTCACACATGACGAGCAGGCCGTTGCGGCGCTTCGGGTCGGGGAACATCGCCACCGGCTGAAGCAGGCAGTCCGAGCTCGAGCCCTCCGCCTGCCGCGTCGAGCTCCCGTCGAAGTTCCAGATCGGAAGCTCCTCGAGCTCCGGTGCGGATGCGAACTCGGCGATCTTCGTTTTCGAGCGCAGGTTGGGCGTCGGCTCGTACCCGTCGAGCCAGATGTATTCGAGCTTGAACTTCACCTCGTCCTCCTCGTCGTCGGACCAACAAAAAAGGCGCCCACCACCGATCGTGGTGAAGCGCCATTGCTTCCGCGCGCGCCCTCGTCGGCGCTGCACGTGGCCGAAACCCTAGCGGTCCCGCCGGCCGGATCGCAAGGGCGAGATCCCGATCAGCCGCTCCGAGGTGTGGTCGACCTGCAACGTCGTGTGGTCGAGCCGGAAGCGGTCGTGGAGGAGCCGTTCGAGCTCGCGCCTGATCGCGTGGCAGTCGCCGCCGCGCTCCACGAGCACGTGCGCCGAGAGTGCCGGGAAGCCCGAGGAGATCTCCCACACGTGCAGGTCGTGGACGTCGGTGACGCCCGCCTGGCCTCGCATGGCGGCCCCGACCTCGTCGGGGTCGAGGCCCTCGGGGGACGCCTCGAGCAGGACGCGGCCGCTCTTGCGGAGCAGCGGCCACGCGGCGAGGAGCATCGACGCGGCCACGGCGAGCGAGGCGATCGGGTCGGCGCGGTCGAACCCGGTCGTCCAGACGACGGCCCCGGCGATCACCGTCGCCGTGAACGCGTAGAGGTCGGTGAGGAGGTGCTGGTAGCTCCCCTCGACGTTCAGGCTCGTCCGGTTCGCGCGTGCGACCTGGCGCAGGGCGAGCACGTTCACGACCGCGCCGGCCGCTGCGGTCACGACGACGATCGGCGCGTCGACCTCCGGCGGCGAGACGAGTCGCCGTACGCCTTCGGCGACGATCACGAGCCCGAGCACGAGCAGCGTGGCGCCGTTCGCCTGGGCGGAGAGGATCTCCGCGCGGCGGAAGCCGAACGTCATCCTGCCGCCGGCCGGTCGCCGCGCGAGCCGCGCAGCCCACACGCTGACGCCGAGCGCGGCCGCGTCCACCAGCATGTGCGCCGCGTCGGAGAGGAGCGCGAGCGAGTCCGCGACGAACCCGAGGGCCACCTCGACGACCATGAACCCGACGATCAGCGAGAGCGCCACCGCGAGCGGCCGGATCCGCGTCTCGGCGCCGACGACGTGGTCGTGGCCGTGGTGGTCAGCCATTCTTCGTAGTCTTCCCGACGTGGACGGCGTCGTGTTCGTGGAGATCCCCGCCGGGGCGCGGAACAAGTACGAGTGGGACGACGAGCTCGGCGGCCTGACGCTCGACCGGCGTCTCTTCACCTCGATGAGCTACCCGGCGGACTACGGCTTCGTCGAGGGGACGCTCGCCGAGGACGGGGACCCGCTCGACGCGCTCGTGCTCGTCGGCGAGCCGACGTTCCCCGGCTGCCGCATCCGCATCCGCGCCGTCGGCGTCTTCCACATGGCCGACGAGAAGGGCCCCGACGAGAAGGTGCTCTGCGTGCCGCTCCACGACCCGTCCTGGAGCCTCGTCGCCGACATCCACGACGTGCCCTCCCAGCTCCGGAACGAGATCGAGCACTTCTTCCAGGTCTACAAGGACCTCGAGGAGACGAAGCGGACGGAGACGCGGGGCTTCGGGAACCGCGCGGAGGCGCAGGAAATCATCGCCGCCAGCCGCGCCCGCGCCTGCTAAGCTCCGCGAAGCCATGTCCGGGATCCCGAACGCAGACGTCACGCGCCGCCGCTTCTAGCGGCCGCAGTGCGTCCACGTTCGGTTCTCTGAGCTTCTCACAAGCTCTCCCGCGATCCCAAGGAGCATGGTGTGTCAGCTGTAGCAGTCGAAGTACGTGACCTGGAGAAGGTCTTCAGCCGCCGGAAGGGCCTGCTCGGCCGCCGCCGCCGTGCGGCGCTCCGCCGGGTCTCCTTCGCGATGCAGCGCGGCGAGTGCGTCGCGATCCTCGGCCAGAACGGGTCGGGTAAGTCGACGCTCGTCCGCCTGCTCTCGACGCTGCTCCTCGCGGACGGCGGAGAGGCGCGGATCTTCGGCCACGACGTGTTCCGCGAGGCGCGCACCGTCCGGCGCCTCGTCAACCGCGTCTCGGTCGAGGCGAGCTTCTTCAAGAAGATGAGCGCGGCGGAGAACCTCGCCTACGCGGCGCGCTTCTACGGCATGGGGCCGGCGCAGACGCGCCGCGAGATCCCCCGCATCCTCGAGCGGGTCGGCTTCCCCTCGAACCGCCGCGGCGAGTCGATGGAGAACCTGTCACGCGGCATGCAGCAGAAGGTGGCGCTCGCGCGCGCCCTGCTCACCTCGCCGGTGCTGCTCCTCCTGGACGAGCCGACGACCGGTCTCGACCCGCGCTCGAAGCAGGAGGTGCAGGGGTTCATCCGCGAGATCCGCGAGCGGCACGACTCGACGATCCTCCTCTGCACGCACGACATGAAGGAGGCGGAGGAGCTCGCCGACCGCGTCGGCCTGCTCGACCGCGGCGAGCTGCTGTTCCTGGAGCCGGTCGCCGACGTGCTCGAGCGCTACGGCGTCGACACGCTCGAGGAGGCGTTCTTCGCCGCCACCGGGCGCAGCTACGAGGACGAACGGACCGAGGAGGACGAGGAGAGGGAGGTGTTCGCATGAGCCGTAGGCTCGACGGAGGCGACAGAGGAGCGCAGGTGCCGGCTTTGCCGGTGCCGGAGCGGATATGAGCGCGGCCGACGTGACGCAGGCGTATACGCGGAAGCGTGTCATCCGTGACGAGCTGATCGGGCTGTACGGCGTCGTGGAGCGCAACGTCTACCTGACGCGCCGGTACCTGCTCTGGGACCTCGCGTTCCTGCTCTGGACGATCGCGAACACGCTCACGATCGTCTTCATCGCGCGCGGCGTCGGCCTCTCGCCGGCCGAGCGCAATGCGCTCGAGACGAAGCTGCTCGTCGGCGGCGTCATCTGGGCGTTCCTCGGGATCATCTTCGAGATCGTCACCGAGACCGTCGCCTGGGAGCGCTGGGAGGGAACGATCGAGTACACGTTCATGGCGCCCGTCTCGCGGCCGGTGCACCTGATCGGCATGGGCGTCTACGCCGTGCTCTACGGGCTCCTGCGGGCGGCCGCCGTGTTCGCCGCGGTGGTCGTCTTCATCGGCATCCACATCCCGAACGCGAACTACGGAGCGGCGATCGCGCTGCTCGCGATCGCCTCGGTGTCGTTCATCGGCATCGGGATGATGACCGCGGTCCTGCCGCTCGTCTCGCCGGAGAAAGGGACCCAGCTCGGGTTCGTCGCGCAAGGGCTGATGCTCGTCGTCTCGGGCGTCTACTACCCGGTGAGCGTCCTGCCGGAGTGGATGCAGTGGGTTGCGAAGATCTCGCCGGCCACGTACGCCCTGCGCGGCAATCGTGAGCAGATCCTGCACGGGGCCGGCCTCGCGTGGGCCGACGTGTGGCCGCTGCTCGTGATCGGGGCATTCTCGATCCCGATCGGGCTCGTCGTCTTCAAGGCCGGCGAGCGCTACGCGAAGAAGCGCGGCAAGCTGAAGCGGTCGGGATGACCGACTGGTTTGCCGGCCGCGTCGCCGAGCGCTACGACGACGACCGGGAGATCGCCTCGCCCGAGGCGGTCGACCCGGTCGTCGACTTCCTCGAGCCGCTCGCCGGCGGCGGCGCGCTCGAGCTGGCGATCGGGACCGGGCGAATCGCGATTCCGCTCGCCGCACGCGGAGTGCGCGTCGCCGGCATCGACCTGTCGCCGGACATGGTCGCGCAGCTCCGGCGCAAGTCCGGGAGCATCCCCGTCGCGATCGGAGACATGACGGCGACGAGAGTCGAGGGCTCCTTCTCGCTCGTCTATCTCGTCTTCAACACGATCATGAACCTCACGACCCAGGACGCGCAGGTCGCCTGCTTCCAGAACGCGGCCGCGCACCTGCAGGTGGACGGCCGCTTCGTGATCGAGGTAGGCGTCCCCGACCTGCAGCGGCTCCCGCGGGGCGAGGCGCACAGGCCCTTCTCGGTGCGCCCCGACCACCTCGGGATCGACGAGTACGACGTCGTCAGGCAGGGGCTCGTCTCGCACCACTACCGGATCGACGACGACCGCGTGGAGCGGTCGGCAACGCCGTTCCGCTATGTCTGGCCGTCGGAGCTCGACCTGATGGCGCGCCTCGCCGGGCTGACGCTGGAGGATCGGTGGGGCGGCTGGCGGCACGAGCCGTTCACCGCCGAGAGCACGTCGCACGTCTCCGTCTGGATCGCTTAGAGTCGCCGCATGGCGATGATCGAGAGCAAGGACCGCGCGACGTCCGACCCCGCGGCGCGCAAGCGGGTCCTCGAGCAGATGCAGGAGGACGGGGTCGAGTACGTCCTCTTCTGGTTCACCGACATCGAGGGGCACCTGAAGAGCTTCGCGATCACGCCCTCCGAGATCGAGGGCGCGCTGAACGACGGCATGGGCTTCGACGGCTCGTCGATCACGGGCTTCAACGCGATCGAGGAGTCCGACATGGTCGCGATCCCCGACCCCGCCTCCTACCGGGTGATGCCGACGCGTGACGGCGAGGCGAAGGTCGGGCGCATGATCTGCGACATCGTCACCCCGGACGGGCGCCCGTACGAGGGCGATCCGCGCTACGTGCTGCGTCGAGCCCTCGAGCGGATGGAGTCGCTCGGCTTCGACACGTTCAACATCGGCCCGGAGCTCGAGTACTTTCTCTTCGCGAGCAAGACGTCGCCCACGACGCTCGACGAGGGCGGGTACTTCGCGATGACGGCTCTCGACGCCGCCACCGAGCTGCGCAACGAGACGATCCGCGCGCTCGAGGCGATGGGGATCGCGATCGAGTACCACCATCACGAGGTGGCGCCGTCCCAGCACGAGATCGACATGCGCTACTCGAGCGCGCTCGACATGGCCGACCAGACGGTCACGTACCGGCTCATCGTCAAGGAGGTCGCGGCGAAGAACGGCGTCTACGCGACGTTCATGCCGAAGCCGCTCTTCGGCGAGAACGGCTCGGGCATGCACACGCACATGTCGCTGTTCAAGGACGGCCGCAACCAGTTCTTCTCGGGCGACGACCAGTACAACCTGTCGCCGACGGGCAAGCAGTTCATCGCCGGCCTGCTGCGGCACGCGCGCGAGCTGTCCGCCGTGTTCGCGCAGTGGGTGAACTCGTACAAGCGGCTCGTGCCCGGGTACGAGGCGCCGGTCTACGTCGCCTGGTCGCAGCGGAACCGGTCGGCACTGATCCGGATCCCGCTCTACAAGCCGGGCTCGGAGCAGGCGACGCGGGCGGAGATCCGGTGCCCGGATCCGGCCTGCAATCCGTACCTCACCTTCGCGGCCCTGCTGCATGCGGGCCTCGAGGGGATCGAGCAGGGCTACGAGCTCGAGCCGCCGATGGAGACGAACCTCTACCACCTGACTCCGGAGCAGCGCCGCGAGCGAGGCATCGTCTCGCTCCCGGAGACGCTCGGCGAGGCGATCGACGAGTTCGCCTCGAGCGACCTGATGCGGCGCGCCTTCGGCGACCACATCTTCGACAACTACGTGAAGCTGAAGCGCGGCGAGTGGGACGAGTACCGGGTGCAGCTCACCCAGTGGGAGCTCGACCGCTACCTCGGCGTTCTCTGACCTGCCACGCCGGGTGTCTGACACCTCAGGGTGTCTGACACCTCGTTAGAGGAAGGTTCTGATCGACTCGCGGTCGACGCGAAGGCCGATCACCTTCGCGCCGTCGTCGATCTGCTCGATCGACTCGGCCGGCACGATCCGGCGGCGGCGGGCGAAGAACCCCGAGCGGACGGAAAGCGCGTCGGGCTGCTCGGGCGAGGTTCCGTACATCGGGCATTCGACCGTGCCGACGACCCGGCCGCGGGCGTCTGCGACGAGAAACCCGGCGGTGCGGCGGAGGTCGATTGCCAGTGCGCTCATCTGGTTCGAACCTATTCCCCGTCTACGATGAAATACCTCGTGCGCCGTAAAGCTTTTGTGAAAGTGGCTTCTCAGGACCACTTGCCGGACATCGCGAGCAGCGCGATCGTCAGCAGCACGAGGTAGAGCGCCGCCAGACCGGCCGTGATGCGACCGGCGAGCGGCTTGCCGCTGCGCGCCCACCAGTAGGCGCTGCCGATCGCCGCGAGCAATACGACGACGCCGGGCTCGAGCACCCCGTGCCCGATCCCGAGCCACGTCGGGCTCGAGTCGCCGAAGCCCTCCTTGCTCTCGATCCAGAATCCCCCGCCGAGTGTCAGCGCCCACGCGGGCACCGCGACGAAGAGCGAAGCGAGCGTGGCCCTGGGAAGACGCGCGATCGCGACGACGAGCGCGGCGAGGATCGCTCCCCAGAGGACCATCGCGCCGAGCACGTGCAGGAAGAGCGGCCAGAACGGACGGCTGAAGGCGAGGACGGTCACGGCTTCCAGATCATGAGGACGAGGATGGCGAGTGTTGCGGCGCCGGCGGCCCAGGAGATGGCGAGGCCCGTGCGGTCGCGGAGCAGGGCACGGAGCTCGTCGGTGGAGGCGTCGCCCTCGCCGGCGAGCCGCTCGGCCAGCTCCCGAGCGCGCTCCTGGTGGCGCCCGCCGTAGCCGCCGAGCGCGTTCGCGACCACCCACAGCGCGAGCGACGCCCAGATCCAGCCCGCGCCGATCGAGAAGCCCAGGTGGTGCCAGAGCCAGATCCCGAAGACGAGCGTGCCTGCGACTCCGACGAACACGACCGGTAGCGCGAGGCGGATCAGGCGCAGCAGGTGCGCCGTCTCGCTCGGGCGCTCCGCCCGGATCGCGAGCGTGTTCAGGATCGCCGCCGCCACCGAGCCCCCGACGAAGCAGAAGGCCGATGCCACGTGCAGCATCAACAGCCACTGGGTGCCGGTCACGGGGCGAGCGTACCCTTCGTTCCCGGATGGACGCGCGCGAACGGCACCTGCGCCTGCTGACGGAGACGATCGAGGCCGTCAACTCGACGCTCGACCTGCAGGAAGTGCTGGCGCTCGTCGCGACGAAGGTCGCGGACGCGCTCGCGACCGACGCATGCTTCGTCTATCTCTACGACGAGCGCGCGGACGAGCTCGTGCTGCGCGCGACGCACGGGACGCCGATCGACGAGATGTCGCGGCGCCCTCGGATGCGGCCGGGGGAGGGGATCACCGGCTCGGCGGCCGCGGCGCGTGCGCCGGTGATGCTCGAGTCGGAGGCGCACCTCGACCCGCGGTTCAAGAACTTCCCGAATCTCCCGGAGGACGAGTACCAGTCGATCCTCGCTGTGCCGATCCTCACGCGGGACGGAACGCTCGAAGGCGCGCTGAACGTTCGCACGCTGGAGCAGCGGTCGTTCTCCGACGACGAGGTCGACCTGCTGCTCGCGATCGCGGCGCAGGTGGCCCAGTCGATCGAGCACGCGAAGCTGTATGCGGAGGCGCAGCGGCGGGTGAACGAGCTCGAGGCGCTGGCGCGCATCTCCGAGGCGGTGCAGGACTCGCTGTATCTCGAGGAGTCGCTCGAGGCGATCGTGAAGACGACGATGGAGGCGCTCGCCGCGACCGGCGCGGCGCTCGTTCTCGACGACGGCCGCATCGCGTGGCCGGAGGGGGTCGCTTCGACGCATGCGATCCGCCAGCCTCTGCGCTGGCGCGGGCGGCAGATCGGCGAGCTCGTCGCGGACCGCGGCTCGCCGTTCACCGAAGGTGACAGGGAGCTGCTCGCGTCGATCGCGACGCACGCCGCGGTGGCGCTGGAGCACGGGCGGGCCGTCATGCGCGGCGTGCTCGCCCAGGAGATCCACCACCGCGTCAAGAACAACCTGCAGACGGTGGCGTCGCTCCTCCGTCTGCAGGCGCGGTCGGACGAGGCAATCGACCCGCGCGAGGCGCTCGAGCACTCGGTGAACCGGATCCTCGCGATCGCGGCGGTCCACGAGCTCCTGACCGAGCGGCGCGAGGAGGATGTCGAGCTCGCCGACCTGATCGATCGCCTGCGGGCGATGCTCGTGCAGGGCGTCGGCGGCGGCAAGGCCGTGAACGCGTCGCTCGCCCGCGTGAGCCTCCCCGGCGCGAGGGCGACGGCGCTCGCCCTCGTCTTCGCCGAGCTGCTCCAGAACGCGCTCGAGCACGGCGGCGACTCGGTCAGCGTCG
>DASUAX010000103.1:0-60649 GCA_035763525.1 Gaiellaceae bacterium
ACGCTCATTGGTCAACCTTGCTGTTGGTTTTGTCTGTTCTTTGAAAATCGAGAGCCCGCCCACGCACAGTCAGCGCGGGCGACGTCGACCGGCGTTGTTCGTAGCGTCGGCTGGTGGCTGACCACCGCCGGGAGAGCGCCCTCGACGCTTGCCGCGTAGACGGCCCGCATGAGACCTGCGCCTCCCGGCGGTGTGAGGCACCCGGAGCGGCGACAGGACGTCGCCCCACCGAGGGCCCGTCAATGAGCAACCGCCACGGTACCTCGCCGGTCGGCCCGCATCCAGCACCCGAAGCGAAGGAGGACGAATGGACGACCCTACCGCGGGGATCGATCTGGCCAGCGAGGAGCACCGGCTGCTCGTGGTCGACGGCGACGGCCGCCAGCTCGAGCAACGTCGGATCAGCCACAGCGAAGGCGGGATCGAGGCGCTCGTCCAGCGGCTGCTCGCGCTCGGCGTGGCACGTGTCGCGATCGAGCAGCCGAACGGGCTCGTCGTTGACCGGCTGCTCGACGCGGGCATCCAGGTAGTGGCGGTGCACCCCAACCAGCTGGCCGCGGCACGCGACCGCTACCGCAGCGGCGGCAAGTCGGACGGCTTCGACGCCTACGTCCTCGCCGAGCTCGCCCGCACCGACATGCACCGCTTCCGGCTGCTCCAACCCGACAGCGACGAAACGAAGGCGCTGAGGACGCTGACCCGCACCCGCGAGGACCTGGTCGAGCAGAAGGTCGCGCTCGCCAACCAGCTCAGGGCACAACTCGACGCCTTCTGGCCCGGCGCCAGGCAGATCTTCGCCGACGTCGACTCGCCGATCGGCCTCGCCTTCCTCGAGCGCTACCCCAGCCCCGCCGACACGCGCGGACTCGGCGCCAAACGCCTCGCCGGCTTCCTCGCCCGCAACGGCTACAGCGGCCGCCGAAGCACCGACGAGCTGCTCGAACGCCTGCGCACCGCCCCACAAGGCCGCACCGGCGAAGCCGAGCAAGAAGCCCGCAGAGCCGCCGTGCTCGCGCTCGTTGCCGCGCTCAAGCCGCTGGTCGAGCAGATCCGCCTGCTCACGAGCCAGATCGCCGGCGCGATCCGCGCCCACAACGACGGACACATCTTCCTCTCCCTCTTCCGCGACCCCAAAAGCGTCGTCACCGCCGCCGAACTGCTCGCCGAGATCGGCGACAACCGCGCCCGCCACAACTCCAGCGCCTCGCTCGAAGCGATCGCCGGCCAAGCCCCCGTCGCGGTCGAATCGGGCAAAAAGAAAGTCGCCCGCTTCCGCTGGGCCTGCAACAAAAACCTCCGCGACGCCGTCAGCGTCCTCGCCGACAGCAGCCGCAAACACAACCCCTGGGCCGCAGACATCTACCAACGCGCCCGCGCCCGAGGCCACGACCACCCCCACGCAATCCGCATCCTCGGCCGCGCCTGGCTCCGCATCATCTGGCGCCTCTGGCAAGACCGAACCACCTACAACCCCGACCGCCACGGCAACCTCACCCGGCTCCTCGCAACCGAGGGTTGACACAGGACGTCTCATGCCGGCACCGGGTTGTTGGCGGAGATCACGTGCTCGACCGGCAGCCCCGTGTCCTTGCGGAGCCGCTCGACGAGGTCACGGCGAAGCCAGCCGGACTTCTCGCCCGGGAAGGTCGAGACGATGATCTCGTCGACGCGCTCGTCGTTGACGACGTGCCGCGCTGCGGTGTACGGGTCGGGGTGGACGACCTGGCCGTGCGCGTCGATCCCCTCGCCGCGCAGCTCGCCGAGCGCGAGCCTGAGGCGCCGGTCGGCGTCCGCGTGCGGCTCGTTGTCGCTCTGCGGCGCGACGATCAGGAAGCTCGCGTCGCCCTTCTCGGCGCGCTTGCGGATCCGCTCGAGCAGCTCGGGCGCGACGACGGTCTGGTTCGCGATCACGAGCACGTTCTTCTCGACGCCGTCGTCTCCTGCGACAACGTGCGTGACCGGCCGGTCGCCGGCGGCGCGTTCGACGTCCTCGAGAACGTTGCGCCGCATCCAGCCGGACCGTTCCTCGGGGTGCGTCGAGACGACGATCTCGTCGACCCCGGGCTCGAGCTGGGCGAGCGCGTCCTTGACCGCCTGCACCGGCCCCGTCTCGACGACGAACCCCTGCGCGGCATACCCGGCCTCGCGCAGCGCCTTCAGCGTCTTCTCGAGGCGCCGGCGGGCGGACGCGCGCCGGGTGTCCTCGTAGACGACGTAGCCCTGGTTCGGCTCGTTGACCGGCGCGATCACGGTGAAGCGGCAGTCGGCCGGGTCCCTGTCGCGGAGCACGTCGAGCAGCCCGCGCGACGCGACCGTCTCGTTCGCGATCACCAGCATGTGCGCCATCAGTCGGCGCCCACCGGTTCGGGCTGGGGCGCGCCGAAGATCGCGTGCCTCGCGCCCGGCACGCCGTACTCGTACGGGTTGCCGACCACCTGCGGCAACTCGTCGAAGTTGAAGACCGGCGGCGGCGACGACACCTGCCACTCGAGCGTGAGCGCGCGCCACGGGTTCGCCGCGGCGGCCGGCCCGTGCCGCCACGAGTAGGCCATGTTGTAGAGGAACACGATCGTCGAGGCGCCAAGGCCGAACGACGCTATCGAGATGAACAGGTTGATGTCGGCGAACTGCGACGCGTAATCGGCGACGCGGCGCGGCATCCCGCGCAGGCCGATGTAGTGCATCGGGAAGAACGTCAGGTTGAAGCCCACGAACGTCAGCCAGAAGTGGAGCTTGCCGAGCCGCTCGTTGTACATCCGCCCGGTCATCTTCGGGAACCAGTAGTAGATGCCGGAGAAGATCGTGAACACGGAGCCGCCGAAGAGCACGTAGTGGATATGGGCGACGATGAAGTACGTGTCGCTCGCGTGGATGTCGATCGGCACCGACGCGAGGTAGATGCCGGAAAGGCCGCCGATCACGAACATCGACAGGAAGCCGAGCGCGAACAGCATCGGCGTCGTGAAATGGATTCGCCCTTCCCACATCGTCGCTAACCAGGAGAAGATCTTGATGCCGGTCGGCACCGCGATCACCATCGAGGTGACCATCATCGGCACACGCAGCCAGCCGGCCATGCCGGCGACGAACATGTGGTGCGCCCAGACGGAGAAGCCGAGGACGAGGATCGCCATCAACGAGAGCGCCATCAGCCGGTAGCCGAAGATCGGCTTACGACTCATCACCGAGATGACCTCGCTGATGATCCCGAACCCGGGCAGCATCATGATGTACACCGCCGGGTGTGAGTAGAACCAGAAGATGTGCTGGTACCCGAGCACGTAGCCGCCGCCGCCCGTCTCGAAGAAGTTCGTGTGCAGGACGCGGTCGAACATGACGAAGAACTGGGAGCCGGCGATGAACGGCGTCGCGATCACGACGAGGAGCGACGTCGTGAAGTTCGCCCAGACGAGCAGCGGCATGCGCCAGAACGTCATCCCGGGCGCACGCATGGTGATGATCGTGACCAGGAAGTTGAGCGCGGTCATGATCGAGCTCGCTCCCGCCCACTGCACGCCCATGTTGAAGAACACCTGCCCGAGCGGCTGGTGCGAGCAGAGCGGCGCGTAGCACGTCCACCCCGCCGAGGGGCCGCCACCGGGGGTGGCCATGCCCGCGACGATGATCACGCCGGCGATCGGGAGCAGCCAGAACGAGAGCGCGTTGAGGCGCGGGAACGCCATGTCGGCGGCGCCGAGCATGAGCGGGATGACGTAGTTCCCGAGACCCGCGAACGCCGGGATGATGAACAGGAAGATCATCAGGGCCGCGTGGTCCGAGACGAGGACGTTGAACGTCTGCGGGTTGAAGAACTGGTCGCCCGGTTGCGCGAGCTCGGCGCGGAAGAGCATGGCGAACAGGCCGCCGACACAGAAGAAGAAGATCGTCGTGACGACGTACTGGACGCCGATCACCTTGTGGTCGGTGTTGACGCGGAAGTAGTCGCGCCACGAGCGCGCGCCGTGCGACGAGTGGTCGTCCGGTCGCGTCGGCCGGCCCGACGCGTAGTGCGCCCAGTAGTCGAAGCCGCCGAGGCCGACGAGGAAGAAGAGCGGCGTCGTGACGAGCTCGACCGTCACGATCACCGAGCCCTTCCAGACGGGGTCCCAGTGCGCGAGCCAGCGGATCAGCACGGTCAGCCCGGCGCCGAAGCCGAAGCCGATCGGCGTCACCCAGAGGACCCGCAACCAACCGGGTGCGGTCAGGCGATGCCAGCCGGCGGGGGGCGGCGGCGTGACGTGGTGGTCGTGGGCTTCGGCGACTGCGGTGGTCATTGCTTCGCTCCCTGGCTCAGGTACTTCACCAGCTGGGTCAGCTGGGCGGGTGGGATCTGGGACTTGAAGATGTGGGGCATCAGGTCGGAATAGCCCGGCGCGATGTAGGCGGCGGGGTCGACGATCGACTCCTCGACGAACTTCGCGACCGGCCCGCGGTTCGCCTTCGCGGCCGCCGCGTGCAGGTCGTCGAGGTCGGGGCCGATCTTCCCGGTCGCGCCGGCGGGCTTGAAGGTGTGGCAGCTGCCGCAACCGTTCTGCTGGAAGACGGCCAGCCCGGGCGGGCCGGCGGTCCTGCCGCCGCTCTTCATGAACGCCGCGAACTTGCCCGGCGTGACGACGTCGACGTGGCTCCGCATCAGCGCGTGGCCGAGGCCGCAGAGCTCGGTGCAGACGACCGGGAACCGGCCGAGCCGGCGCGGCGTGACGACGATCGTGTTCGTCTGGCCCGGCACGGCGTCCTGCTTCTGCGAGAACTCCGGCACCCAGAACGAGTGGATGACGTCGTTCGAGGTGATCTGGAACTTCACGTGCCGGTCCTTCGGCAGCGTCAGCGACCCGTAGCTCTTGCCGTTCGGGTACGTGAACGCCCAGGCGAACTGCTGCGCCTTGACCTTGACGATCAGCGGGTCCGAGCCGGCATGGCTGTTCTGGGCGAGCACGACTGCGCTGACGATGGAGATCGCGGTCACGAGCACGGTCGGGATCGCCGTCCAGACGATCTCGAGGGTGGTGTGGCCGTGGGTCGGCGGGCCGTCCGAATCGTCGTCGGGACGGGCGCGGAAATGGATGACGGAGTAGGCGAGGACGGCGACGACGATCGAGAAGACGACGATCGCGATCCCCGTCGTGAACCAGTAGACGAAGTGGATCCGTCCCGACTCCGTGCTCGCTGCCTCCGGGAGCCACGGGATCAGGACCGCGACGAGCGTCGTGATGACAGCCGCGACCGCGGCCAGTCCGACCAGCTGGAGAACCGAGCCCCTACGCACCCGCTTCGAACACTAGTCCAAGAGACGGCGAGGCGAGCCGTAACCGTTTTGCCTGCACTGCCGTTGAATCCCTGCACCGGGAACGAACCGGAGCGAGTCACCTCACGTCGGGAGAACGAACCCAAGGAGGTTCAGAGAATGGGTATCGGAGTCAGCCTCATCCTGATCGCGGCCGGCGCGATCCTCACCTGGGCGATCAACGCGACCGTCTCTGGCGTCGACATCAACACGATCGGCGTCATCCTGATGGTCGTGGGCGCGATCGGCCTCATCCTGTCGCTCATGTTCTGGTCGAGCTGGGGCGGCGTCGGCGGTCCGTCGCGTCGCCGGACGACCTACGTGGACGAGGGTCCCGAGCCTTACTAGACATGCAAACCGGGCGGCCGTTCGGCCGCCCGGTTTCGCTAGTGCGGCGGGGCGGCAGCGGGTAGCTCGACGTGGAACGTCGAGCCGCGGCCGAGGCCCGCGGACTCGACCCAGATCCGTCCCTCCATGCGGCGCACGAGCTCGCGGCAGATGTACAGACCGAGCCCGGTGCCGCCGACGCCGCGGTTCATGTTCGGGTCGAGCCGGTAGAACTTCTCGAAGACACGGCGCTGCTCGGTGAGGGGGATACCGAGTCCCTGGTCGCTGACGGAGAACCGCACGTGTGAGCCGACGGGCGCCACCGTGACGGTCACGCGGCCGCCGTCCGGCGAGTACTTGACGGCGTTGTCGACGAGGTTGATGAGGACACGCCCGACCTTGTCCACGTCGCCCGCGATCGGCGGCAGCTCGTCCGCCGCCTCGACGACGAGCTCGTGCGACGGGTCGAGATGCGCCTCCTGCGCATGGATGACGTCCGCGACGAGGTCGAGCGGTTCGCAGCTCTCGATCGTCACCTGCAGCGAGTCCGAGTCGAGCCGGCTCGCCCAGAGGATGTCGTTGACGGTGCGTGCGAGACGGTCGGCTTCGCCCGAGACGACGTCGAGGAGCCGTGCGCGCTGGTCGTCGTCGAGCGCGACGTCGCTGCGCCGCAGCGTCATCGCAGCGCCGTAGATCGCGGCGAGCGGCGTGCGCAGCTCGTGCGAGACCGTCGAGACGAACTCGTTTCGCAGCTGCTCGAGCGCGCGCTCCTCCGTCAGGTCGCGGAACGCGTAGACGACGCCGTCGGGGACGGCGACACCGTGGATCGACAGCCACACCTCGCGGCCGCCCACATCGAGCGGCAGAGACTCCGGCCTGGGCGCCGTGCCTCGCGACGGCGTGATCGTGATGCGCGGCGCGATCGCTGCCCAGCCGGGGACGGCCTCCGCCGCGGGCCGATCGACGACCGATGACGCCGGGAGCCCCGTCGCGGCGGCCGCCGCGCGGTTCCACGTCCGGATGACGCCTGCGCGGTCGACGAGGAAGACGCCGTCGCCGACCGAAGCGAGCACGCGGGCCGCCTGCGCCCGCTCCTGGGCCGCGCCGTACAGCTGCGCGTTGTCGATTGCGATCGCCGCGCGGCGCGCGAGATCGAGCGCGAACTCGAGCAATGCCTCGCCGCGGGGCGGCGTCGCGCCGTCCCAGCCGAGAGCCATCGCGCCGAAGGTGCGGCCGCGCGCGCTCAGCGGCACCACCACCGAGTCGGCGCGCACGCTCGGCCGGCCGCCGCGAATCACCCGGCGGATCCGCTCGGTCGCCTTCGTCCTCGCAAGCTCGGCCCGCAGGGCGTCCACCTTCGAATCGTCCTGATGGACGACCGTCACGAGCCTGATGTCGGGCGACTCGGTGACGAGGTGCGTGCTGCACCAGTGGGCGACGCGTCCGGCGACGAGGCCGCCGAGCTGCTCGAGCGTCCGGTCGACGTCGAGCGACGAGCCGAGGAGGATGCTCGCCTCGCCGAGGAAGCGAAGGCGCTCCTGCGCGACCTGCTCGGCCTCGTACAGGGACGCCTGGTTGATGGCGAGCGCGATCCTGTCCGCGATCAGCTCGAGCAGACGCGCGTCGTCCTCGACGAACTTCGCGTACTGCTCCGAGCCTGCGTGGACGACGCCGATCACCCTGTCCTCGACGACGAGCGGGATCGCTACGACCGAGTTGATGCCGCGCTCGCGCAGCACGGGGCTCGCGAGCTCCACGTGCGCGAGGTCCGGGACGAGGAGCGGCGCTCGCGACGCGGCGACGGCGCCGGCCATGCCTTCCCCCAGCGGGATCGCGTTCACATACTCCGCCCCTTCGCCGAGCCCGACCGTGGCACGTACGTGCAGGTGGCCGTCGTCCCCGAGCAGGAGGATCGCGCCGGTGTCCGCCTCGAGCACGGCGACGATCCGCGTCAGGAGCGCCGGCAGGAGGTCGTGGAGCGAGAGGTGCTCGAGCGCCGCCTCGGAGACGCGCGCCAGCTTCCGCAGGGTCGCGGCCGCTGCCTCGGCGTCCGCACGGGCCGCCTGCTCGCGCTGCAAGAGCCGGGCCCGCTCGTCCTCCACCCGCTTTCGTTGCAGGAACTGGCCGAGCTGCCGGCCGAGCGCCTCGAGCGACGCCGCCAGCTCGTGGTCGACCTCACGCCGGACCCGCGAGAACGCCTCCACCGCGCCCGCGGCCTCGCCGCGCACGAGGACGGGGAAGGCGACGCCCGAGCGAAGCCCCTCCGCCTCCGCCACGGCCGCCCGCGGGAACGGCTCCTCCGCGAAGTCGACGAGCCACTCCACCGCCTGCCGCTGCACCACGCGCCCCGGCAGCAGCTCGGGCGAGAGCGACGCGCGCTCGGTGGAGGCGAGGAAGCCGTCGAGCTCCGCCCCCGTGCGCGCCCAGGTCAGGGCCCGCGCGTCGGGCTCCGTCGACCAGAAGCAGGCGACGTCCCAACCGAGCGTGGTGCAGACGACCGCCAGGACCCCCCTGACCGCGGCTTCGACCGTCTCGGCGCCGCTGAGAACGCTCGTCACGGTGTGCTGCAGCTCGGTCAGCTGCTCGGCGCGCCGGCGCTCGGTCGTCTCCTCGATCACGGCTCCGACGCCGATCGGCTCGCCCTCCGCCCCGACCACCGGGTAGTAGCTCGCCGACCAGTGCCGCAGGAGGTCGGGGTGGAGCGGCGTCCCGGCGGTCATCTCGCGGCCGATCACCGGCCGACCCGTCTCGAGCACGTCGCGGACGAGCGCCTCGAGCTCGTCCGCAAGCTGCGGCACGACCTCGCGAAAGGTGCGCCCGACGTGATCGTCGGCGCTCCGCTCGTTGATGGCCGCGAGCGCCTCGTTGACGCGGGCGTAGCGAAGGTCGCGGTCCCAGAAGCCGAGCCCGACAGGCGCGCTGTCGTAGAGCGCGTCGAGGAGCGCCCCCGCCTCCATCGCGTCCCGGTAGCGCGCCTCCACCCGCTCGCGGGCTCCGACGTCGTTCGTCACCTCACGGAAGAACGTGACCGCGTAGGCGACCGCTCCCCGGGCGTCGCGCACGCTGATCGCCCGCACCTCGGAGACGCGCTCGGGGCCGTCGCCGGCCCGGAACCGGATCAACGCCCTGCCGGGCTCCGCGCCCGCGAGCGCCCTCCGCCCCGGCAGGTCCTCGCCGCGGAGCGGCCGGCCCTCGGCGTCGCGCAGCTCGAAGCGCGCGGCCGCCTCGTCGCGCGGCGCTGCAAGGAGCTCGGCGGCCGATCCGTACCCGGTCAGGCGCGCCGCCTGCTCGTTGGCGTAGACGCGGTTCCCGGCGCCGTCGACGACGATCACGCCCTCGTCGAGCGCTGCGAGGACGTGCTCGAGCAGCTCCCGCGGCACCCCCTCCGACACGGCGCCAGCGTACTCCGGGACGTGCGCAGACGCCGGTGCTACCACCGACAGCATTACGTGTCGCAGATGGTGCTTGACAAGCGCTACGTGTGATGTCATAGTGATGTCACGATGAATCTGACGATCGTGCTCGAGGGACTTCAGCAGGACCTGCAGCGGCTCGCCGAGCTCGGCGACGAGCGCTCGGCGCAGGTCGCCCAGCGGCTCTCCGACGCACTCGCCTCGAACCTGAGGCTGAAGCTGTTCGACCTGCTCTCCCAGGCGGCAGTCGAGCTCTCCTCCAAGCTTCCCTCCGGCCACATCGAGGTGCGCCTCGCCGGCCAGGAGCCGGAGCTCGTGTTCGTCGACACGCCCGGCGAGGCCGCCGGGGTCGCCGGCGAGGAGCTCTCGGCGCGGATCAGCCTGCGCCTTCCCGAGTCGCTGAAGGCGTCCGTCGAGAAGGCGGCCGAGCGCGAGGGGATCTCCGTCAACGCGTGGCTCGTGCGTGCGATCGCGCGCGCGGCCGAGTCGCGCCCCGTCCACGTCAGCGGCAAGCGCCTGTCGGGCTACGCCCAGAGCTGAGGAGGAACGCGATGCAGAAGTCGTTCGAAGTCCAGGGACCGGTCGAGCTCGACGTGCGGCTCACGAGCGGCGACATCGAGATCGACCCGACACTCGACGGCCGTGTCGACGTCGAGCTGATCGCGCACGACGAGGAGTCGCAGCGGCTCGTCGACAGTGCGCGAATCGAGCTGAACCAGCACGGCCACCGCCCGACCGTCGTCGTCGACGTTCCGCAGAAGCGCGGCTTCAGCCTGACGCTCTTCGGCCGCAGCGGGATCGAGTGTCGCGTCCGCTGCCCGCACGAGTCGGGCCTCGCGGTGCGCACCAAGTCGGCCGACGTCCTCGCCCGCGGCACGCTCGGAGGGCTGAACGTGGCCACCGCGTCCGGCGACGTCGAGGTCGACCGCGTCAGCGGCGGCGTCAACGTCAAGGGCGCGAGCTCCGACTTCTCCGCCCGCGAGGTGGGCCCGACCAACATCCAGACCGCGTCGGGCGACGTCGACATCACCGTCGCGAGAGGGGCGGTCAGCGTCACCTCCGTGTCGGGCGACATCTCGATCGGGGAGGCGTACGACAACGTGAGCGCCAACTCCGTCAGCGGCGACCAGGATCACGGCGCCGTGATGCGAGGAATCGTCTCCGCCCACTCGGTCTCCGGCGACGTGACCGTCGCCGTCCGGCGCGGCTCGAACGCCTTCCTCGACTGCACGACCGTCAGCGGCGACACGAGCTCGGAGCTCGAGATGACGGCCGGCGCGCCGCAGGCAGGCGACGACGCGCCGTTCGTGGAGATCCGTGCGAAGACGGTCTCCGGCGACATCAGGATCACCAGGGCGCCCGCGCCCACGACGAACCAGGAGGTGCACGCATGAACCGTCTCTCGTGGGACACGACCGCGCCGCGGCGCCCGAACGGCAAGCGCGCCCCGCAGCCCCGGCCCGAGGAGATGGGCCTCCTCGAGGCAGAGGCGGAGCTGATCCGCGTGGCCTGGGCGAAGCCGCACCGCAATATCTTTTAGATGCTCGCGGCAGCACTCTTTCCGCTCCCGCAGCCCGCGGAGAAGAAGGCGCCGGCAGGCGGCAGGAACCGCCGCCGGCGCCGCCCCGTAACGGGTCTGTAAAACACGTCTCGAGAAGGTTGCGCGGATCGAGCGGGGGACAAAAGGTTCCCGACAGCTCGTGGCACGCACGAGCCGAGGGGAGGGAACGTGACGGTGGTTGAATCGGCAGCCGGCGAACTGGCTGCTCAGAGCGCGCGTGCGCAGCGGAGGATCGACGAGCTGCTCGTGCTGAGCATGGTCGTCCTGTTCCAGCTAGGCTGGCTCGGCGTGATCGCCTACGGCGCGTACCGGCTCGCGACGTGAGCCGGGCGCCGGCGAGATGGGCCGTGTAGGGATCGAACCTACGACCTTGGGATTAAGAGTCCCCTGCTCTACCAGCTGAGCTAACGGCCCCTGGAGCGGTGCGTATCGTAGCGGCGATGCGCGTGATCTCCGTGGTCGGGAACCGGCCGCAGTTCATCAAGTCCGCCCCGGTGACCGTCGCGTTGCGCGAGGCCGGGATCGACGAGGTGGTGCTGCACACGGGGCAGCACTGGGACCCCGAGATGTCGCAGGTCTTCTTCGACGAGCTCGCGATCCCGGTGCCCGTCTACAGCCTCGACCTGCGGACGGCCGACGCCGAGCGGATGGAGCCGGCGATCGCCCGGGTCGTGCGGCGGGAGCGCGCCGACTGGGTGCTCGTCTACGGAGACACGAACTCGACGCTTGCCGGCGCGCGCGCCGCGGGCGCGGTTCCCGTCGCCCACGTCGAGTCCGGTCTCCGGAGCTTCGACCTCTCGATGCCGGAGGAGCGGAACCGGATCGAGGTCGACCGGATCGCCACGCTTCTCCTTTGTCCCGACGAGCGGTCCTCGGAGCAGCTCCGCTCGGAGGGCGTGACGGGCCGTCGCGAGGTGGTCGGCGACGTGATGGCCGACGCGACACGCCTGTTCGCGCCCATCGCGCTCCGGCGCGCAGCCACGCGCCGGCGGCCCTACACGGTGCTGACCCTGCACCGCGAGGCGAATACGCGGCCTGAGCGGCTCTACGCGATCGTCCGGGCGGTCGGTGTCGTCCCCCGCAGGTTCGTGTTCCCCGTTCACCCGCGGACGCGCCAGGTGCTCGAGGACCACCGGATCGCGCTGCCGGCGAACGTCGAGGCCGTGGAGCCCGTCGGCTACCTCGAGATGCTCGCGCTCGTCGCCTCCGCCGAGACGGTCGTCACCGACTCGGGCGGCCTGCAGAAGGAGGCCTACTGGCTCCGTGTCCCCTGCGTGACCCTCCGCCCGAGCACGGAGTGGGTGGACACCGTCGCGGCCGGCGCGAACGAGCTTGCGGAGCCGGAGACGCTCGCCGCGGCGGTCGAGCGCGCGAGCTTCCCTGCCGCCGCGCCGCAGCTGTACGGCGACGGGCACGCCGCCGGACGCGTCGCGACCGCCCTGTACGCTTGACGCCGCCTTGAGCGAGTCCCCCCTCTACGACGTCGCCGTGATCGGCGCCGGCTACGTCGGCGTGCCTCTTGCCGCCACGTTCGCCGAGGCCGGGCAGCGCGTGCTCGTCGTCGACGTGCAGCCGCAGCTGGTCGAGGCGCTGAACCGCGGCGAGAGCCACATCGAGGACGTGAGCAACGAGCGGATGACGAGGCTCGTGCAGGCCGGCAACATCGTCGCGACGACCGACTACGCGGTGGTGAAACAGGCGCACGCGATCCTGATCGCGCTCCCGACGCCGCTGTCGCGCCAGCGGGAGCCCGACCTCTCGTACATCGAATCGGCGGCCCACAGCCTCGCTCGCGTGCTGCGGCGCGGGCAGGTCGTCGTGCTCGAGTCGACGACCTGGCCGGGGACGACGCGCGAGGTGCTGCAGCCGATCCTCGAGGAGGGCTCGGGATTGAAGGCGGGCGAGGACTTCCGGCTCGCGATGTCGCCCGAGCGTGTCGATCCGGGTCGCGAGGACTGGACGACCAAGACGACGCCGAAGGTGGTCGGCGGCATCGACCCCGCCTCGACGACGGCCGCGGCCGAGGTGTACCGCGCGGCGATCGACACGGTGCACGAGGTGTCGACGCCGGAGGCGGCCGAGCTGACGAAGCTGCTCGAGAACATCTACCGGGGCGTCAACATCGCGCTCGTCAACGAGCTCGCGCAGCTCTGCGACCGCATGGACATCGACGTCTGGGAGGTGATCGACGCCGCTGCGACGAAGCCGTTCGGCTTCGCCTCGTTCAAGCCGGGGCCGGGGCTCGGCGGCCACTGCATCCCGATCGACCCCTTCTACCTGACCTGGAAGGCGCGCGAGTACGACTTCTCGACCCGCTTCATCGAGCTCGCCGGCGAGGTCAACAACAACATGCCGTACTTCTGCCGCTCGCTGATCTCGCAGGCGCTGAACCACGGCGCGCGCAAGTCGGTCGCAGGGGCACGGATCCTCATCCTCGGTGTCGCGTACAAGCCCGACATCGGCGACCACCGCGAGACACCGGCCGAGAAGCTGATCCACCTGCTGCGTAACGCCGGTGCCGAGGTCGCCTACCACGACCCGTACGTGCCCGAGTTCGACGGGATGGCATCCGCACCGCTCGAGCCCGAGGCATACGACTGCATCGCCATCGTCACGAATCACTCGGCGATCGACTACGGCGACGTCGTTCGCCGCGGCGACGTGATCGTCGACTTCCGCAACGCCACCAAGGGCGTCGAGGTCGACGGCAAGGTCTGGAAGCTCTGACGCGGGTGGCGAAGGTAGGCGTCGTCGGGCTCAACTACTGGGGGCCGAACCTCGTTCGCAACTTCGACGACCTCGCCGAGCTCACGTGGCTCTGCGACCTCGACGAGGATCGGCTCGCGAGCGTCGCGGGCCGCTATCCGGGAGCGCGCGCGACGACATCGATCGACGAGGTGCTCGCGGACAGCACGCTCGACGCGCTCGTGGTCGCGACGCCGGTGCCGACGCACTACGCGCTCGCGAAGCAGGCGCTCGAGGCCGGCAAGCACGTCTTCGTCGAGAAGCCGCCCGCGATGCGCGCGGTCGAGATGGACGAGCTCGTGCGGATCGCCGCGGAGCGCGAGCGCGTGCTGATGCCGGGCCACCTGCTCCTCTACCACCCCGGCGTGCAGAAGCTGAAGGAGCTCGTCGACACCGGCGAGCTCGGCGAGGTGCTGTGCGTCTACGGCAACCGCCAGAACCTGGGGATCGTGCGCACGAACGAGAACGCGCTCTGGTCGCTCGGCGTGCACGACCTGTCGGTCATCCTCTACCTGCTCGACGAGGACCCCGAGAAGGCGACCGCGCAGGGCCGCGACTTCCTGACACCCGGCGTGGAGGACGTCGTCTTCTGCTACCTGCGCTTCCCGAGCGGGAAGATCGCCCACATGCACCTGTCGTGGCTCGACCCGCACAAGATGCGGAAGCTGACCGTGGTCGGTCGCGAGAAGATGGCGGTGTTCGACGACATGGAGCTCGAGCGCAAGGTGACGGTCTACGAGAAGTCGCCGTGGAAGCGCGCCGAGACCTACGGCGAGTGGCAGACGCGATCGGGCGACATCTACATCCCGAAGATCTCGACCGCCGAGCCGCTGCGCCTCGAGTGCACGTACTTCCTCGAGCTGGTCGAGGGGCAGCACGATCGCGCCAAGGTCGCGCGCGACGGCGCGCGCGTCGTGCGGGCGCTCGAGATGCTGACGGAGTCGCTTGGCGGCTGAGGTCCATCCGAGCGCCGTCGTCCACCCGGGCACGGTCCTCGGCGACGGCGTGCGCGTGCTCGAGAACGCCGTCGTCGGCAAGCAGCCGTCGCTGGGCGCGAGCTCGACGGCGAAGCGCGAGCCGCTGCCGCCCGCGAGGATCGGCGACGGCACGGTCGTCTCGACCGGCGCGATCGTCTTCGCCGGCTCGACGATCGGAGAGCGTTGCATCGTCGGCGACCAGTCCTGCATCCGCGAGCGGGTCAGCATGGCCGACGACTGCATCCTCGGCCGCGGCTCCCTGATCGAGAACGACACGACCGTCGGCGCGAGGACGCGCATCCAGGCGGGCGCCTACGTGACCGCGTACTCGACGCTCGAGGAGGACGTCTTCGTCGCGCCGTGCGTGGTGACGACGAACGACGACTTCATGGGCCGCACCGAGAAGCGGAAGGAGCTGATGCGCGGCCCGACGATCCGCCGGAGCGCGCGCATCGGCGGCGGCGCGATCCTCTGCCCGGGCATCGAGGTCGGCGAGGAGGCGTTCGTCGGCGCGGGCGCCGTCGTGACGACGGACGTGCCGCCGCGGGTCGTCGTCGTCGGCTCGCCGGCACGCGTGCTCCGCGATGTCCATCCGGAGGAGCTCCGGGAGAACGGCGGCTAGCTGCGCGCGACCGCGAGCCGGTACTGCACCGGGTTGCGGGACGGTGAGACGAGCTTCGCCGAGAGGTAGTACGTGCCGGTGACGTGCGCGCGGTAGGAGAGCCGGCTCTGCGCGCCGACCCGGCGCGAGAGCGAAAGCCGGTCCTGCTGCGCGTCGAGCGTCTCGAGCCGCTCGGTTCCCGGCGCCCAGAAGGAGAGCACGACCTTCGCCTTCGTGCCGGGGGTCAGGCGGGCGAACACGCGCTGGCCCTTCACGAGCCGGACGCGGTACACGTCGAGGTTGTCGTCCCAGTAGTCGAGAGACGCGTCGATCGTGCGCGGAAGCGGCGGCAGCGTGTGTGCCCACGGGCCGGCGTCGTCGTTCGGCTCGTAGCGATCCGGGCGCGGCAGCGGCAGGCCCGAGGTGAGACGGGCGAAGGCGCTCGCGATGTCGAGCGTGCCCCAGCCCGAGAGCGGGTCGCGTCCGTCCAGGCACGCGGCACAGCCCGAGAGCGGCGACTCGTCGTCGGCCGTCCGCTCGAGCAGCCAGCCGACCTGGTCGGGGGTCAGCGCCGGGTCCTGGCCGAGGAGGAGCGCCGCAGCGGCGGAGACCTGCGGCGCCGCGAACGACGTGCCGATCGCGTTCCGGAAGTCGGGCGGCCCGCAGTCCGAGTACGGCTCGACGCATCCCGTGCGCGAGTCGACGAGGTTCGCCGGGATCGTCGAGAACATCTGCGCGCCGGGAGCGGCGATGTCGTTGTAGACCGCATCGCGGTTCGAGTAGTCGGGGACGGCGCCGTCCTGGCGCACCGCGCTGACGCCGATCACGTGCGGCAGAGCGGCCGGGTAGGCGGCGTAGGGCCACGGCGTCGCGGGTGACTGCGTGCCGTTGCCGACCGCGGCGACGACGACCACGCCCTTCGAGTACGCGTACTCGACCGCGGCGCGCTCGAGCGGCGAGTACGTGTCGCGTTCGGGGTCGAGAGGGTCGCGGACGCCGCCGAGGCTGAGGTTGATCACCTGCGCGCCCTGCGCCACCGCCCACCGGATCGCGGCGACCTCCGCCTGCAGCGAGACGTCGCCGTCGGCGGTCACCACCTTCGCCACGATCAGGCGTGCGTTGAACGCGAGCCCGGCGATGCCGACGCCGTTCGAAGGGTTCGCGGCGATCTCGCCGGCGACGAACGTGCCGTGTCCGGCGTCGTCGCGGTAGGGCGAGCCGCCGACGAACGACCGGGCGGCGACGACACGGCCCATCAGGTCGGGATGGCTCCCGTCGATCCCCGAGTCGATCACGGCGACCCGCACCGGAAAGAGCTGGGGCATCTGCGGCCAGAAGCTCCATGCCTGGTCGGCGTCGAGGTACCACTGCTTCGCGGCGAGCGGCTCGGTGTTGGCGAACGCGGCCGCGACTGCGGGCAGCGCCAGCGCGGCGAGCGCGGCGAGGACGAGCAGGCGTCTCACTGCACCGTGAACGCCGCCGACACCCCGGCGGCGACGCCGTGCCCGGGGGCGGCGCGGACGCGGTACGTGCCCGCACCCAGGGCGGCGCCGAAGCTCCAGGCCGACGAAGTGTCCGCAGTCGTGGCCGACAGCGTCGTCCAGCCGCCCGCGTCGGCCTTCTGCTGCAGCTGGACGGGTGAGCCGGGAGCGACGGGGCGGAGCGTCCCCTGAACACCCGTGGGCGTGACCACGGCCGAGACGCGAGCCGCGACCGTGATCTTCGCAAGGCCCGCCCGCGCGGTGCCCCACGCGAGGCGGTACCAGGTGGAGACCTGCGGCCCGACGACGGCCGCGAAGGTGCCGTCGGCCGCCGGCCGCAACGCGCCCGCAGCGACCCAGGCGCCGCCTGCCGGCCTCGCCTCGAGCGAGACGCCGGCCGCGCCGCGTGCATAGCCGGTCAGGCTCACGGCGCCACCGTAGGTCATCGTCCGCGTCACGGGCAACAGCTGCAGGAGCGCGGGAGCGAACCAGGTCGACCGCAGCCCGAGCGCGCTCCGCACCTGGTTACCGGTCAGGGTCACCTGCGCGTCGTCGTCGGACGTGACGGCCATCGTCTTCACGCGCCCGGACGGGCCGTTCGCGACGGCCACGCGCTCGACGGGCGCGGACAGCTTGAGCCGTTTCGCGACGGCCGTGGCGTCGTAGAGCACGGGCCCCCAGTCGTGGTACGGCGAGAGCGAGTCGTAGGGGTCGTCGACCGGCACGAGGTAGGGGACGGCGATCCCCGTCGACTCGAGGGCGGACGCGGTGCGCCCGCCGGACGTCGAGAAGAAGAGCGTGTCGGCGACCTTTCCGTCGTAGAGGACGACCTGTCCCTTCGTCGCGTCCACCGCGGCGCTCGCGGCGGCCGACTCGGCAGCGACGCCGCCGTACATCTGGCTGCGCGTGTCGCCGTAGAGGTCGAACGGGCGTCCCTTCGCGAGGTTCGCGAGGGCGTACGACCGGGCGGCCACCGCCTGCGCCTTCAGCGCCTCCGGCGCCCAGGCCGACGGCATCTCGGCCGGGACGACGCCCTTCAGGTAGGTCTCGAGCGAGAGCGTGTCGACGACGTCGAGCTGCTTGCCGTCGGGGAGGATGACGAGCCTGCCGCGGTAGGTGCGCCCGTCGACCGAGAGCGGTTCCCTGGAGACGAGCGTCAGCGGCGGCTCGAGCGTGGTCTTGCCGTCGAGCGAGAGCTTCGTGTCGAGCGTCAGCGTGCCCGCCTCGAGCGTCGTCTTCGCCCCTGCGCCGTCGCTCAGCGTCGCCGCGGCGGTGGCGGTGAGCCGCACGCTCTTCTTCTGCGCCACGAGCACGCGAACGGTCTTGACGCGCGAGCGGCCGAGTGTCGTGCCCGGGTAGTAGTGCGCGAGGATGCTGTCGTAGGCGAGGCCGTGCTGCGCATAGCCGTAGGCGCCCCACTGGGAGAGCCCGAGCCCGTGCCCCCAGCCGTGGCCGGTGAAGGCGACGACGCGTGAGGCGGTGCTCGTCGCGGTGCCGTCGCTCGTGATGGTGGTCGTGCCCGTGGTGGTCGCGGCCGTGCCCGTGCGCGCCGCGGCACGGGAGCCCGGGGCGAGGAACGCGGCCGCGGCCCCGCCGCCGGCGAGCAGTGCGGCGGCGGCGAGCAGCACGGCGAGCCGACCCACGCGAGTCACGGTAGCCGAGGCGCCGTGAGGCTCTCGCGAGGCTTTACCGAACGTTTCCATAGGTTCTGCCGCGGCAACCTCTTCGTTGCCTGTTCGGGCATGCCTCCCCTCCCGCACGGCACGCGCGAGCGCCGCCGATGAGTTCCGGCGGCACCACCGGTCGAACCTGCAGACTCGACCGGGAAAGGACGCCGACATGACCACCACCGACGAACGCACCCGCTGGCTCGCCCTCTACACGCTCTGCGCCGCGAGCCTGATGATCGTCCTCGACGCGACGATCGTGAACGTCGCGCTGCCCTCGATCCGCGACGACCTCGGCTTCACCGAGTCGTCGCTCGCGTGGGTCGTGAACGCGTACACGCTCACCTTCGGCGGGCTGCTCCTGCTCGGCGGCCGGCTCGGCGACCTGTACGGGCAGCGGCGGCTGTTCCTGCTCGGGATCGCCCTCTTCACGCTCGCCTCGCTCGCCTGCGGCCTGTCGACGTCGCAGGGGATGCTCGTGACTGCGCGCGCCGTGCAGGGCGTCGGCGGCGCGGTCGCCTCGGCGGTCTCGCTCTCGCTGATGATGTCGCTCTTCACGGAGCCGGCGGACCGGGCGAAGGCAATGGGGCTGTTCGGCTTCGTCGCCTCGGGCGGCGGCAGCATCGGCGTCGTCCTCGGCGGTGTCCTCACCGATGCGATCGACTGGCACTGGATCTTCCTCGTCAACCTGCCGATCGGAGCCGCAGTCGTCGTGCTCTCGCTGCGCCTGCTGCCGGGCGGAGGCGGCACCGCCGCGCAGGGCAACGGCCTCGACCTCGGCGGCGCCGTGACGGTGACGGCCGCGCTGATGGTCGCCGTGTACGCGATCGTGAACGGCAACCAGGACGGGTGGACGTCGGGCTCGACGCTCGGCCGCCTCGCCGTCGCCGTCGCGCTGCTCGTCGCGTTCCTCCTCGTGGAGACGCGGGTCTCGTCGCCGCTGATGCCGCTCGGCCTTTTCCGGCTGCGCAACCTGTCGACCGCGAGCGTCGTCGGCATTCTCTGGGCGGGCGCGATGTTCGCGTGGTTCTTCCTCTCGGCGCTCTACCTGCAGCTCGTGCTCGGCTACAGCCCGTTGCAGGTGGGGCTCGGCTTCCTGCCGGGGAACCTCGTCATGGGCTTCCTCTCGATCGCCGTGTCGGCGAAGCTCGTCATGCGCTACGGCGTCCACCGCCCGCTCGCGGCCGGCCTGCTGGTGGCGGCGGCGGGGCTGCTGCTCTTCGCCCGCGCGCCGGTGGGCGGCGACTACCTCGTCGACGTGCTGCCGGGGATGCTGCTGCTCGGCTTCGGCGCCGGGATCGCCTTCAACCCGGTGCTGTTCGCGGCGATGAGCGACGTGCGGCCGGAGGAGTCGGGCCTCGCGTCGGGGATCGTCAACACCGCGTTCATGATGGGCGGCGCGCTCGGCCTCGCCGTGCTCGCGAGCGTGGCGGCGTCACGGTCGTCGCACCTGCAGTCCGACGGGCACTCGACCGTGTCGGCGCTGACCGGCGGCTACCACGCCGCGTTCGTGATCGGCGCGCTGTTCGCGATCACCGCGGCCGTGATCGGCGCTGCGCTGTTCCGGATGCGGGCAGCGCACGCGCCGGAGCCGGTAACGGCCTAGTCAGCCGAGCCGCGCCGCGTACTGCGTCTCGTAGTAGCGGCGGTAGTCGCCGGACTTGATCGGCTCCCACCACTCGCGACTCGCCATGTACCAGTGCACCGTCTCCTCGAGGCCACCCTGGTCGAACGAGTGCGCGGGCCGCCAGCCGAGGTCGCGCAGCTTCGCGGAGTCGACGGCGTAGCGCCGGTCGTGCCCGGGCCGGTCGTCGACGTGACGGACGAGGTCGGGGCTCGCGCCGGTCAGGTCGAGGATACGGCGGACGACCTCCATGTTCTCGCGCTCCTGGCCGCCGATGTTGTACGCCTCCCCCGCTCTCCCCTCGCGCAGCGCGAGCTCGATGCCGGCGCAGTGGTCGGCGACGTGCAGCCACTCGCGCCGCTGCTTCCCGTCGCCGTAGACGGGCAGCGGCTCGCCGTCGAGCGCGTTCGTGATGAAGAGCGGCAGGAACTTCTCCGGGTACTGGCGCGGCCCGTACGTGTTCGCGCCGCGGGTGACGAGTGCGTCGACGCCGTAGGTGCGAACGTATGCGAACACCTGCAGCTCCCCGCCCGCCTTCGATGCCGAGTAAGGACTCGACGAGCGGAGCGGCGACTCCTCGGTGCACGCCGGCGCGTCGATCGGGACGTCGCCGTACACCTCGTCGGTCGAGACCTGCAGGAAGCGCAGGCCGTGGCGGCGCGCGTGGTCGAGCAGCACCTGCGTTCCGAGCACGTCGGTGAGGATGAAGTCGGCCGGGCCGAGGATCGAGCGGTCGACGTGCGTCTCGGCGGCGAAGTTGACGATCGCGTCGACCCCGTCGGCGGCACGAGCGACCGCGTCGGGATCGGCGATGTCGCCGTGGTGGAAATCGTGCTCGACGCCGTCCAGGTTCGCGCGGTTGCCGGCGTACGTCAGCTTGTCGAGGACGACGGCCTCATCGCCCTTCGCGACCAGGTGACGCGTGAAGTGCGAGCCGATGAACCCCGCGCCGCCCGTGACGAGGATCCTCATGCGCGAAGCCTAGCGACGCACTCCCGGAGGCCCTCGCGCCAGTGCGGCAGCTCGGGTGCGCCCTTCTCGCTGCGCAGGACGGAGTAGGCGGGCCGCGGCGCCCTCGCGCCGAACTCGGCCGTCGTGATTCGCCGCACCCGGGTCGTGAGATCGGCCTCCTCGAAGATCGCCTCCGCGAAGTCGGCCCACGTGCAATCGCCCGAGGCCGCGACGTGGTAGATGCCGTACGGCAGCTCGAGCACCTGCTTCGTCGCCTCGGCGAGGTGGCCGACGTAGGTCGGCGAGCCGCGCTGGTCGTCGACGACCGCGACCTCGTCCCGTTCGGCGCCGAGGCGGAGCATCGTGCGGACGAAGTTCCTCGAAGCCCACCCGAAGAGCCACGAGCTGCGGACGACCCACGCCTGCTCGCCTGCCGCCGCCTCGCCGTGCAGCTTCGTGCGGCCGTACGCGCCGAGCGGGCAGGGAGCATCCGACTCGACGTACGGCGTGCGCTTCCGGCCGTCGAAGACGTAGTCGCTCGACCAGACGACGAGCGGCGCGCCCAGCTCCGCCGCATGCTGGACGCCGCCGACGTTCACCGCCGCGGCGCTCTGCGGGTCGTCCTCCGCGCCGTCGACGTCCGTCCACGCAGCGGCGTGCAGGACGAGGTCGGCCGCAAGACCGTCAGGCGGCGGCAGCTCGACGTCCCAGTCCGCCCGCGTCAGCCCGCGGGCGCCGGGGAACGCCTCGAGCAGCGCCCGGCCGAGCTGCCCGCTCGCGCCGGTGACGATCACGCTCGATCGCGGGCGGAGAGGATCGGCTCCTTCGCGCTCCACAGGTGCGCCACACGGGGGTCGTTCCACGGCACGCCGTGCTCGTCGGGGTCGGCGGCGTCGTACTCCTCTGTGACGAAGTAGCAGAAGAGGCAGTCCGTGAGGGCCTCGTAGCCGTGCGCATGGACGCCCGGCACGTAGATCGCGACAGGGTTCTCCTCCCCGATGTCCTCCGTGAAGACCTCGTCCGTCTCGCGGTCGAGGACGACGACGCGCACCATCCCCTGCAGGCAGCAGAACAGGTCGTCCTGGCCGCGCTCGTGGTAGTGGAGCGCCCGGATCACCCCCTGCCGCGAGCGCGCGAGGTTCGCCTGGCGCACGGGCTTCGGCAGCGCGCTCGCGCGCATCAGCTCCATGAAGAAGCCGCGCTCGTCGTCGAAGCGCCTCAACGGGATGCGGGTGACTACTTGTTCGCCCCCGTCTGCTCGATCAGCCGGCCGACCTCGGCGAGGTCGTGCCAGTGCTTGCCGCCGTCGTGCCACCAGCCCTCGACGCGCCGCACCTCGAGCCGCCCCTGCCGGGCGTAGGCGCGGTTGACGTCGGTGATCTCGAGCTCGCCGCGGCTGGACGGCTCGAGCCCGTCGATGATCTCGAACACGTCGGGCGGGAAGCAGTAGAGGCCGACGATCGCGTCGTTCGACGGCGGCGAGTCGTAACGCGTGTCGACGACGCCCGCCTTCTCGACGACGTCGGCGATCTTGCCGTCGTCGCCGTAGACGACCACGCCGAAGTTCTCGGGGTCGGGGACGTCCTTCGCGAACACGAGCGCGCCCTCACCCCAGCCCGCGATCGCCTCGGCCTGCGCGTGCTCGAAGATGTTGTCGCCGAGACAGACGACGAGCTTGTCACCGGCGGCGAAATCCCGCGCCATGCCGACGACCTGGGCGATCCCGCCGGCCTCCACCTGCACCTTGTACGAGAGGTCGAGGTCGAACAGCACCTTCTCCCCTCCCCGCTCGACGACGTGGCCGTTCCCGAGCAGGTCGATGAACTGGCCCGCGTGCTGCTTGCCCGTCACGATCAGCACCTCGCGGACGCCGACACGTTGGAGCAGCTGGAGCGGGTAGTAGACCATCGGCCAGCGTCCGACCGGCAGGAGGTGCTTGTTCGTGACGCGCGTGAGCTCCTCGAGGCGCGTCGCGTTGCCGCCGGCGGCGATGAGGCCCTTCATTGGCCGATCACGCGGGCGATGCTACAGCCGCCTCGGCGTCGTGGCCGCGCGCAGCGGCGAACCCGAGCAGGCCGGCGACGACGCCGACCGTGGCAACGCACATCCACATCCTCGCGTCGCCGTAGGCGTTCCGCACCTGCAGGCCGAGGAAGGGCGTCGCCGCCCAGCCGACCGACCAGGTGCCGCCGAAGGCGCCCATGTAGGCACCGCGGATGTCGGCAGGCGCGAGCGCGGCGACCACCGCCTGCGACGTCGGCACCCACAGCATCTCGCCGAGGACGAAGATCATGATCACGAGCGCGATCACCGGCGCCGACCCGTTCCAGCCGAGGAGCAGGAACGGCACGCCCATCATCGGCATGGCGAGCCCGAGCTTCAGCGAGGCCGGCACGTGCGCGACGCGGCGCGTCAGCCGCAGCTGGAACACGGTCACGAAAAGCGGGTTGACGATCATCAGGAAGCCCCACGCGGCGGGCGACAGGTGGTGCGTCGTCGTCACCGAGATCGGCAGCAGCGTCTCGGTCGCGACGTACGTCATCGTCGCGAACACCGACGCGAGCATGAAGAGCAGGAACGGCGAGTCTCGGACGATCACCCCGAGCGAGCCGCGCCGCGGCGGCCCCTTCGGCGCGTACGCTCCGGTGCGCGGGATGTAGCGGTAGGCGATCCCGAAGCCGGCCGACGCCAGCACGAGCGTGCCGAGCCAGAGGTGCGACCAGTGGCCGCCGACGAGCAGCAGCCCGCCGATCGGCGGCCCGATCGTGACGCCGAGGTTCGCGGCGACGCGGACGGAGGCGTAGGCGGCCTCGTGCCGCTCCGGAGCGACGAGGTCGGCGACCATCGCCTGGTCGGCCGCGCCGCCGAGCGAGCCGACGACCGGCAGCACCGCGAGCAGCGCGAGGCCGGCGTAGACGTGATGGCCGACAGCGAGCAGCCCGAGCGGGCAGAGCGCCTGGGCGCCCCAGCCGGCGAGGAGCAACGGCCGGCGGCCGATCTTGTCCGACCAGTGCCCGCCGACGTAACCGGTGAGACCCGCGAGGACGGCGCCGATCAGGTAGCCGAACGCGAGCGTCCCCTGCGGCGCGCCGAGCTCCTTGATCGCCCAGATGCCCATGAACGGGTACGCCGACGAGCCGGCGATCGAGCCGACGAGGCTGACGGCGAGCACGGGCCGGAGCGCGCGGTCGACGTCGCCGCCCCAGACGAGACGGAAGACACGGGCGAAGAGCTGCATGACCCGGCCGCGGAGGGTAGCCTGGAGCCGCGTTAGCGCACGGTGCACACGGGGAACGACCCCGGCATGGACGACCGCCACGACTCGCTCGTCGTCGAGGGCGACGACGCGGAGCACGTGCTCCCGCCGACGGAGCTCGACCCGTTCACTCCGGAGCCCACGCCGCCGAACCGGAAGGCGCGGATCGCGCTCGCGGTCGCGCTCGCGATCCTGGTCGTACTGGTGGCGATCGCGATCTACGGCCTCGCCTCGTAGGCGTCAGCATCGTCGAGAGGGGTACCGTTCGGCGACATGCCGAGACGCGACGTCGACAAGCTGCAGGAGGAAATCGAGGAGCTGTTCGCCGATCTCTGGCAGGTGCCCCGCTTCTCGGGCCTTCGCCACGGGTTCAGGCCGAACGTCGACTGCTTCCACACCGACGAGCCGCACGCGCTGACCGTGGTGATCGAGCTGCCCGGCGTCGACCCGGCCAGCGTGCGCCTGGTCGCGGGTGAGCGGGTGCTCGTCGTCGCCGGGGAGCGGAAGCGCCCGAGCTTCCCCGGGCGCGTCTACCAGCAGATGGAGATCGAGTACGGCCCGTTCCAGCGACAGGTTCGGCTCGCGGAGAACGTCGACCCGGAGCACGCGCACGCGCGTTTCGAGCACGGCGTCCTGACGGTCGAGCTGCCCGTCGTCGAGAAGGCACCGCCCGCCGGCCGCTACCGGATCACGGTGGAGAGATATGAGGCGTAGGCTCGACGGAGCCTCACAAGGAGCGAAGGTGCCGGCTGTGCCGGCGCCGGGAGCGGGCGGGCTTTGACTGATCTCCCGTTCGAGCCGGCGGAGCTGCAGGAGGCACTGCTCGAGCTGCCGGCGGCGCTGCCCGTGCTGCCGCTGAAGGAGACGGTCGTCTTCCCGCAGTCGATGACGCCGCTCGCGATCGGCCAGGCCCGGTCGGTGCGGCTGATCGACGACGTCGTCGCCGGCGACCGGCTGCTCGCGCTCGTCACCTCCCGGGAGGGCGACCTCGAGGCCCCGGGCTGGGACGACATCTACGAGGTCGGCACGGTCGCGCTCGTCCACAAGATGATCAAGGTGCCCGACGGGACGCTGCGCATCCTCGTGCAGGGCCTCGACCGCGTGCGCCTCGAGAACCGGCTGGACATCGATCCCTACCTGCTCGGCGAGTTCAGCGCGCTGCCGGACGTGGTAGAGGAGACGCCCGAGCTCGAGGCGCTGACGCGGAACGTGCAGGGCCTGTTCGCGCGCATCATCGGCCTCGCGCCGTACCTGCCGGAGGAGCTCCAGCTCGCGGCGGCGAACGTCGACGACCCGAGCGCCCTCTGCCACCTCGTCGCGTCGACGCTGCGCACGATCAAGACGGAGGAGCGCCAGCAGATCCTGGAGGAGGTGAACGTCGAGGCGCGCCTGCGGCTCGTCTCGGCGATCCTGAACCGTGAGCTCGAGGTGTTCGAGCTCGGCTCGAAGATCCAGTCGCAGGTGCAGTCCGAGATGGAGCGCGGGCAGCGCGAGTACTTCCTGCGCCAGCAGCTGAAGGCGATCCAGCAGGAGCTCGGCGAGGCCGACCCGGAGCAGGCTGAGGTCGCGGAGCTGCGCGAGCGGCTCGACGCGCTCGGCGACCTGCCGGAGGAGGTGCGCAAGGCCGCCGACCGCGAGCTGCAGCGCCTCGAGAAGCTGCCCTCGGCCGCCGCCGAATACGGCGTCATCCGCACGTACCTCGAGTGGATCCTGACGCTTCCGTGGAACACGTACACCCCCGACAACTTCGACCTCGAGCACGCCCGGGAGGTGCTCGACGCGGACCACTTCGACCTCGAGAAGGTGAAGGGCCGGATCATCGAGTACCTCGCCGTCGCGAAGCTGCGCAACGAGATCTCGGGGCAGATCCTCTGCTTCGTCGGCCCTCCGGGCGTCGGCAAGACGTCGCTCGGGCATTCGATCGCGAACGCGCTCGGCCGCAAGTTCGTGCGGCTCTCGGTCGGAGGCGTGCGGGACGAGTCGGAGGTTCGCGGCCATCGCCGCACGTACATCGGCTCGATGCCCGGGTCGATCATCCGCTCGCTGCGCGATGCGGAGTCGTCGAACCCGCTGCTCCTGATCGACGAGATCGACAAGATGGGCGCCGACTGGCGAGGCGACCCGGCGAGCGCGATGCTCGAGGTGCTCGACCCCGAGCAGAACCGGAACTTCCGCGACCACTACCTCGATCTACCGTTCGACCTGTCGAAGGTCCTGTTCATCTGCACCGCGAACACCCTCGACACGATCCCGGGGCCGCTGCTCGATCGCATGGACGTGATCCAGCTCGCCGGTTACACCGAGGACGAGAAGCTCGGGATCGCGAAGCGCTACCTGCTGCCGAAGCAGCTCGAGGCGCACGGCCTGCAGCGGACGCAGCTCCAGCTGTCGGACAAGCTCCTGCGCGTCATCATCCGCCAGTACACGCGCGAAGCCGGCGTGCGCGGCCTGGAACGGCGCCTTGCGGACGTGTGCAGGAAGGCGGCCACCGAGGTCGCGACGCAGGGGACAGAGAAGGTCCGCGTCGACGAGGCGCGCCTCCGCGAATGGCTCGGCCCGCGGCGCTTCTCGGGCGAGGTGCGCAAGCGGACGTCCGACCCCGGCGTCGCGACCGGCCTCGCCTACACCACGGTCGGCGGCGACGTGCTCTTCATCGAGGCGGCCGCCTATCCGGGCAAGGGGCGCCTGACCATCACCGGCCAGCTCGGCGACGTGATGCAGGAGTCGGCGCAGGCGGCGCTCTCGTGGGTGCGCGCGCACGCGGAGCAGGTCGGTCTTCCCGACGACTGGTTCGCGAACCACGACGTGCACATCCACGTGCCCGCAGGGGCGGTGCCGAAGGACGGCCCGTCCGCAGGCGTCACGATGGCGACGGCGATCGCGTCGCTCGTGCGCGGCACGCCGGTGGCGAGCGACGTGGGGATGACGGGCGAGATCACGCTCACGGGCCAGGTGTTGCCGATCGGCGGCCTGCGCGAGAAGTCGCTCGCCGCGCAGCGGGCGGGCCTGAAGCGGGTCGTCTTCCCGCGCGAGAACGAGCCCGACCTCGACGAGCTGCCGCCGGAGACGCGCCGGGCGATGCAGTTCATTCCCGCCGACACGATCGAGGACGTCTTCGAGGCGGTGTTCAACGGGAAGCGCCGTTCACGGGCGCGCGGCGATCAGCCGGCCGAGAAGCTCGCCGCGAGCTCGTCGCAGACGGCCGCGTCCGCCGAGCAGAGGAGCAGGAACTCCCGTTTGCGGCGCAGCACGAACGTGTAGCGGTCCGTGCGCTTGCCGACGCGCACGTCGTAGGAATGCGACCGTGAGCCGTCGACCGTCACGACCTGGTGTGCCGCAACCTCGCCGCCGGACTGCTTCGCTACGTCGGCCATCCGCGCGTCCAGCTCCGAGCGCACCTTCTCGAAGAGGCCGGCGCTGTACACGCGCACGAGCGGGAACGTCGCCACCTGCAGGAACGCGTCGCCGTCCTTCACCGTCGTCCGGTCCTTCGCGACCGTCACCTGCCACCCCTTCGGCGCCCGGAAGTGGTAGCCGCCGCCCTGGACTCGCTGCCATTGCGCCTTGGGCTCGCTCGACCCCCCGCAGCCTGAGAGGATGAGCACCGCAAGCAGGAGCGTCTGTTTGCATCGGAACCCCCCGGGTATCAGGCGCGCGGTATCGAGGCGAAAGGATCGAGCGAGCATGACCAAGACGAAGGACAAGGTCTACGACGCGGCGGACAACGTCAAACCGTACGTCCAGCGCGCGATGCAGGACGAGAAGCTGCGCGACGACGTCCTGAGCGCGTTCGCGACGGCGAAGGAGCTCTACAACGAGCTCGTGGGCAATCGCAGCGCGGTCACGCTCGCGACCCGGGTCGCGACCGACGACGAGGTGCGCGAGCGCCTGAAGGACGCCGTCGACGACCTGCGGAACGCCGCCGACCGGCTGCAGGGCAAGAAGAGCCACAGCAGCCGCAACACGGGCCTGCTCGTCGCCGGGATCGCGCTCGGCATCCTCTTCAACCCGGTCACCGGCCCCGAGACCCGCAAGTGGCTGAAGGAGATGATCTCCGGCGGGAGCGACGAGTTCGGCGGCGACTACCCCTCGTCGAACGGCGGCAGCGACAGCTGACGCACAACCCGGTCCGGCCCCGGTCCTACCCCTTGCCGAGGTCGCCTGCCGGCGCGGGCACCGTCGGCACCAGCGTCTGCATCAGGGCGGATGGGCTGACGGGCGCGAGCGCCCGCTCGAGCGACGAGGGATCGAGGCCGTCGGCCGTCGAGATGTCGTTCATGCCGAGCAGGATCGCGCCCGGCTCCGGGGCCGCGTTCGCACCCGGGATCGTCGGCACCCAGCCGCCGGCGACCGGGAACGGAAGGTCCTGCTGGTGCTGCCAGGCGCCGAGGTACGGCGTCGGGTCGACCGCGCCGTCGTAGCCGAGATACAGGAACGACACCGGGTGCACCTCGAAGTGGAGGTGGTACGGGGTGCCCTCCGCGTCACCGGTGTTGCCCATGAAGCCGACGACCTGGCCCGCCTTGACGTGTGCGCCGTTGACGGCGGTGGTGGCGAACGCGGACAGGTGCGCGTAGTAGAACTGGTTGCCCTGGCCGTCCACGATCCAGAGCCGGTTCCCGCCGATCTTGTTGAAGCCGACGGAGAACACGATGCCGTCGGTGCAGGCGACGAGCGGCTGCCCGAGCGAGCCGAAGATGTCGTCTCCGTGGTGGTACGTCACGTCGGCGCGACTGGCGCCGAAGGTGTCGATGTACGACGTCGGGCCGTAGACGGGAAAGACGTAGTGGCCCGCGGTCAGTTTCGGGTGCACCTTGAGCGGCTCCGTCTTCGTCTTGGCGCTGCCGTTCGGACGGAGACGGGGCGCATCTCCGGCGGTCGCGTCCTCGGTGGTCGTCGTCTGGTCGGTCGTGGTGGTGGCCGTCGTCGTCGTGGCCCTCTCCGGTGGCGCCTTGTGCGCGGCCACGTCGGCGTAGCCGACCTGGATCTCGCTCCCCGCCGGAAGCCCTCCGTGGTCCGCGGTCAGGCGGACGTCGAGCTCGGTGATCGTCGCGTGGTAGGCGGCGGCGCCGTCGGGAGACGACGTATCGACTGTCTGCGCGCCCACCGTCAGCTGGCCCCAGTCGGCGAGCTGAACGTGGGTGCCGCTGACGGGCTGCCCCTGGAAGCGGAGATTGACCGCGGCGCTGCCGTTCGTGTTGCCGCCGGCGCCCGAGTAGCCCGTGCCTGCCGACGCGCGTGACGTGATCGCGTCGGCGGTCAGCTCGCCCTTGAAGAGCGAGAGCGACGTGACGTCGGCCTCGGCCTTCGCGGCTGCGTTTCGCTGCACCGTGGTTGTCGCGGAGGCGGTCGTCGAGGCCGCCGTGACGGCCGAGCCGTCCGCGGGATAGGCGAAGCCGCCGGTCGTGGCGGGCTGCGCAACGGGCGGCGAGGCGACGGTCGGGGTCGCCTGCGCTCCCTGGTTCGGGATCGTGACCCTGATCGCCCAGGCGCTCGCGACCGCACCGGGGGTGCGGGCATCATCGCCCGAGCTCGTCGAGACGAAGACGAGCAGGGCGAGCAGGAGCGGCAGTGCGAGGCGACGGCGCACCGTCACCTGATGATGCCAGCAGGAGAGGCGACCTAGCCGAGCTGCTTGCGCGCGAACTCGCGGAAGCGGGTGCGGGCCTCGTCGTCGGGGCCCATCGGCTCGTCGCCCTGGTAGCGCGGATCGGCGGCGATCTCCTCCGCGACCGCGCGCAGCTCACGGACGACCGCTGCCCTGTGCCGGTCCTCGCGCAGGAGCGCCTCGACCCAGGTCTCGGTACCGTCGTAGTCGGGGACGTCATGGTCGACGAGCAGCTGCCCGAGCAGGATCCCGACGCGGATGTAGGCGAACGTGCGGAAGGCGAGGATCTTGTGCGGGCTCGCCACGAGCCGGTCGATCTCCGGGTGCTCGGCCTGCAGCTGCTCGACGATGGAGCCGATCGGCTCGTCGACGAGCGGGATCCAGATGTCGTCGGCGTCGGTCAATTTCCGCTCCGGCGCCGCGCAGGTCGGCGCCTCCGCTCCTTGATTCGCTCCGTCGAGCCTACGCTCATGCCTCGGGAAGTGTCGCGGACCTGCGGCGTGTCCGCCAGACGAGCTGGGCGGCGGTGACGAGCAGAAGCACGCCGAACAGCTTCCGGAGCACGTGCTCCGGGAGCGCCTCGGCTGCAAGCACCCCGAGCTGGACGCCGCCGATCGAGGCGAGCCCGATCCACGCCGCGGCGCGCAGATCGACGTTCCCGAAGCGGTAGTGCCGCCAGCTCCCGACGAGCGCGGTCGGGAGGATCGCGAGCAGCGACGTCGCCTCTGCGTGGACCTGCGTGAGGCCGAGGACGAGCGCGAGCGCCGGCACGAAGAGGATCCCGCCGCCGACGCCGAACAGGCCCGCCAGCAAGCCGGCGAGGGCACCGATCACCGCCACCGCGACGTGCGTCACAACAGCAGCCTGACGCCGACGACCACGAGGACGAGCGCGAAGAGGTAGGTGAGCCGGTCGACGGGGATCCGCTGCTGGAACGAGGTGCCGACGATCACCCCGGCGACCGCCGGGAGGCCGACGAGCGCCGCCGCTTCCGGCTCGACCTTGCCGTGGAGGGCGTACGTGACGGCGCCCGCGAGGGCGGAGACGAAGATCGCGGCGAGAGACGTCGCCGACGCGCGACGCTGGTCGAACGCGACGAGCATCAAGAGCAACGGGACGATCACGACGCCGCCGCCGACGCCGAAGAGCGCGCCGAACGCTCCCGCGACAAAGCCGATCAGGAGCAGCTTCGCCGCACGCACTTCCCTACTCTACGCGCGTGAACCGACTGGAGCTGCTCGCCGCCGAACCGGTCCGCGCCGCGCTCTTCCTCGACGTCGACGGCGTCCTCGCGCCGATCGTCGAACGCCCGGAAGACGCGTCCGTGCCGCCGGAGACGCGGCGGGAGCTCGAGCGGCTCGAGCGCTCGTACGGCCTCGTGGCGTGCGTGACGGGCCGTGAGGCAGAGCGCGCGAGAGAGATCGTCGGCGTCGACGGGATCCGCTACGTGGGCCAGCACGGGCTCGAGCTCGAGCCCGATGCGGCGGCGTGGGCAGGGCGGATCCACGGCTTCGCGCGGACGCAGGGTTGGCGTCACGTCGAGACGAAGCCGCTGACGGCGGCGTTCCACTACCGGCAGGCCGCGGACCGCCAGGCGGCGCGGGCGAGCCTCGAGGACGTTGCCTCGCTCGCGCTCGAGGAGGGCTTCCGCACCAAGTGGGGCCGGTACGTGCTGGAGGTCGTGCCGCCCCTCGACGCGTCCAAGGGGACCGCGGTGCGCGCCCTGCTCGGCGAGAGCGGCCTCTCCCGCGCGCTCTACGCAGGCGATGACGTGACGGACCTCGACGGCTTCCGGGCGCTCGACGGTCTCGAAGTGGCCGTACGGGTCGCCGTCTCCTCGGCCGAGGGGCCGTCGGAGCTCGGCCGACTGGCGGATGTCGTCGTCGGGTCGACGGGGGCGTTCCTCGAGCTGCTGCGGCAGCTATAGCCCGAGGCGCTCGCGCACCTCGCGCGACTGGCGCCGCGAGACGTCGAGCTCCGTCCGCTCGGCGTCCGCGAGCTGCAGCCGGAAGCGGTCGGCTGTGCGACGCACTCCTGCCACCTTCGCCAGGTTGACGAGGTAGGAGCGGTGGATGCGCGCGAAGCGGGAGCCGAGCCGCTCCTCGAGCTCGCCGAGCGACGCCGTGCTCAGGTAGGCGCGGTCGTAGGTGTGCACGCGGCTGTAGTCTCCCTCCGCCTGCACGAAATGGATCTGGTCGTGGTCGAGCAGCTCCGTGCCGCCGACCGCGACGACCGCGACCTTCTCGACCGGGGCCGCGTTCTCCTGGGTCCGTTCGCGCAGCCGCTCCACGACGCGCGCCAGCCGGTCGGGGTCGACCGGCTTCAACAGGTAGTCGAACGCCTCCACCGCGAACGCGTCGACCGCGTACTCGGCGTGCGCGGTGACGAAGACGACGGCCGGCGGGTCGCGACGCTCGCGCACCTGTGGCGCCGCGTCGAGCCCGCTCGCCCCCGGCATCTCCACGTCGAGGAAGACGACGTCGTACCGCAGCTCGCGCGCCAGCTGCACGGCTTCCGCAGCGCTCGCCGCCTCGCCGACCACCTCCACCCCCGGGTGCTCCGCGAGCAGGTAGCGGAGCTCCGACCGCGCCGGCGCCTCGTCGTCGACGATCAGTGCGCGAATCGTCAGGCGGGCACCTCGAGCCGGACGACCGTCCCGAACGGGAAGGAGCGCAGCCGCACGCCCGCGCCGTAGTGCGCGGTCAGCCGGCGATCGACGTTCGCGAGCCCGAGGCCGGTGCCCTCGCCGACACCCGGCTCGAGGACGCGGTCGAGCACGTCGCGGGCGATCCCGCGCCCGTCGTCACGCACGGTCACGCGCAGTCGCCCGCGGCGCACACGGGCACGGACGAGCAGGTTCAGCGGCCGGTCGGTCTTGCCGTGCTTGATCGCGTTCTCGACGAGCGGCTGGACGACGAGCGGCGGCAGCCTGACCTGCAGGGCGTCCGGAGCCGCGTCGATCGTCACCCGGAGCTGCGGGCCGAAGCGCGCCTGCTCGAGCTCGAGGTAGCTCCGCACGTGCCGGAGCTCCTCCTCCAGCGTCACGAACTCGCCCGGCTGCGCGAGGCGGCTCCGCAGATGGTCGGCGAAGGCGAGCACGAGCCTGCGCGCGCGCTCGGGCTCGGTGCGGATGAACGACGCGATCGTGTTGAGCGCGTTGAAGACGAAGTGCGGCTCCATCTGGGCCTGCAGCGCGGTCGTCGTCGCCGTGCGCAGCTCGGACAGCTGCAGCTGCGAGGAGAGGTGCCGGCCGATCGACTCGAGCGTCGCGACCGCCGTCTCGTCGAGCGGCGAGCCGGTCGTCGCGTAGGCGACGACGGCGCCGGCGGGCCTGTCGTCGAGCCGCAGAGGAACGATCGCGGCGGCGCCGAGCGGGCACGCCGGGTGCACGCACTCCGTACGCAGGCCGAGCGGCGCGAGCAGGGACGCATCGCGCGCGATCGCCTCGTAGACCGGCCGGATCGGCCGTTCGCCCGCACCGTGGTGGTCCGCGCCGGCACCGACGAACGCCAGCACCTCGTGCGTGTCGGTGATCGCGACGGCGCCGTACCCGAGCTTCTCGAACAGCTGGTAGGCGACCGTGCGCGCCGCGGCTTCGGTCAAGCCGCGCCGTAGCTCGGGCAGCGTCGCGTCCAGCAGCTCGAGCGCCGGATCCGGCCGGCGTCGTCTTCTCACGGCTCCTCGCGCACGTACGTGTAGCCGACGTCGAGCGGGTGCGGCGGGTACGGGACGATGCGTGTCTCGCCGTTCTCGCGCCAGCCGTGCTTCTCGTAGAACCGGCGGGCACGGTGGTTCTCCTCGAGCACCCACAGCCGGAGGTCCGGGCAGTCGGGCTGCTCGGCGAGCGCCGCGTCGTGGAGCTCGGCCGCCACGCCCGTGCCCCAGAGCTCCGGCAGCACGTAGAAGCCGTGGAGCCAGCAGCGTTCGACGCCCGCAACGCCGACGAGCCGGCCCTCGCGCTCCGAGACGAGGACCGTGCCGCCCCACTCGCGCCACCGGCGCCGGATCTCCTCGTCGGGGAACGGGTAGAGCTCCGGCGGGTAGATGTGCGGCAGCCCGGCCAGGCAGGCGGCCCGCTGGATCGCGAAGTGCTCCTCCGCCTCCTCTCGACCGGAGCGGCGAATCACGCCTGGGCCCCGCTCCGGCGCCGCCCATCTCGGCGCCTCCGCTCTTTGCCGGGCTCCGTCAAGCCTACGCCCGGTTGATCCGAACGGCCGTGCCGTAGGCGCAGATCTCCGTCCAGGTGTTGCCGAGCTCGGAGGTGTCGAAGCGCATCGCGATCACCGCGTTCGCACCCTTCGACTCGGCCTCCTCGACGAGCCGCGCGATCGCCTCTTCACGACCCTGGGCGAGCATCTTCGTCATGCCGCCGAGCTCGCCCCCGATGATCGACTTGAGCCCGGCGCCGATCTGCGACCCGAGGTTGCGCGACCTGACCGTGAGCCCGAACACCTCGCCGTACACGTCCGTGACCTCGTGGCCCGGCACGTCGTTCATCGTCGTGATCAGCATCGCTCCAGCACCTCCAGCACCTCGGGGATCGACGTCACTCGCGGACCATCCCACGTCCGTACCTCCGGCCAGAGCGGGTCCTGGCCGGGCTTGTGGATCAGGATCGCCTGCAGGCCGACGCGGCGTGCGCCCTCGAGCTCGTCGTTCGCGCCGTCACCGACGAAGACGGCCTCGCGCGGCTCGACTCCGAGCTCGTCGCAACAGGCGAGGTAGATGCGAGGGTCCGGCTTCGAGATGCCGATCCGCGACGAGAAGATCTCCGCGTCGAAGAGCCCGGCGAACGCCGACTCCGGCCACAGCGTCTCGACGTCTTCGCTGCACACGGTGATCAGACCGACGCCGAAGCCGTCGCCGCGCAGCCGGCGGAGCGTCTCGACCGCGCCGGCGCGTGGCACCAGGCAGTGGCGCACGAACTCGAGCCGCGCCGCGCAGACGTCGTCCATCGCCTCGGCGGGGATGCCGGCGCCGGTGAGCGCCTCGCGCACGGGCGCCGTGTACCGGTTCGGCGACGCGTGCCAGCGCTCGCGGAACTCGAAGCCGGCGATCTCGTCGATCCGCTCGTTCATCCGTCTCGCCGCCTCCGGGTCCCAGTCGATCAGCGTCTCCCAGAGGTCGAAGATCACACCGCGGACCGGCGTAAGACCTCCCACGCACGGCGGATGTCGGCTTCCGTCGTCCGCTCGTTGCCGATCGCGAGCCGGATGATCGTCTGCCCGCGCAGCTTCGTCGTCGCGACGAACAGCTCGCCGCTCGCGGTCGCGCGCCGCGCGATCTGGTCGTTGTCGGCTTCCACATGGCGAAAGCACACGGTCGAGAACGGATGCGGCGCGACCACCTCCCATCCGGGCTCCTCCTCGACGAGACCCGCGAAGAGCTGTGCGAGCCGCACGTGCTCGCGGATCAGCGCGCGCAGCCCTTCTGCGCCGTACCAGCGCAGCACGAACCAGAGCTTGAGCGCGCGGAAGCGGCGCCCGAGCGCGGGGCCGTAGTCCTTGATGTCGATCGCCTCCGGGGTGGCGGCGAGGTAGTCCGGGACGAGCGCGAACGCCTCGTGGAACGCCTCCGGCCGTCTCGTCCAGAGCGCCGAGCAGTCCATGGGAGTCATGAGCCATTTGTGAGGGTTGACGACGACGCTGTCGGCGCGCTCGGCGCCGTCGAGGGCGAAGCGAAGCTCGGGGCAGACTGCCGCAGAGCCCGCGTAGGCGGCATCGACGTGCAGCCACACTCCGGCCTCCTCGCAGCGCCGCGCGAGCTCGGGCACGGGGTCGACGGAGGTGGTCGCCGTCGTGCCGGCGGTGGCGACGACGGCGGTCGCGTCGTCGAGCGGGAAGTCGGTGCGCATGCGGAACGCATCGTCCACCGCGACCTTGCGGTACTCGAGCCCGACGAGGCGGGCCGCCTTCTCGACGCTGAAGTTCGCCTGCTCGGAGGCGTAGACGGCGCCGCCGGGCCGGCGTGTGCGAGCCGCCGCGAGCGCGGCGATCGTCGCGGTCGAGGCGGTGTCCTCGATGTGGCCGTGCAGGCCGCGGGGCAGGCCGAGGAGCTGGGCGAGCCAGTCCATCACCGTCACCTCGAGCTCCGTGGCGGCCGGCGACGAGAGCCAGGTGAACGCGTTCACGTTCAGCGCTGCGACGAGCAGCTCCGCGAGCACGCCCGGCTCCGAGCCCGTGTTCGCGAACCAGGCGAAGAAGCGCGGGTGGTTCCAGTGCGTGAGGCCCGGGACGATCACCTCGTCGAGGTCGCGCAACATCGCCTCGAACGGCTCTCCGTGCTCGGGCGGCGCGTCGGGCAGCTTCGCGCGGACCTCGCCGGGCTGGACGCGCGCGGCCACGGGCAGCTCGCCGACGCGCCGCAGGTACGCGTCGGCCCAGTCCGAGGCGCGGCCGAGATCGTCCCTGAACGTCACCGCTTCTTCCGCAGCCTCTCCACCTGCTTCCAGGTGCGCGCGTTGAGGACGTCGTCCCTGGTGAGCCACGCCCGGCGCGCCTGGCCGACGCCGAGCTCGACGAAGTCGAGGGCGCGGGTCTCGTGCCCGTCGGAGTCGATCACCAGCCTGAGCCCGGCCTCGCGTGCCGCGCGGGCGTGCACGTCGGTCAGGTCGAGGCGATCGGGCTGCGAGTTGATCTCGAGGAACGTCCCGGTCTCGAGCGCCTTCGCGATCACCGTCTCGAGGTCGACCGGCGAGGGCGCGCGCTTGCCGATCTTCCGGTTCGTGACGTGCCCGATGCAGTCGACGTAGGGGCTCTCCATCGCCGCGCACACCCGTTCGGTCGGCGCGTGGTCGAAGCGCGAGTGGACGGACGCGACCACCCAGTCGCGGGTCGCGAGGTCCTCGTCGGCGACGTCGAGGCTGCCGTCGGGCCGGATGTTCACCTCGATCCCTTTCAGGATCCGGAACGGCTTCACGAGCTCGTTGAGCGCGTCGATCTCCTCCGACTGCTGCCGCAGCAGGTCGCCGCGCAGCCGCTGCGCGTGATCGCAGATCGCGTAATAGGCGTAGCCGCGCCCGATCGCCGACTCGACCATCGTCTCGAGCGAGTCCTTGCCGTCGGACCACGTCGTGTGCGTGTGGAGGTCGCCGCGGAGGTCGCCGAGCTCGACGAGGGCCGGAAGCTCGCCGCGACGTGCGGCTGCGAGCTCGCCGCCGTCCTCGCGCAGCTCCGGCGGAATCCAGTCGTAGCCGAGGAAGCGATACACGTCCTCCTCGCGCGCGAAGCGGTGCTCCTCCCCCGTCTCGACGACCGTGACCGAGTACTCGGAGACCGAGAAGCCGCGCCGGACGGCGTCCTCGCGCAGCGCGACGTTGTGATTCTTGGAGCCGGTGAAGTGCTGCAGCAGGTTGCCGTAGCTCTCCGGCGGCACGACGCGCAGGTCGAAGCGGAGGCCGTCGTGCGAGACGACGGTCGCCTTCGTCGATCCCTTCGCGGCGACGTCGACCACCCAGCTGAGCGAGCAGAAGTAGTCGACGAGCGCCTGGGGATCGGTGGCGGTGGCGATGACGTCGAGGTCGCGGACGGTCTCGCGCATGCGGCGCGCCGAGCCGGCGAGGGACACCTCGGCGGAAGCCGGGTGCTCCTGCAGGACGTGGACGACCGCGCGGAGCTTCGGCAGCGTCGTCCCGAGCAGCGCGCGCCGCGGCCCCTCGGCCGCGCGCGGCTGCGCCAGCGCGGCGGCGATCTTCTCCTCGGTCCCGGGGCCGATGCCGGCATGGCCGCGCAGCTGCTGCGTCTCGGCGGCGGCTTTGAGCGCGTCGACGGTGGTGATCCCGAGCTCGCGCCAGATGCGGCGCGCGGTCTTCGGGCCGAGCCCGGGGAGGCGCATGAACGTGGCCACCTCCGCGGGCACCTCTGCCTTCCGTTTCGTCAGGGCGTGGATCTCGCCGTCGCCGACGACCTCCACGATCTTCGCCTCGATCGTCTTGCCGATCCCCTGCAGCAGCTTCGCCTTGCCGTCGAGCGCGAGCTGCGCGACCGACGACGGCGTCTCGCGGATGCGGGCGGCCGCCTTGCGGTAGGCGCCGATCCGGAAGGAGTCGCCGCTCTCGAGCTCCATCAGGTCGGCGAGCAGGTCGAACTGCTCGGCCAGCACGTCGTTCCTGGGTAGCTCCGACACGCGAGCGATGATAGGCGGGAGCGTGCGCGCGACCGTCTGCCTCCCGACGTACAACGAGCGCGAGAACCTGCCGCGCATGGTCGAGGCGCTCGGCGGCGTCCTGCGCGCCGGCGACCGCGTGCTCGTGATCGACGACTCCTCGCCGGACGGCACCGGCGACATCGCCGACCGCCTCGCCGCCGAGCATCCGTTCGTCGACGTGCTCCACCGGGAGCGCAAGGAGGGTCTCGGCCGCGCGTACGTCGCGGGCTTCCGCCGTGTCCTCGAGACCGACGCCGAGCTCGTGCTCGAGATGGACTGCGACTTCTCGCACGACCCGGCGGACGTGCCGCGGCTGATCGCGGCGGCCGAGGACGGCGCCGACCTCGTGCTGGGCTCGCGCTACGTCGCGGGCGGCGGCACGCGCAACTGGGGGCTCCTGCGCCGGCTGATCTCGCGGGGGGGCTCGCTCTACACGGGGCTCTTCCTGCGGATGGGCGTGAAGGACCCGACGGGCGGGTTCAAGTGCTTCCGCCGCACGGCGCTCGAGCGCCTCGACCTGGATGCGATCACCCCGCGCGGGTACGCCTTTCAGATCGAGACGACGTACCGCCTGAAGCAGCTCGGCTGCCGCGTGGTCGAGATCCCGATCACGTTCGTCGACCGCGAGGTGGGGACATCGAAGATGAGCAGGGCGGTGTTCCTCGAGGCGGTGTGGCGCGTCCCCCTGCTACGAGTACGGGGGTGAGAGAGGTCACGGACGGGAGCTTCGAGGCCGAGGTGCTCGCGAGCGGGCAGCCGGTCGTCGTCGACTTCTGGGCGCCCTGGTGCGGGCCGTGCAAGGCGATCGAGCCCGCGCTCGAGGACCTGCCCGTCGAGGTGGTGAAGCTCGACATCGACGCGAACCCGCTGACGGCGGCGCGCTACGGGGTTCTCTCGATCCCGACCGTGATCCTGTTCGACGGCGGCGAGCCGCGCGAGACGGTTCACGGCGCGCGGCCGAAGAAGCACTTCGAGAAGGTCTTCGGCCCGTACCTCTGAGTAACGGTCGGAGGCGCCTCGTCCGGCGACGGGGCCGGAGGGTCGGTCGGGTCAGGCGAAGTGCTCCCAGCCGCCGAGCGCGTGCGGCTCGCCCTGGAGCAGCAGCTGCACGCCCTCGCCCTCCTCGACCCGGCCGATCGCGTGGAACCGGCCCGGCTCGGGCACGGCGGCGAGCAGCTCGTAGTCCTCGCCGAAGCCGACGTCGTCGAGCCTCGCCCCCGGCGCGAGCGGGACGCGCTCCAGGTCGACGACACAGCGGGCTCCCGAGCGGGCAGCGATGTGGCCGAGGTCGACCGCGAGACCGTCGGAGACATCCATCAGTGCGTGCGCCGTGCGGGCGAGCTCGCGCCCCTCGGCGACGCGAAGCGGCGGCCTGACGTAGCGCTGCTCGCGGAACGCCGCGCCCGCCGCGCCGAGCGGCCCCGTCACGACGAGCGCGTCGCCGGGACGTGCGCCGGCCCGGCCCGGAACGTGTGCGCTGCGTCCGAGCGCGGTGACCGTGACCGTGGCAACGGGTGACGCCGTCGTATCGCCGCCGACGACCGGAACGCCCGCCTCGGCGATGCCCTCGTAGAGTGCGAGCGCGTCGTCGAGCTCCGTCTCGCCCGGTAGGGCGAGCGCCACGAGGAGCGCGGCCGGCTCGGCGCCCGAGGCGGCGAGGTCGCTGACGTTGACGGCCGCCGCACGGAAGCCGAGCTCGCGCCAGCTCAGCCAGTCGAGCCGGAAATGCACGCCGTCGACGAGGGTGTCCTGCGTGACGACGAGGTCGCCGACGACCGCCGCGTCGTGCTCGACGCCGACGATCAGGCTCCGCCGCTCGAGCTCGGCGAGGAGGCCGAGCTCACCGACGTTCGAGAGCCTCGTCAACCGCCCTCCGGAGCGCCGGGTCGGTCGCGGCGCGGATGACCGCGACACCGGCCGCGCCCGCATCGATGCACGCCGGCGCGTTCGCCGCGTCGACGCCTCCGATCGCCACCACGGGCACCGTCGCGGCAGCGCAGATGCGGCGGAGCCCGTCGAGCCCGATCGGAGCGCCGGCATCGTCCTTCGACGGCGTCGCCCAGACGGGGCCTGCACCGAGGTAGTCGGCGTCGATGCCCTCCACCTGAGCGACCGCCACGACCGACCGCCCGAGCAGCAGGCCGTGCTGCCGAGCCCGCTCGGCGCCGGCATCGCCCTGCCCCAGGTGAACTCCGTCGGCCCCGAGCGCGACGGCCGCCTCGACATCGTCGTTGACGACGAACGTCGAGCCGAGCTCGCGGAAGCCGTGACCGCGCTCGACGACGGCTGCGGTCGGCGCCTTCAGGCGCAGCTGCACCACGGTCGCCCCGGCCGCGACTGCACGCCGTGCCGTCTCGAGGTCCTCGACGATCGCGTGCACCCTCACGAGACTCGCGCCCGCCCGTCGAGCGTGGCCGGATCGAGCGCCGCGAGAGCGTCGTACAGGGCAACGTGGAACGAGCCCGGCCCCTTCGACTCGTGTGCGGCGTCCTCGCCGGCGACCCCGAACGCGACCAGTGCCGCGACGGCGGCGTCGAACGGGCGCGCGACGGCGAGGAAGCACCCCGTCAGCGCGCTCGACATGCAGCCCGTGCCCGTCACCTGCGCGAGCAGCGGGTGGCCGTTCGCGATCGCCGTCACCCGCTCGCCGTCCGAGACGTGGTCGACGGCGCCGGTCACCGACGCCACCACGCCCAGCCGCTGCGCTGCCTCGCGCGCCAGCTCGGCGGGATCCGCTCCGGTCCCGATCGACTCCACGCCGCGCACCTCCGCGTCGATGCCGACGAGCGACGCCACCTCGCCGGCGTTCCCGCGCAGCACGGAGACGTCGACCTCCTCGAGGATCTGCTTCGCCGTCTCGGTGCGATAGCTCGTCGCGCCCGCGCCGACGGGGTCGAGCACGACGGGCACGTTCGCCTCGTTGGCGGCGCGCCCTGCGAGCAGCATCGCCTCGACCCACGGCGGCGAGAGCGTGCCGATGTTGAGCACGAGCGCGCCGGCGAGGCGCACCATCTCAGCCACCTCCTCTCGTGCGTGTGCCATCACGGGCAGCGCGCCGAGCGCGAGCGTGGCGTTCGCGGTCTCGTTCATGACGACGTAGTTGGTGATCTGGTGGACGAGCGGCTTGCGCTCGCGCAGGGCGCGCAGGGACTCTCCGGCGTTCACGTTCTTCCTTTCACGAGGAGGACGTCGACCGGGCCGTCTCCGGCGCCGATCTCGACGAGGCCGTGACGGACGGCGTCGGAGGCGGCACGCGCAGCCCCCCGCGCCGCCTCCTCCAGGGAGAGCCCGCGGGCGAGCAGCGCGGCCAGCGTCGCCGAGTGCGTGCAACCCGCCCCGTGAGTCGCCGCCACGTCGAGGCGCTCGACCCGGATCTCGACGTGCGTCGCTCCGTCGAAGAGGTGGTCGACCGGGTCCCCGTGCCCGCCCGTGACCACGGCCGCGGACGCACCGAGCTCGACGAGCCGCTCGGCCAGCTCGCGACGCGTCCCCTCGCCGACGAGCGCGCGCGCCTCCATCAGGTTCGGTGTCACGACCGTCGCGAGCGGGAAGAGCCGCGCCACGAGCGCCTCGACCGCGTCGTCCTGCAGCAGCTTCGCGCCGGAGGACGCGACCATGACCGGGTCGACGACGAGCCGCACCGGATGCTCCTCCAGGTACCCGGCGACCGTCTCGATCGTCCGCCGCGAGAAGAGCATCCCCGTCTTCGCCACGTCGACGCCGATGTCCGCGAACACCGCCTCGAGTTGCGCGACGACGAAGCCGCGAGGCAACTCGTGCACCGCGACGACGCCGACCGTGTTCTGCGCGGTGAGCGCCACGATCGCCGACATGCCGTGCGCCCCGGCCGCGGCGAACGCCTTCAGGTCGGCCTGGATGCCCGCGCCTCCACCGCTGTCGGAGCCGGCGATCGTCAGTGCTCGTGGAACCATCTTCTCCCTTCGCCGGTCCTAACCGGATCAGGTTCGACGGGTGTGATCTCAGCCCCCGGACGGGCACCCCGGTGGACCGAGGCTAGCATCGGCCTCTATGTCGGTGGACGTCCTGCGGTGGGAGGGCTTCCTGCAGGGCGAGGAGCTCGCCCACCTCGCGACGGAGACGCCGCGCGAGGCGCGATTCTCGGCGCTACCCGGTGAGCTCCACCCGGCGGCGCGCGGCGCGGCAGGTGTGCCGCGTCTGTACGCCCACCAGCGTGAGGCGTGGGACGCAGCCGCCCGGGGCGAGCACGTGCTCGTCGCCACCGGGACCGCCAGTGGAAAGACGCTCGCCTTCAACCTGCCGGTGCTGGACGCGATCGCGAGGGACCCGGCGACGAGGGCGCTCTATCTCTACCCGACCAAGGCCCTCGGGCAGGACCAGTTCCGGACGCTCGCCGGCTACCGGCTGCCGAGGCTGCGCCCCGCCATCTACGACGGCGACACGCCGGTCGAGCAGCGGCGCGGCATCCGTCGCCAGGCGAACGTCGTGCTGACGAACCCGGACATGGTCCACGTCGGCATCCTCCCGAACCACGACGGCTGGGGCGACCTGCTCGCGAACCTCCGCTACGTGATCGTCGACGAGGCACACGTCTACCGCGGGGTGTTCGGCTCGCACGTCGCGAACGTGCTGCGCCGGCTCGGTCGGCTCGCCCGCATCTACGGCTCGCACCCGCAGTTCCTGCTCGCCTCCGCGACGATCGCGAACCCGGGCGAGCTGGGCGCGGCTCTGCTCGGCGAGCGCGTGACCGTCGTGGGGGACGACGGGGCACCGCGTGCCGAGCGGACGATCGTGCTCTGGAACCCGCCGCTCCTCGAGGCGGATCTCGGACTGCGTGGCTCGCCGCTCGCGGAGGCGGCGAAGCTGCAGGCGGCGCTCGTCGAGCGCGGCCTGCGCACGCTCACGTTCGCCAAGAGCCGCAAGGCGGCCGAGCTCATCCACCGCTTCACGGCGGAGCGGCTCGGAGACGACGCGAACCTGTCGCCGTACCGCGCCGGCTACACCCCGGCGCAGAGGCGTGAGATCGAGCGGCGGCTCTCCGAGGGAGATCTCCTCGGCGTGTCGGCGACGAACGCGCTCGAGCTGGGAATCGACGTCGGGCTGCTCGATGCGGTGATCAGCGTCGGCTTCCCGGGCACGGTCGCGTCGCTCAGGCAGCAATGGGGCCGCGCGGGCCGCCGCGGCAGCGGGCTGGCCGTCCTCGTCGCGAGCGAGGACGGGCTCGACCAGTTCTTCGTGCGCGAGCCCGACAAGCTGCTGGGCCGCCGTGTCGAGGCGGCGATCCTCGACCACGCCAGCCCACGCGTGCTCGCGGGCCACGTGCGCGCGGCGGCGTACGAAGCGCCGCTCACGGCGGCCGACGAGCCGGAGTACCTGTCAGCTGCCCGCGACGACCCGCTGCTGAAGGAGACGCCCGCGGGCTTCGTGTGGGCGGGGCGCGACCATCCCGCTGCGGCGATCCCCCTGCGCTCGACCGACCCCGACGCGTTCACCGTCGTCGACGGCACGACCGGCGACGTGCTGGGGCTCGTCGAGCGCTCGCGCGCATACCCGACCGTTCACGAGGGCGCGGTGTACCTCCATCGGGGCGAGTCGTACCTCGTGCGCGAGCTCGACCTGACGACGCTGCACGTGGTCGTCGAGCCGTTCAGGGGCAACTGGTACACGCAGCCGAAGACGGAGACGATGACGTCGATCGTCACACCCCGGCGCGTCGAGTGGCGGCTCGGGATGGAGCTCTCGTTCGGCGAGATCGAGGTGACGGAGCAGGTGGTCGGCTACGAGCGCAAGACGATCTCGGGCCAGGAGCGGATCGAGCTCGTCCCGCTCGACCTGCCGGCGACGACGTTCTCCACGGAGGCGATCTGGTTCCTCCCCGAGGCGATCCACCTCGACGGGCTCGAGGAGATGCCGCGCCTGCTCGGGACGCTCCACGCAGCCGAGCACGCGCTGATCGCGCTCCTGCCGCTGTGGGCGATGTGCGACCGCTGGGACATCGGCGGCCTCTCCACGAACCTCCACCCGCAGACCGGCAGGCCGACCGTGTTCGTCTACGACGGCCACGCAGGGGGCGTCGGCATCACCGAGCGCGGCTTCGAGCAGTTCGAGGGCTGGACGCGCGACACCGCGGCGATGATCGCCGGCTGCCCCTGCTCGGACGGCTGTCCCTCCTGCGTGCAGAGCCCCAAGTGCGGCAACCTGAACGACATGCTCGACAAGCAGGGGGCTCTGGCCTTTCTCCGGCAGGCTGTCGATTTCGCGACCGCTCGTTCGTCGTAGGACGACAGCGACCAAGGAGGCGAACGTGAAGTACGCAGTCCTGATCTACAGCAGCGAGGAAGGGCCCGCGTCGCCGGCCGAGCACGAGGTGTACATGGAGCTCTCCGGGCGCGACTCGACCTACGGCGGCGCGCAGCTCCATCCCGTGGCGACGGCGACGACGGTGCGCGTGCGGGACGGCGAGGCGCTGACGACGGACGGGCCCTTCGTCGAGACGAAGGAGGCGTTCGGCGGCTTCTACCTGATCGACGTCGAGAACCTCGACGACGCGCTCGAGTTCGCGGCGACGGTTCCCGCGGCGCGGAACGGCGGCGCCGTCGAGGTGCGGCCGATCGTCGAGCGGTGATCGACGACGTCTTCCGCGACGAGTGGGGACGTGTCGTCGCGAACCTGGTCGGCTTCCTCGGCGACTTCGATCTCGCCGAGGAAGCCGCCCAGGAGGCGTTCGCGATCGCGGCGGAGCGGTGGCCGCGCGAGGGTGCGCCCGCCAATCCGGGCGCGTGGCTGACGACGACGGCCCGGAACCGCGCGATCGACCGCCTCCGCCGCGAGCGGACGTTCGCCGCGAAGGCGCACCTGGTCGCGGCTCCCGAAGCGGTGGAGGACGAGATGGACGAGCAGACATTCCCGGACGAGCGGCTCGAGCTGCTCTTCACGTGCTGCCACCCGGCGCTGGCACTCGACGCGCAGGTCGCGCTGACGCTGCGCACGCTCGCCGGTCTCGAGACCGGCGAGATCGCACGGGCCTTCCTCGTGCCGGAGCCGACGATGGCGCAGCGCCTCGTGCGGGCGAAGAAGAAGATCCGAGCGGCCGGGGTCCCGTTCCGCGTTCCGCCCGAGCACCTGCTCCCCGAGCGCCTGACCGCGGTGCTCGCGGTCGTCTACCTGGTCTTCAACGAGGGCTACGGCGGCCGGAGCGACCTCGCGGCGGACGCGATCCGGCTGGGGACGTCGCTCACCGAGCTGATGCCGGACGAGCCCGAGGCGCACGCCCTTTTGGCGCTGATGCTGCTCCACGACGCACGGCGCGACGCACGGTTCGCGGACGGCGAGCTCGTCCTGCTCGAGGAGCAGGACCGCGACCTGTACGACGCCGCGAAGATCACAGCCGGACGCATCGCACTCGAACGGGCCCTCGCGCTCCGCGGCCGCGGCCCCTACGCCCTGCAGGCGGCGATCGCGTCACTGCACGCGGACGACCCGTGCGACTGGCACGAGATCGCGGCGCTCTACGCGGAGCTCGCGAGGATCACAGCCTCACCCGTCGTCGAGCTGAACCGGGCCGTGGCAGTCGCGGAGACGGAAGGGGCGGAAGCCGCGCTGCGGCTCGTCGAGGGTCTCGACCTCGACGGCTACCGGTACTTCCACGCGGCCCGCGCGGAGCTCCTGCGCCGGCTCGACCGCCTGCCGGAGGCGCACGAGGCGTACCGGCGCGCGCTCGAGCTGACGCCCGCCGGCCCGGAGCGCCGTTTCCTCGAGCGGCGCCTAGCCGGTCCGGCGACGTAGCGTCGTGGCGCCGAGCGCGAGGGCGAGGACTGTGACGCCCGCGACGATGCAGGCGTCGCGCACGACCACGCCCGGTGCCCCACCGGCGACGGCGTGGCTCAGCCCGTCGTACGCCCACGTGAGCGGGAGGGCGTAGGAGATCCAGCGCAGTACGGCGACCATCTGCCCCCGCGGGACGAGCAGCCCGCAGAGCAGGAGCTGCGGGAACACGACCGCAGGCAGGAACTGCACGGCCTGGAACTCCGTCTCGGCGAACGCCGAGGTGAAGAGCCCCAGCGCCATCCCGAGCACGGCGTTCGCGATCGCGAGCCCGATCACCGCTCCGGCCGATCCGCTCACGTCGAGCCCGAGCAGCCCGAACGCCACGGCTCCCGTGACGCCGACCTGCGCGGTCGCCATGGCCGCGAACGCGAGCCCGTAGCCGAGGAGCAGGTCGAGCTTCGCGAGCGGCAGGGTCATCAGCCGCTCGAGGGTGCCGGTCGTCCGCTCGCGCAGCATCGCGATCGACGTGACGACGAACATCGTCGAGAACGGGAAGATCCCCACCATGGGCCCGCCGACCCGGTCGAAGGTCTGCGGCTGTGCGTCGAAGACGTAGCGGAAGATCACGATCAGAAGCGGCGGCACGACGAGGAGGAGCGCGAGCGTGCGGGGGTCGCGGCGGAGCTGCTGCAGGACGCGCAGAGCGGTTGCCATGGTCACGCGAGCGCTCACGAACCACCCTCCACCAGGGCGAGGAACGCGTCGTCGAGGTCGCCGCAGCCGGTGCTGGAGCGCAGCTCCGCGGCGGTTGCGTCGGCGAGCAGCCGGCCTTCGCGCAGAAGGAGAAGGCGGTCGCAGCGGTCGGCTTCGTCCATCACGTGGGAGGAGACGAGCAGCGTGCTGCCCGCCGCGGCGAGGTCGCGAAACGTCGCCCAGAGGTCGCGGCGGAGCACCGGGTCGAGGCCCACGGTCGGCTCGTCGAGGACGAGGACCTCCGGCTCGCCGAGCAGCGCCGACGCGAGCGACGCACGGGAGCGCTGCCCGCCCGAGAAGGTGCGCACCTGGCGATCGGCGACCTCCGCGAGGCCGACCGTCTCGAGTGCGCGCCCGACCGCCCCGCCGCCGCACCCGAGAATGCGCGCGAAATACACGAGGTTCTCGCGCAGCGTCAGGTCGGCGTACACGGACGGCGCCTGCGTCGTGTAGGCGACCCGGGACCGCAGCGAGGGCGAGCCCGCGGGCAGGCCGAGCACCTCGATCCGGCCACCGGCGACGACCTGGACGCCGACGATCGCGCGCAGCAACGTCGATTTCCCGGAGCCGCTCGGGCCGAGCAGCCCCGTCACCGTGGCCGCCTCGACGCGAAACGACAGCCCGGGGAGCACGACGGCGCCGCCGCGCACGACCCGCAGCTCCTCGACGGCGATCGCGTCCACGTCGCCAAGATACGAGCCGCAGTGGTCGACCGCATCCGTGCTTTCCGCAACCGCCTCGAGCACCGCTCCGCAGATCGCGTCCTGCCGACCCGTCACGGCACCGCGATCCTCGGCGACTCGATCCCCGACGTCTACGACCACAACTACGTCTCGGTCGAGGCGCCCCGGGTCGGCGCCGCGGAGCTGGTGGCGGACGCCGACGAGGCACTTGCCGACCGACGGCACCGACGTGTGATCGTCGAGGACGGGGCTCCGGGCCTCGCCGCGGACTTCGCCGGCGAGGGGTTCGTGCTCTCCACCCACCTGGTGCTCGCGCATACGCGGCCGCCCGACCGGCTGGTGGACACGTCCGCCGTCCGGGAGGTGCCGCTCGAGGACCTCCTCCCCGGGCGGACCGAGGCGACGCTACGCGAGCCGTGGGGCAGCATCGACCTCGCGGCGCAGCTCAACGAGGCGAAGCGGCGGACCGCGGCCGCGGTTCCGACACGGTTCTACGGCGCGTTCGCCGGCGGCGAGGTCGCAGGCTGGTGCGAGCTCCGCCTCGACGGCGGAGTGGCGCAGATCGAGGACGTCGAGGTGCTGGAGGAGTTCCGCGGCCGCGGCCTCGGTCGGGCGATCGTGCAGCATGCGCTCGAGCACGGCCTGGGCGCGGCCGACGTCGTCTTCCTGGAGGCTCTCGCGGACGACTGGCCGCGCGAGCTGTACGCGAAGCTGGGCTTCACCGCCCTCGGACGGCGCGATTTCTACACGCGGTTGCCGCAGCGCTGACGCTCGCGTAGATTCGCGCACACAACCGACGAGGAGGCAGCGATGAGCATCATGCGGCTGCCCCGCCCGCGGCACGGGGACCCCCTGGAGACGACGCAGGAGCTGCGCGCGCTCGCGGCCGCGATCCTGCAGGACGACGTGCAGACGCTGGCCCGCACGACCGCCTACCTGCGGCGCTCGTATCGGGTCGTGTTTCTCGGCTACGTCGCGATGATGGTGTTCGGTGTCGCCGCGATCGTCGCGGCGTTCGTGAAAGGGATGACGGCGTCGAGCGTCGGAGAGGCGGCCGCGGCCGTCGGCCTCGCGGGATTGACGGTCGGGATCTTCGTCGCGTTCTTCGTGCAGCGACCGTCCGCGGCTCTCGAACGGAACGCGATCTTCATGCCTTGGGTCTCGATCGTGCTGACCACCTTCTGGACACGGCTTCTCTACCTCGACGACGAGGCGACGCTCGACGCGAAGCTCGGCCACGCGGCGAAGGAGGCTTCGGAGGAGCTGAGCGCGATCGCGATGCGTTACGCGGTGATCGACGGCAAGGAGCTGGCCGTGGCGAAGCAGGCGGCGCGCACGCACATCAGGCCAGGGACCTGAGCGCCTTTCCGAGCGACTGCCGGGTCGTCAGCATCGGCGCGTGCAGGTCGCCGTGCAGGCGCACGCGCTCGAGAACGACGGGCATCGTGTAGATCGCCGGGGTCAGCTCGTCGTCGACCTCGTCCCAGCGGAGCGGCGTCGACACCGGCGCGTTCGGCTTCGGCCGCACCGAGTAGGCGGACGCGATCGTCTTGCCCTCGCCGTTCTGGTTCGAGTCGATCAGGACGCCGCGCCGCCGCGCCTTCGACCACTCCGTCGTCGCGAGCTTCGGATGTGCACGCGCGATCGCGCCGGCGACGATCTCGGCGAACTGGCGCGAGTCGTCGTAGGTCGAGCGGCGGTCGAGCGGGACGAGCACGTGAAACCCCTTGCCGCCGCTCGTCTTCGGGAACGACTCGAGCTCGAGCGCGTCGAGCAGCTCCTTGAGGATCAGCGCGACCTCCACGGTCTGCTGCCAGGGCACGTCGGGCGTCGGGTCGAGGTCGAAGAGCACGAAGTCCGGGCGGTCGGGCCGGTCGACGCGCGAGTACCACGCGTTCATGTCGATGCAGCCCATGTTGACCATCCAGAGGAGCGCGAGCTCGTCGTTCACGAGCGGGAAGTCGATCCACTTCTTCGTTCGCGCCTTGTCGCGGGTGGACACGAGCGCGCGGAAGGTGGGGATCCAGTCGGGCATGTGCTTCGGCGCGTCCTTCTGGAAGAACGCCTCGCCGTACGCCCCGTCCGGGTAGCGGCGCATGGTGAACGGCCTGTCCTTCAGGTGTGGCAGAAGCGCCGGCGCGATCGCGCGGTAGTAACGGAGCAGGTCACCCTTCGTGATCCCCTCCTCGGGCCAGAACGGCTTGTCGAGGTTCGAGAGGCGAAGCTCGCGCTTCCCCTTCCGGATGACGTCCTCGATCGGTTGAGGTGCGACCACCTCCGCCGCCTCCTTGTCCTCGCGGATCCCCTGGTAGGCGGGATGGCGCAGGTGGCCGTCGTGGGTCCACTCGCCGTAGCGCACCTGGGCGACGAGCCGCGGCTCGACCCACTGCACGTCGCCCTTCCGGACGCGCGGCATCTTCGGCACGACCGGGAAGGGCGAGGCGTCGGTGTGGAGCGGGCGGAGCAGCGTCAGCAGCTTGCGGATCTCGGCGTCGTCGAAGCCGGTCCCGACGTTGCCGACGTAGCGGAGCTCGGTGCCCTCGTTCACGGCGAGCACGAGCGAGCCGAAGGTGTTCGCGCGCCGGCCCGCTCCTCGCGTATAGCCGGCGACGACGAACTCGTCGGCATTCTCCGTCTTGATCTTCAGCCAGTCGCGTGTCCTGCGCCCGACCTTGTACGTCGAGTCGAGGCGCTTCGCGATCACGCCCTCGAACTGCCGCTCCTCCGCCACCTGGAAGAGCGCCTCGCCGTCGTCGAACCCTTCCGAGAACGCGACGCTCTTGACCCGGCCGTCGAGGAGCCCGCGCAGGCGCTCCTTCCGCTCGCGCAGCGGCAGCTCGACGAGCGGCTCGCCGTCCAGCTCGAGCAGGTCGAAGGCGTAGTAGACGAGGGGCCCCTCGCCGCGCTGGAGCTCGGAGAAGCTCGTTCGGCCGCTCGTGTCGATACGCGTCACCTCGCCGTCGACGACCGCGTGCGGGCTCTTGACCGCCTTGACGAGCGCCTTCGCGATCTCGGGGAAGCGGCCGGTCAGGTCGTTCCCGTTCCGCGAGACGAGCCTGCACTCGGCGCCGCGGATATAGGCGACCGCGCGATAGCCGTCGAACTTGACCTCGAACGTCCAGCCGTCGCCGTGCGGCACGCGCGTGTCGAGCGAGGCGAGCATCGGCCGGTACGACCCCTGGACGACCTCGCCGTCCTCGTCGTGCCCCTTGATCAGGAGCCAGTTCTCCTCCTTGCCGTCGAGATGCGCGGGTACGAGGGTCCACCGGCCGTGGAGGCGCCTGCCGTGCAGCTCGAAGGTCAGCTGCCCGTTCCGTTTCTCCTCGAGCAGCTCGTAGGTGCCGTCGTCCCAGATCTCGACGGTGCCGGCGCCGTACTGACCCTGCGGGATCTCACCGTGGAAGCTCGCGTACTCGAGCGGGTGGTCCTCGACGTGCACGGCGAGCGCGCGGGCGCCGGGCTCGAGCGGCACGCCCTTCGGCACGGCCCAGGAGGCGAGCGCGCCGTCCCGCTCGAGGCGGAAGTCGTAGTGGAGGCGCCGCGCGTCGTGGCGCTGGATCACGAAGATCGGCTGCACGGAGCTTCGCTCCGCGCCGGTGAAAGGCTCGGGGGTCTGGCCGGCGCGCCGCTTGCGGCGGTACTCGGAGAGGCTCACCTACGAAGCTTTGCGCGCCGGCGCCTTCTTGCGCGTGCGCTTCTGCTGCGTTGCCTCGACCGACTGCCGAAGCGCCTCCATCAGGTCGACGACCTCGCCCTCCGCCTCCTCCTCGCGCTCCGGCAGCGGCGCGCCCTTCGCCTTCTTGCGGAGCAGGTCGAGCAATTCGTTCCGGTAGTTGTCGTGGTAGCGCGCGGGGTCCCACTTCGCCGCCAGGTTCTCGATCAGCGTCTTCGCCATCTCCACCTCCGCCTCGCGTACCTTCGGCTTCGGCGCGGCTTCGGGCTGCCGCACCTCGTCGGCGTAGTACATCGTCTCGAGCACGAGCGCGTCGTCGGCCGGCCGCAGGCACGCCAGGTGCTGCTTGTTGCGGATCACCACCTTGGCGATCGCCACCCGGCCGGTGTCGGCGAGCGCCCTGACGAGCAGCCGGTACGGCTTCTCGGCCCCGTCCTGCGGCAGCAGGTAGTAGCCCTTGCGGAAGTAGAGCGGGTCGATCTCGTCGATCGAGACGAAGTCGCAGATGTCGATCGCGTGCGTCAGCTCGACGTCGAGCCGGTCGATGTCCTCCTCGGTCACCTCGACGAACCGGCCCTTCGCCACCTCGAAGCCGCGGACGATCTCGTCGGCGGGCACGGACTCGCCGGTCTCCTTGTTCACCTTGTCGTAGCCGATCGGCGCCATGTCGCGGCGGTCCAGGAAGTGGAAGCGAAGCTCCTCCGACGAGGTCGCCGTGAACATCCGCACCGGCACGGAGACGAGGCCGAAGGAGATGGTCCCGGACCAGATTGGACGCGCCACGGCAGCGGTTTTCCACAGCCGCCGTGACGGCAAACGGGAAGGGAGGTTTAGCTCGCGAAGGCCCGGAGAGAACCGCCCCGAGTCTTCTCCACCTGACGGGGGGTTAGGCGCTCGGGGCCCGCATCGCGCGGGCCTCGACGCGTTTGTGAGGAGATTGTTACCGGTTGAAAACCCTGTGGATGCTGTGGAAAGAGGTCCCGCGAACGAGGGATCTCAGGCGAAGACGCCCATGCCGCGGAACTTGGCCCGGCGCCGCCGGCGCAGGTCCTCGCCCGGGGTTTCGTCCAGCTCCTCCAGGGCCTCCACGAGCGCGGCCTTCAGAAGCCGCGCCGCCTCGTCGAAATCGGTCTGGGCGCCCTCGGGCGGCTCGGTGACGATCCCGTCGATCACCCCCAGGTCGAGGCAGTGGAGGGCATCGGGCTTGAAGGCTGCGGCGGCCTTCTTCGCCTCGCCCGCGTCGCGCCAGAGAATGGCGGCGCAGCCCTCGGGGGTGATCACGGAGTAGATCGCGTTCTCCTGCATCAGCACGCGGTCGGAGACGGCGATCGCGACGGCGCCGCCGGAGCCACCCTCGCCGATGATGCAGGCGACCGTCGGGACCGTCAGCCTCGCCATCTCGGCCTGCGACCGGGCGATCGCGCCACCCTGGCCGTGCTGCTCGGCGGCGACTCCCGGGTACGCGCCCGGCGTGTCGACGAGCGAGACGAGCGGGAACCCGAACCGCTCGGCGATCTCCATGATCCGCATCGCCTTGTGGTAGCCCTCGGGATAGGCCATCCCGAACTGGCGGTCGAGCCGCTCCTTCACGTCGCGGCCCTTCTGGTGTCCGACGAGGGCGATCGTGCGGCCCTCGAGCTTGCCGAGCCCGGTGACGAGGGCGCCGTCGTCGGCGCGGCCACGGTCGCCGTGCAGCTCGACCCAGTCGTCGACCATGCGGGCGACGTAGTCGAGCGTGTAGGGGCGGTCGGGATGGCGAGCGAGCTCGACGGAGTGCCAGATTGCCTCGTCGCTCGCATCGGCCTTCAGGCGCTCGAGCTGCTCCTCGAGCCGCTTCGCCTCGCCGTCGACGCGGGCGCCGCGCAGGAGCGGCAGCCGGGACAGCCCCGACAGCCGCTGCCTCAGGTTGACCTCCTGGTCACGCTCGCTCATTTCCCGCTCCGGCGGCGTACACGCCGCCGCCTCCGCTCCTGGATGAGCTCCGTCGAGCCTACGCTCATGCGAAGAGCCTCAGCACGCGCGCAAGGTACTCGCGCTGCCCGGCGCGCGGCACGATCGCGTCCAGGTGTCCGAAGCGCAGGTTCTGCTCGGCGAGGCCGAAATCCTCGGGCAGCTTCTCGCGCGTCGTCTGCTGCACGACACGCGGGCCGGTGAACGCGATCAGCGCACCGGGCTCGGCGATCGTCACGTCGCCGAGGGAGGCGAACGAGGCGAGGACGCCCGCCGTCGTCGGGTGCGACATGACGGTGATCATGGGCACGCTCGCGTCGTGCAGGTCCTCGACCGCGCACACCGTCTTCGGCAGCTGCATCAGCGAGAGGATGCCCTCCTGCATGCGCGCGCCGCCGGAGCTCGGGACGGCGATCAGGGGGGTGCCGCGCTCCGCGGCGGCATCGCAGGCGCGCGAGAACTTCTCGCCCACCGCGCTTCCCATCGAGCCGCCCATGAACGCGAAGTCCATGACCGCGAGCTCGATCGGCCGGCCGCCGAGGGTCGCCTGCCCGGTCACGATCGCCTCCCCCTGGCCGGTGTTCAGCTCTGCCTCGGCGAGCCGCTCCGCGTACGGGCGCAGATCGAAGAAGTCGAGCGGATCCTCCGAGCGGATGTCCGCGGCCTCCTCCTGGAAGCTACCCGGGTCGGCGTACCAGGCGATCCGGTCGCGGGCCCGCATCGGGAAGTGATGGCCGCAGTGGCCACATACCCACAGCGCCGACGCGAGCTCGTCGTCGCGGTAGTGAGACCCGCAACTGGGGCACGTGTTCGGGTGCTTCTTGTCGGCCGGCGGGGGTGCGTGCCGGTGCTCGACCTGGACGTCGATGCGCGCCTCGGACATCTCGCAGAGCTTAGACCGCGCGCGTCCGGTCGCCGGTTGCAGAACGAGCGCTACGGGCGGGGCGGGGTGAGCTCGTCGAGCGTCTCCGGCAGGGCGAGCAGGTCGGGCAGCTCCCGGGTGGGCTCGGCGGTCCTCCGCTCACCGAGGCGGTTGATCCAGACACTTCGCAGGCCGAGCTCGTTCGCCGGAGCGATGTCGTGGAAGAGCGATGCCGCGACGTGCACGTGCCCCTCGCGCGACGCGCGTGTCCGGTGGAAGAACTCCTCCCAGTGACGGTGCGCGGGCTTGTACGAGCCGAGCTCCTGCGCGACGACGACCTCGTCGAACGGCACGCCGATCTGCACCTGTGACGCGGCGATGAAGTCGGCGTCGGTGTTGGAGAGGATCGCCAGCCTCCAGCCGCGGCGGCGAAGCTCCTCGAGCGAGGCGTGTACCTCAGGGAACGCCCGCCAGCCCGGGAGGGACTCGGCGAGGCCGTGCTCCTCGCCCGCGGGCGCACCGAGCTGCCGCATCGCCCGGGTCAGCACCTCGCGGTAGGTCAGCTCCCCCGACCGCTGTAGCTCCGGCTCGACCTCGTGGTAGCGCGTGAGCAGCTCGTCCGCGCGACCGTCGCCGAACACGCGGGAAAGCTCGGCGCGCACGCCGCCGTCCCAGTCGATCAGCGTGCCGTAGCAGTCGAAGCTCGCCCAGCGCTGCACGGCGCGAGTCTACGCACGGCGGCGTCCGAGGAAGCTCAGAGGCGGCTCACCCACAAACCGTCACGAAAGAGCAACAGAAGTGTCACGCGGCTGCTGCTGCGACCGGCGGCCGGTAGGCGAGGATCTCCCAGCCGTGGTCGTCGAGCCAGCGCTTCGAGTCGCGATAGCCCGGGCGGCGGCGCTCGACGAGCCGCCAGAAGCGTGGGCCGTGGTTCAGCTCCACCAGGTGGCAGATCTCGTGCACGACGACATAGTCGAGGACGTCGTGCGGCGCGAGCACGAGCCGCCAGTTGAAGTTGAGCGCGCCCCTGCTCGAGCACGAGCCCCAGCGGCTCCGCTGGTCGCGGACCGTCAGGCGCGAGTAGCTGACGCCGAGCGCCGCCGCCTCCGACTGCGCGATCAGCGAGATGCGGGCGCGCGCCTCGCGGCGCCCCTGCTCCTCCGTCAGGCGCAACTGCTCGAGGCCGAGGCGCGGCTCGACCGCCTTCTCGAGCTGTCGCTCGAGCCACCCCTTGTGGAAGTCGATCGCCTCCTTGATCGCGGCGACCGTCGCGCGCGGACGCACGACGAGCTCGGGCGGCAACCCGTACCGCACGACGATGCGATGACCGCGCACGCGATTCGATCTGCGTATGTGCAGCTCGACCGACTTACCCGCGATGTCCAGCACGGCAACATCCATGCGCGCATCGTTCGCGCACGGACACCGGTTTTCCTACTCGAAGGCGCGGACGACGATCGACGCATTGTGGCCGCCGAAGCCGAAAGAGTTCGACATCGCGACCTTCAGGTCAGGCAGGTCTCGAGCTTCGTTGGGCACGTAGTCGAGGTCGCAGGTCGGGTCCGGCTCGTCGTAGTTGATCGTCGGCGGCGCCTTGCGGTCGACGACGGCCAGCGTCGTGAACACCGCCTCGACGGCGCCCGCAGCGCCGAAGCAGTGCCCCGTTGCACCCTTGGTCGACGAGACCGCGAGACCGTTCTTCGCGTGCTCGCCGAACGCGTTCTTGATCACGCGCGTCTCGGCAGTGTCTCCGAGGGGCGTCGACGTCGCATGCGCGTTGACGTAGCCGACATCCGCCGGCTCGACGCCGGCGTCGGCGAGGGCCATCGTCATCGCGCGCGCCGGGCTCTCGCCGGTCGGGTCGGGCTCCGTCATGTGCGCGGCGTCCGACGACATGCCGTAGCCGACGAGCTCACCGTAGATCCGCACGCCGCGCGCCTGCGCGTGCTCCAGCTCCTCGAGCACGAGCACCGCGGCCGCCTCGCCCATCACGAGCCCGTCGCGCGCGGCGTCGAACGGCCGCGACGCGCGTGCGGGGTCGTCGTTGCGACGAGAGAGCGCGCGCATCGCGTCGAAGCCGGCGATACCCACCTCCGTGATCGGCGCCTCGGTCCCACCCGCGAACATCACGTCGGCGCGGCCGGCGCGGATGGCGTCCATCGCGTCGCCGATCGCCATGTTGGACGCGGCGCACGCGGTGCACTCGCTCATCAGCGGCCCCTTCGTGCCGAGCTCGATCGACACCCAGCCCGCGCCCATGTTCGGGATGATCGACGGGATCGAGAACGGGCTGACGCGGTCGGGCCCCTTCGTGAGGAGAACGTGGTAGCACTCCTGGTAGCTGTGCAGGCCGCCGATGCCGGTCGCGATGGACGCGCCGTGCCGGTCGGGAGCCGAGGCGACGTCGGCGCCGGAGTCCTGTTCGGCCTGCCGCGCCGCCGCAAGGATCATCTGCGCGAACCGGTCCATCCGCCGCGCGGCCTTGCGGTCGATCCAGTCCGTCGGGTCGAAGCCCTTCAGCTCGCAGGCGAAGTGCACGTTGTAGTCCGTGTGGTCGAAGGAGGTGATCTCGGCGGCGCCGGAATCGCCTGCGAGCAGGCGCGACCACGACGTCTGAACGTCGTTGCCGAGCGGGCTCACCATCCCGAGCCCGGTGATCACCACACGCCTCGCCACCGTCACATTCCCAGTCCGCCGTCGACCAGGAGCACCTCGCCCGTGATGAACGAGGCCTGGTCGGAGGCGAGAAAGCGTACCGCGCCCGCGATCTCCTCCGGCTCCGCGACTCGGCCGAGCGGCGTCTGCGACACCATCGCCGCTGTCGCCTCGTCGGGGAGCACCTCGGTCAGGGCGGTCTTCACGTAGCCCGGCGCGACCACGTTCGCCCGCACGTTCCGCGACCCGAGCTCACGTGCGATCGACTTCGTGAAGCCGATGATGCCCGCCTTCGAGGCAGCGTAGTTCGTCTGACCCCAGTTGCCGTGCACCCCAACGATCGAGCTGATGTTGACGATCGACCCGCCGCGCTTCTTCATCATCGGCCGTGTCACGGCGCGGCAGGTGTAGAAGACCGAGCTGAGGTTGGTCTCGATGACGGTGCGCCAGTCGTCGTCCGGCATTCGCGCAAGCAGGCCGTCACGGGTGAGGCCCGCGTTGTTGACGAGCACGTCCACGTCGCCGGCTTCCTCGACGAGCCGCTTCGCATCATCGGGTGACGAGACGTCCGCTTGCACCGCGCGGCCGCCGATCGCGGCCGCAAGCTGCTCGGCCTCCTCCTTGCCCGTTCGATAGCCGACGACGACCGACGCGCCGGCGTGCGCGAGCTCCTCGGCGACGGCGCGGCCGATCCCGCGCGAGGCGCCGGTGACGAGCGCGAGCTTTCCCTCGAGCGACGCGAAGTCGCTACCCAAGGGCTTCCGTTACCTCCTCGAGCGACTTCAGGTCACTCACCGAGAACGTGCGCACGGACTTGTCGATCCTCTTCAGTAAACCGCCCAGGACGCCACCCGGCCCGACCTCGACGAACGTGGTGACGCCGTCTGCGATCAGCTCTCGGGCCGCCTGCGTGAAACGGACCGGGGCCGTGAGCTGCTCGATGAGGCCTTCGCGGTAACGCTGGGCGTCCTCGACCTTCGCCGTCACCGTCGACATGAAAGCAGCCTTGCCCTGTGCGAGCTGCACGCGCTCGACCGCCGGCCGCAGGCGCTCGGCGGCGCGCGCGACGAGAGGCGAGTGGAACGCGCCGGAGACGCGCAGCTTGATCGCGCGGCGCGCGCCCTCGCGCGTCGCCTCGTCGATCGCCTCGTCGACCGAGATCGTCTCGCCGGAGATGACGAGCTGGCCGGGGCAGTTGTAGTTCGCCGGCCACACGTTGTGGATCTTGTGGCACAGCGCCTCGACCGCCTCGTCGGCGAGCCCGAGGATCGCCGCCATCGACCCGGGGTGCGCCTTCGCCGCCTCGGCCATCGCAATGCCCCGCTCGCGGACGAGCGCGACCGCATCGCGGATCGAGAGGCTGTCCGACGCGCCGAGCGCCGAGAACTCACCGACGGAGTGGCCGACGACCACGTCCGGGCGGACGCCGCGCGTCCGCAGCGCAGCGTCGAGCGAGAGGCACGTCGTCACGAGCGCCGGCTGCTGCACCTCCGTGTCCACCAGATCCTCGACCGGACGATCGAAGCAGAGCTCCTTCAGGTCCATGCCGGCGGCATCGGACGCTTCGTCGTAGACGGCCATCGCCTCGGGGACGGCCTCTGCGACCTCGCGGCCCATGCCTGCCTCCATCGAGCCCTGGCCCGGGAACATGAACGCGATCTTGGTCATGCTGCTGCTCCAGTCGTCGTGTGGGTCCAATCGATCAGCGCCGAGCCCCACGTCAGTCCCGCGCCCATGCCCGTGAGGAGCACCAGCTTGCCAGGCTCGAGCCGCCCGTCGTCGGCCGCGTCGGCGAGCGCGAGCGGGATCGAGCCCGATGACGTGTTCCCGTACTTGTCGACGTTGACCACGATCTTCTCCTCGGGGATCCCGAGCTTCTTCGCAGCGTGGTCGATGATGCGGACGTTGGCCTGGTGCGGAACGTAGACGTCGATCTCGTCCACCGACTTCCCGCACTCCTCCAGGATCGCCTCTCCCGAGCTCACCATCACCCGCGTCGCGAACTTGAAGACCTCGCGGCCGTTCATCTTCACGTACTTCTCGGGCTCCTCGAACTTCCGCGAGCCGCTGCCGGGCAGCCACAGGTTCGCGCCGCCACCGCCGTCGGCGCCGAGCTCGAAGCCGAGGAAGCCGCCGCGCTCCACCGGCTCCATCACGACGGCACCCGCGCCGTCGCCGAAGAGGACGAGCGTCGAGCGGTCCGTCCAGTCGAGGATCCTCGACAGGACGTCGCCGCCGACGACGAGCGCCCGCCGCGCGAGGCCGGACGCGAGCATGCCGTGCGCCTGCGCGATCGCGTAGACGAACCCGGTGCACCCCGCGGAGAGGTCGTACGCCGCGGCGTCCGGCATTCCCAGCGCGTCGGCCATCAGCGCGCTCGACGATGGGAACGCCATGTCGGGCGTCACCGTCGCCACGATCAGCAGGTCGATCGAGGTCGGCTCCGCGCCCGCCATCTCGAGCGCGCGCCGCGCGGCCGGAAGGCAGATGTCCGTGAGCGCCTCGTCGTCGGCCGCGATCCGGCGCTCGTGGATCCCGGTCCGCTCGACTATCCACTCGTCGTTCGTCTCGACGTAGTTCGCCAGCTCGTCGTTCGTGACCACGCGCTCGGGCACGTGGCACCCGAGTCCCGTGATCGAGATGGCGCGGCCGTTCGTCTGCCCGATCAATCTCCCGCTCCTACCGCGAAGGTCAGCGTGCCGCGGACGGCGAGCTGTCCGTCGACCGTCGCCTTCACCTTGCCGCGGCCGACGGGCCCGCGCACCGTCTCCACCTGGCACTCGAGCGTGAGCACGTCCCCGGGACGCACGATGCGCTTGAAGCGCACGTCGTCGATGCCGGCGAAGAGCGCGAGCTTGCCACGGTTCTCCTCCTGCGAGAGCACGGCGACGGCGCCGCATTGCGCGAGCGCCTCGACCATCTTCACGCCGGGCATGATCGGGTTGCCGGGGAAGTGGCCGGCGCAGTCCTCCTCCGTGATCGTCTTGCGCGCGACAACGCGCTCGCCCTCGACGAGCTCGACGACCTCGTCGATCAGCAGCATCGGGTCCCGATGCGGCAGCACCGCCTCGATGGCGGCCCTGTTCATGACGACGTCAGTCATGCCGAGAGGCGCGCCCGCAGTCCGTTTCGCCCACGATGGGCGTAGCACTTCGCCGTCCCGACCGGCATTCCCGTCGCCTGCGAGATCTCTTCGAAGGAGACGTCGAACGCGTCCTTGAGCGCGACCACGGTGGCCTGCGCCTGCGGCAGGTCGGCGAGGCAGCGTCCGAGCTCGCGCCGCGTCTCCGACGCCTGCAGCGCACCGGCCGGGTCGCCGTCGGCCGCGATGCGCGAGTCCTCGAGGAGCGGCTCCGTCCGTCGCGCCGCGGTCCAGCGTGCCTGTGCCACGTCCTTGCACGTGTTGACGACGAGCCGGTGTAGCCAGGTCGAGAAGGCGGACTGGCCGCGGAACTGGCCGATCCGCTGCACGAGCTTCACGAGGGCTTCCTGCGCGGCGTCGCGAGCGTCCTCGGGGTCGCGCAGCATGTGGAGCGCGATCTGCCGGACACGCGGGCCGTACCGCTCGCAGAGCGCCGCCAGCGCAAGCCTGTCACCGTCTTTGGCACGTCGCACGAGAATAGGGTCGGAGAGCCGCTCGTAGACGAGCGGGGTATCCGTTCGACGCGCGGGCGGCGGCGCGGGTTGCACCCCGCGTACCTTAGTGCCCGTGCTGCTGACACCAGACGTCGTGGTGCCCGCGCTGCGCGGCTCGTACGGGCGCGAGTTCCACTGGGCGGAAGAGACGGCGACGACGCAGAGGCTGTTGCCTGCGGACGCGACGCACGGCGCCGTGGCGCTGGCCGAGCGGCAGACGGACGGGCGCGGGCGGCTGGGACGGTCGTGGACGGACTCGGCGCTGATGTTCTCGGTCGCCCTGTACCCGCCGCAGCCGGTGGCGCGCTGGCCCGAGCTGACGCTCGTCGCGGCGCATGCCGTAGCCGACGCGATCGGCGAGCGGGCGGCGATCAAGCACCCGAACGACGTGCTCGTCGACGGGCGGAAGGCGGCGGGGATCCTGGCGGAGGCGTCGAGCCGGGTGGTGCTCGGCGTCGGCATCAACGTCGGCGGCACCGACTGGCCGGGAGCGGGCTGGGTCGACCGCGACCGGCTCGAGCTGCTGGTCGACGTGCTCGACCGGCTCGAGCGGGGCTACGACGCATGGCTCAGCCGCTGACCGTCGCCGACGCGTTACCGGCCGCGTCGACGGCCTGCGCCGTCACGCTCGTCACGGCGCCCTGGAACGCGACGCCGAACGTGCCGGCAGCCTGCTGCCGCGTGATCGTGGTGCCGTTGACGACGACCGTTACCGTCGCGGGCTCGTCGAGCGAGAAGAGGAGCGTCGCCCGGTCGAGGAGCTGGAGCTGCGGCGCCGTCGTGTCGACGACGACCGGGGTCGAGACCGGCACTTCGCCGAGCGCGTCCGTGACGGTGAGCACCGCCTGGTAGGTGCCGTCCGGCAGACGGCCGGCGAAGCCGCTTCCGTCCCAGGGGATCGTGTTGGCGCCGGCGGGCAGCAGCGCCGAGAAGGGCGCCGCGACGACGGCGTCGCCGCTCCTGATCTCGAGCCGCACCAGGGCCGGAGCGGCGAGCAGGAAGGAGAACGTCGTCGAGTCGAACGCAAGGTCGCCGTTCGGCGAGAACGCGC
>DASUAX010000104.1:0-2909 GCA_035763525.1 Gaiellaceae bacterium
AGCGGCCGGATATAGGCCGGGACGAAGCCCGGGTATGAGAAGGCCTCGCCTAGCCCACCTTCACGGGCCTCACCTCGCAGGTTGTTGCCATAATCGAAAACATAGGCGCCGCGTCGGACGTACTCGAGCAGCCCTTCGACGTGCGCGACGATCGACTCCCGCGCGCGCCGGAGGTAGGCGTCCGGATCGGACGAGCGCAACGCAGCCGCCTCCTCCACCGACAGGCCGCGCGGCACGTAGCCGGTCAGCGGGTCGTGCGCCGCCGTCTGGTCGGTGACGAGGTCGAAGTGCTCGCCGCGCCGCGCGAGCTCCGGCACGACGTCCGCCGCGTTCCCGAGCAGCCCGACCGAGAGCGCGCGCCCCTCCCGTGCCGCGGCGCGCACGCGCGCGAGCGCGTCGTCGAGCGACTCGGTCGCCTCGTCGAGGTAGCGCGTCTCGAGGCGCCGCTCGATGCGATGCGGGTCGACCTCGACGCAGAGGATCGCGCCGCCGGCGAGCGTCGCTGCGAGGGGCTGCGCACCGCCCATGCCGCCGAGGCCGGCGGTCAGGATCGTGCGGCCCGCGAGGGACGACGTGCCGAAGTGCTTCTGCGCCGCGGCTGCGAACGTCTGGTAGGTGCCCTGGAGGATGCCCTGCGTGCCGATGTAGATCCAGGAGCCGGCCGTCATCTGGCCGAACATGGTCAGCCCCTCGGACTCGAGGCGGCGGAACTCGTCCCACGTGGCCCACTTCGGGACGAGCAGCGAGTTCGCGATCAGCACGCGCGGCGCGTCGGCCGTCGTCCGGAAGACCGCGACCGGCTTTCCCGATTGCACGAGCAGCGTCTCGTCGGGGCCGAGCTGCAGGAGCGCCCGCACGATCGCCTTCAGCGCGTCGTGCGAACGTGCGGCCCGGCCGCTGCCGCCGTAGACCACGAGCTCCTCCGGCCGCTCCGCGACCTCCCGGTCGAGGTTGTTGAGCAGCATGCGGAGCGGCGCCTCGGTCGGCCAGGACCGTGCGTTCAGCCTCGTGCCGCGGGGCGCGCGGATCGACGACAGGTCGCCGGCGAGCGACTCGACGAGCGCGTCGAGCGAAGGAGCGACGGTCACGGCTCGATCTCCGGCTCGGCGGCCCGGCTCGCCGACTCGCGCCGAAGCCGCTCGCGCCAGCGCACGATGCTCCAGAGGGACGCGGCGACCCAGACGGCGGCTGCGACGACGACTCCGCGCACGACCGAGCCGCCCGTCACCCACGCGAGCAGCACGACGAGGAGCGCGAAGAAGCCGTAGACGAGCAGGGAGTCGCGGTACGGGTGCTTCGGCACGGGCTGCTCGGGAAGCCCCCACCGGAGATACCGCTGCTTCGTCACTCGAGCTCCCCGACCTCGGACTCGACCGCCGCGAGCAGCGTGCCGTCGCGGATCGACTCGGCTACCGCCTCGATGTCGCCGCCGAGCGGCCGGTCGTCGCGAAGGCGCGGCGACAGCGACCGGACGAGCTCGTGAGTCGCGCGCGCGCCGCGGCCGGGTTGGAGCGGTGCCAGGAACTCGACCGCCTGCGCCGCCGCGAGCAGCTCGATGGCGACCGCCCGCTCGCTGTTTCCCACCACCTGCCATGCCTTCAGGCCCGAGGCGTTCCCCATCGAGACATGATCCTCCTGCCCGGCGCTCGTGGGGATCGAGTCCACCGAGGCAGGGTGGCAGAGCGACTTGTTCTCGGAGACGAGCGACGCGGCCACGTACTGCGGGATCATGAACCCCGAGTTGAGGCCGCCGTCGGTGGTGAGGAACGCGGGCAGCCCGTCGCTCAGGTTCGGGTTGACGAGACGCTCGACGCGGCGCTCCGAGATGCTCGCGAGCTCGGACACGGCCATCGCGAGAGCATCCAGGGCGAACGCGAGCGGCTGGCCGTGGAAGTTGCCGGCCGAGACGAGGATCCCGTCGTCGACGAGCACGAGCGGGTTGTCGGTCGCCGCGTTCAACTCGGTCGACACCGTGTACTCGACGTAGTCGAGCAGGTCGCGCGACGCGCCGTGCACCTGCGGCGCGCAGCGGAGCGAGTAGGCGTCCTGCACCTTGTCGCACCAGCGGTGCGACTCGATGATCGCGGAGCCGTCGAGGAGCCGGACGACGTTGCGCGCCGACGCCGCCTGCCCGCGCAGCGGGCGAAGCGCGTGCACCTGTGGCAGGAACGAGTTGCGCGAGCCCTGGAGCGCCTCGAGCGAGAGCGCGCAGGCGCAGTCGGCGGCCCGCGCCAGCCGTTGCGCGCGGACGAGCCCCAGCGCGCCCTGCGCGGCCATGAACTGCGTGCCGTTGATCAGCGAGAGCCCCTCCTTGGCGACCAGCCGCACCGGCTCGAGGCCCGAGCGCGCGAGCGCGTCGTCGCCGTCGAGCAGCTCACCGCCCACCCACGCCCGCCCCTCCCCGACGAGCGGCAGCGCGAGGTGCGCGAGCGGCGCCAGGTCGCCGGAGGCGCCGACGGAGCCGCGCGAGGGCACGTGGGGAAGGACCCCCCGGTTCAGGCACCCGAGCAGCAGCTCGACGGTCTCGATCCGCGCACCGGAGTTCCCCTTCGCGAGCGCGTTCGCGCGCAGGAGCATCGCCGCGCGGACGACGGCGTCCGGATAGGGGTCGCCGACGCCGCACGCATGCGAGCGCAGGAGCCGGAGCTGCAGCTCCTCCGTCAGCTCCTCGGGGATCTGCTTGGAGACGAAGCGGCCGAAGCCGGTGTTGACGCCGTACGTGTGCTCGTCCGCGCCGTGCGCCGCGCGCTCGACCACGTCGCGCGCAGCGCGCATCCGCGCCCGCGCTCCGTCGGAGAGGGGAGCCGCCGGAGCGCCCTCGACGGCGACGGCCCACACGTCGTCGAGCCGCAGGTCGTCGCCCGTGAGCGCGTGCGTCGCCGCCACGGCGGTCATGGTAGTCCGGCCAT
>DASUAX010000105.1:0-35771 GCA_035763525.1 Gaiellaceae bacterium
CCGCAGCTCCTCCCGCTCCGCCGAGCTCAACCCCGGCGCCTCACCGCGATCGATCTGCTCCTGCCGCCGCCACGCATAGAGCGAGTGCACGCTCACCTCGAGCAGCCGCGCAACCTCGACCACCGGCCTCCCCGCCGCCACCAGATCAAGTGCGCGGCGGCGAAACTCCGGCGAATAGCCCCTCCGTCCCACGAACGACCTCCTTCACTCAAGGCCGCCCGAGTCTAGAAACCAGCGCTCACAAAACCGGGGCCACACCAGTCGCCTGCTCTACCGGGTTGAGCCACCTCGGGGTCGTGCTTGTGGTCTACCGCCCGCCCGGAGACATCCGCAAGGCGCTCTTCGAGCCACGACCGACGCCGACGACGCTCCGCGCGACAGGTCCAACGGCTGCGCGAGTGTTCCGCAATGACCCCTGAGCGGTACGATGCTCATGGACAGTCCGGTTGCCTGTTGAGGTACCTACACGAAGGCCCGCTCGCGCGGGCCTTCGGTGTCCTGGACCCCGGGGGCCGGACTCGAACCGGCACCACTCGGATGGACAGTCCGGTGCTCTACCAGTTGAGCTACCCCGGGGTCGTAGCGAAGGTCTACGCAGACTCCTCGGCGCCCGCAAGACGCAGTTCGGAACACGCCCGAGCCGGACGGCCCTACCGCATGCGCGAGTGTTCCGCGATGCACCCTGCGTTTGGACTGATCAGCAGCGCGATACGCCCGCGGAGATTTTGGCGCGGTATCGGTGCAGCGACCCGACCGGCTGAACCTCCACTGTGAAGCAGCCCTGCTTCCGCAGCAGGAATGAGATGCCGTACTGCGTGATCTGAGGCGTGCGGGTCTCGGGATCGCGGCAGAGCGGGAAGCGAATGGCTCGTGCCGCTTGCCGTGCGCCGATGCGACCGGCGGCGAGCCTGTCCGCTCGATCGCCGTGCAGTAGTCGGATCGTCACGCCGCGCCGAGCGCTGGTGAGGACATTGAAGAACGACGCGACGTTGAAGAAGGGAACGTTGCTCGTCGGCGGAGATATGTCCTTGCGGGCGTGAGCCGCCAGATGATTGAAGGTGACCGGGCCGAGCTTCAGCGCCTCGTAGGTCGGTGGAGGTGCGCTCGCCGAGGTCTGGTAGACCGAGTCGGCGCAGGTGACGGCGTGCGTCGCTGATGTGCGGTTGACAGCGGCTGACGTTCCGGCCGCCGCAATCGCTGCGGCGATGGCAGCGATCGCAAGGGCCGGGACACCCATGCCCGAAGTGTAGGGCCGCGCAAGCAAGGTGGCCTGCGCCAGCGTTCGTCATTACACCCTGACGAACCGGCGATACTTCGAGCGTGCTTCTCGCGGCGTGGCGGCAGTGGTGGGAGTCGCGCGGGGAGTCCGAGCTGATGGAGCTGCTCGCCGGACGATGGGATCTCTTCGCCGATGAGACGATCAGGGACGCAGCCAGGCACAACCTGGCGAAGCTTGTTCGTGACCTACATGAGGGCGCCACGCTGATTGAAACGCAGCGGTCGCTAAATGAGATTCGGCGGCAGTATCAGCCTGATCGACGGGGGCAGAAGTGGATCAACCGCGACCGCGCCGTCGCTCGGCACTTGGTGGATTGGTACGCGGAGGCGACCGGAGAGCCTCGGGACCGGTAACCGAGGGCTGGGCCAGCGACCTCACGCCCGGATTGGCCGTCGGACTAGCGCTCGATGAACTCGAAGCCGAAGCGGCCCTTGACGCAGAGGTTGCCGCGTGTGACGTCGTGGTCGTCGGGTGAGGTCACGTTGACGACCCGGCCCTCCTGCACGTGCAGTTCGAGGTTGCAGCCGACGCCGCAGTAGCCGCACACGGTCGTCGTCACCTGCTGGCGCGACTCGTCCCACGTGCCGTCCTGCCGCATGTCGTACTCGCGCTTCGACATCAGCGCGCCGGTGGGGCAGACGGCGATGCAGTTGCCGCAGTAGACGCAAGCAGACTCGGGCAGCGTCACGTCGAGCTCCGTCGAGATGTGGGCGTCGAAGCCGCGCCCGGCAACCGCGATCGCGAACGTGTTCTGGTGGTCGACGCCGCATGCCTCGACGCAGCGGTAGCAGAGGATGCACTTCGAGTAGTCGCGCACGTACAGGTCGTTGTCGATCTTCACCTCGTGCTCGACGCGCGCCGCGTCAGGGCCGAACCGCTCGGGATCGGCGTCATAGCGCTCGATGTACTCGAGCGCCTCGGGGGCCGTGGAGAGATCGACGGACGAGCCGAGCAGCTCCAGCACGAGCCGCCGCGACGTGCGCACGCGCTCGGAGTCGGTGAGGACGACCATTCCCGCTTCCGCCTTACGCGAGCAGGCGGGCACGAGCGTGCGCGCGCCCTCCAACTCGACGACGCAGACGCGGCACACGTTCACCGGTGTCAGCGTGTCGCCGTAGCAGAGCGTCGGCGTGTCGATCCCGACCTGCCTGCAAGCGTCGAGGATCGTCGACCCCTCGAGCACGCGTGCCGGCCGTCCGTCGACGGTCAGCTCGATCATCTTCTTCGGCGCTGCGATCAACGTGGTCATGCGGCGAAGACCCCCAGGTTGACGATGGCAGAGGCGACGGCATTCGCGGCCGTCTGGCCGAGGCCGCAGATCGACGCGTCGCGCATCACCTGCGCGAGCTCGGCGAGCGTCTGCAGCTCGTCTGTGTGCGGCCGGCCGGCGGCGAGCCGCCGGAGCGCCTCCTCCTGCCGCACCGTGCCCACGCGGCACGGGACGCACTGGCCGCACGACTCGTCGCGGAAGAACTCCGCGATCCGGAGCAGCGCGCCGACCAGGTCTGCGCCCTCGTCGTAGACGATCACGACGCCGGAGCCGAGCGTCGCGCCTGCGGCGCGCGTGTCCTCGTGCGTGAGGCGCAGGTCGAGTTGCTCCGGGCCGACGAACGCGCCCGCGGCGCCGCCGAGCAGGACAGCCTTCACCGAGGCGGTGCCCGCGAGCTCGAGCAGCTCGCGCAGCGTGGCGCCGAACGGGAGCTCGTACAGGCCCGGCCGCTCGACGCAGCCCGAGACGCAGAAGAGGCGCGTTCCCGCGGATCCCTCGGTTCCGGTCGCCGCGTACTCCGCACCACCCATGCGGAGCACCTCGAGGACGTTGAAGAGCGTCTCCACGTTGTTGACGGCTGTCGGTTTCCCGAAGAGGCCGACCTCTACCGGGAACGGCGGCTTGTTCCGCGGCTCGCCGCGCTTGCCCTCGATCGACTGGAAGAGCGCCGTCTCCTCGCCGCACACGTAGGCGCCGGCGCCGATCCGAAGCTCGATCTCGAACCCGTTGAGGTGCTCCGCCGACGCGTCGATCGCGTTCTGTACGCGCGCGTGGGCGAGCGGGTACTCGGCGCGGATGTAGACGAAGCCCTTCTGCGCTCCCGTTGCGAAGCCCGCGATCGCAAGCGACTCGACGAGTGCGAACGGATCGCTCTCCATCAGCACGCGGTCCTTGAACGTTCCGGGCTCCGACTCGTCTGCGTTGCAGACGACGTAGCGCGTCGTCTCCGCCTGGTCGCGCACCGCACGCCACTTGACGCCGGTCGGGAACGCGGCCCCGCCGCGCCCGAGCAGCTTCGACTCGGTCACCTCGGCGATGACTGCGTCCGGGCCCAGCGCGCGCGCCCGTGCGAGCGCTTCGAAGCCGCCCGCGGCGACATACGCGTCGAGCGACGTCGGATCGACGCCCTCGGCGATCCGACGGAGGAGGCGCAAACCTTCGCGCTGCGGCAGCGGCGGCGCCTCCGCCGGGAGCTGCTCCTCGAACGGCTCCAGACCCGCAACCGTGCGGTATCTCGCCGGCGCGCGCTCGCAGAGGCCGAGGCAGGGGCTCGCGTGCTCGCCGGGGCCGACCGTCGCTCCCTTGAGCGCGCACGCCAGGTCGGTGCAGACGTGCGTCACGTCTGCCGGCCGCTCGACGAGCGAGAGCAGCGCGTAGAACGTCGCGACGCCGTAGGCCTCCGCGGGCGGCACCGAAAGGCGCCGCGACGTGTAGCCGAGCGCGCCCTCGCTCACCCAGCCGACGCGTCGCTGCGCGGCGCGGAGCGCGGGAAGGAGGAGGTGCCGGCTCTCCCGGTCTGCCCGCGCGATCCGGTGCCCGTTCAGCTCGGGCGGCGCGCCCAGCACCGCGTCGATCGCCGCGCGCTCGGCATCGGACGGCTCGGCGGTGAGCAGCTTGAGATCCGCCATCAGAGAGCCTCCACGCGGATCGCCGTCGCCTTGAACTCCGCCGTGCCCGCCTTCGGGTCGGTCGCGTCGATCGTCAGCACGTTCGTGTCGACGAGCTCCGGGAAGTGCAGGTTCATGAACGCGAGCCCCGGCCGGAGCGTCACGTCGAAGGCGACCGGGGCCTCGACCGCGCCGCGGCGCGATGTGACGATTGCCCGGCCGCCGTCGACAAGGCCGTAGCGCTCTCCGTCCTCGGGCGACACGCGGAGCGCCTCGCCGTGCACGTGCAGCGGCGACGAGAAACGGCCCGACTGCACACCCGTGTTGAACGACTCGAGCCGGCGCCCGGTGGTCAGCCGCAGCGGGAAGTCGCCGTCGAGCTCGTCGACCGGTGGTGAGTGGTCGGCCGCGACGAAGGGTGCGCGTTCCGCCACTTCCGGCTCCCAGAGCCGCGCGTGCAGGAACTGCTCGCCCGGGTGCGTCTCGTCCCAGCACGGCCACTGGATACCGCCGAGCTCCTCCAGGCGGGCGTAGCTCATGCCGGCATGGATCGGCGAGAGCCCGCGCAGCTCGTTCCAGATGTCCTCGGCGCGCGCGCTGCCGAGGTCGTGGCCGAGGCGCCGCCCGAGCTCGTAGACGATCTCGATGTCGTCGCGCGCCTCACCCGGCGGGTCGAGCGCCTTGCGCACGCGCTGCACGCGCCGCTCGCTCGAGGTCACGGTTCCCTCCGACTCCGCCCAGCCGGCGCAGCCGGGGAGGACGACGTCGGCGAGCTCGGCCGTGCGCGTCAGGAAGAGGTCCTGGACGACGAGGTGGTCGAGCCCCTCGAGGAGCCGGACGGTGCGCTGCTTGTCGGCCTCCGACTGTGCCGGGTTCTCGCCGACGACGTAGACCGCGCGCAGGTCGCCGTGCTCCATCGCCTCGAACATCCCGCTCAGGTGCAGGCCGGGCTCGGTCGGGAGCGGCGCCCCCCAGGCGGCTTCGAACTTCGCGCGTACGGGCGGGTCGTCGGGATCCTGGAAGCCGGGCAGCTTGTTGGGGATTGCGCCCATGTCACCGCCGCCCTGGACGTTGTTCTGGCCGCGCAGCGGCTGCAGGCCGGCACCGTGTCGCCCGACACCGCCGACGAGCAGCGACAGGTTGATGAGTGCGTGCACGTTGTCGACCGCGTTGTGGTGCTCCGTGATCCCGAGCGTCCAGCAGAGCTGCGGATGCTCGGCGGCACCGTAGGCATGCGCGAGCTCACGGATCGCCGCAGCAGGGACGCCGGTGACGCGCTCCGCCTCCCCGAGCGTCCACGGCTCGACCGCCTCGCGCAGCTCGTCGTACCCGGTGGTCGCGCGGGCGACGAACTCCTCGTTCACGTAGCCGGCGGCGATGATCTCGCGCGCGACGGCGTTCGCCAGTGGGATGTCGGTGCCGACGTCGAGCCCGAGCCACAGGTCGGCCCACTGCGCCGACGACGTCCGCCGCGGGTCGACGACGATCAGCTTCGCGCCGCGGTGCACGGCCTTCAGCAGGTGGTGGAAGAAGATCGGGTGCGCCTCGCGGGCGTTCGAGCCCCAGAGGACGATCAGGTCCGAGACGTCTCGCAGCTCCTCGTAGGAGCTGGTGCCACCGCCTGCACCGAACACCGTCGCCAGACCGACGACGCTAGGGGCGTGTCAGGTTCGGTTGCAGCTGTCGACGTTGTTCGAGCGGAGAACGACCCGGCTGAACTTCTGCGTCGCGAAGTTCAGCTCGTTCGTGGTCTTGGAGCAGCTGAAGAGGCCCGTCTGCGCGCCCTCGTCGAGCGCTTTCGCGAACCCGGCGGCGGCGCGGTCGAGCGCCTCGTCCCAGCTCGCGGGCCGGAGCTCCCCGTGGTCACGAACGAGCGGCCGGGTCAGCCGCGTCTGCCTCGGAGACATGCCCAGAACCTAGCGACGGACCGCCGTTAAGCCAAGCCGTGGTGCGCCGACGTACGACGTCCTCGTCACGCATCGCGAGCTCGTGCTCGCGCGCGTAGACCTCCTGCGCGCGCAGGTCTGGGCGGCCCGCGACGAGCGGCTCGAGCAGGCCGGGGTCGTCGAGCGCGGGCCGGACGACGTCCGCGGCCCGAGATCCGTAGAGGTGGAGGAGGTGGCGGCGCGTAGCCGGGTCGAGCTCGACCGGCCAGTCGACCTTCGCGAGGCCGATCGCGCCGGGCAGCGGCCGCGGCGAGCGGTCGAGGTTGCGAACGCCGAGCTGCTCGAGCGTGTCGAGGGCGATCCGCCTGTACGTCGTCAGCTTCCCGCCGGCGACGCTCAGCATCCCGCTCGGCCCGCGCGTGTAGACCGTCTCGCGCCGCGCGTCGGCCGTCGAGCCGGGGCCGCCGGGAAGGACGCGCAGCCCGTGGAACGACGTCCGCACCGGGCCGATGCCGTCGATCGCCGCCGCCGCCTCGTCGAGGATCGTGCGCACGTCGTCGTCGGTGACGGTCGCCTCGTCCGGCGCGCGCTCGTGGAGCGTGTCGGTCGTCCCGAGCAGCAGCATCCCTTCCCACGGGATCGCGAAGCTGACGCGCACCTTGCTCTGCGGGATCGTCACCGCGGCGCCCCAGTCCCGGCCGCCGTCGACGAGCACGTGCACCCCCTTCGACAGACGGATCGACGGCGCCGCCGAGGCGTCCTCGAGCCGGCGCAGGTGGTCGAGCCACGGCCCGGTCGCGTTGACGAGGCGGTGCGCGCGCACGCGGACGTCGTGGCCGTCCACGCGCACGTCGGCCCCGTCGCCGTGCACGGCGGTGACGGCGGCGTAGTTGAGGACGACGGCGCCGCGACCTGCCGCCGCGACGACGTTCTCGATCGTGAGACGGCCGTCGTTCGTGCGCGCGTCGGCGTAGAGCGCGGACGAGTGCAGCCGGCTCGTTCTCAGCTGCGGCACGAGGCGCAGCGCGCGCTCCTCGCTGATGCGCCCGTTCAGGCGCGCCCGCGCGAGGGCGGAGTAGAGGAGGACTCCCGTGCGCACCACGATCGGCCTGTGCGGCCCGTCCTCGTACAACGGGAACAGGAAGGGGAGCCGCTCGACAAGGTGCGGCGCGACCACGTTCATCAGGTAGCGGCGCTCCTGGTGCGCCTCGCGCACGAGTCGCACGTCGCCCATCTGCAGATAGCGAAGCCCACCGTGAATCAGCTTCGACGAGCCCGACGAGGTGGCCGACGCGAAGTCGGCGCGGTCGACGAGAGCGACGTCGAGCCCGTGCGCCGTCGCCGCCTCGGCGATGCCCGCGCCGACGATGCCGCCGCCGACCACGAGCAGGTCGAACCGGCGCTCGGCCAGCTGCTCGATCGCGGCTACGCGGTCCACAGCGGATTCGTCCATGCCTTCGTCCCGTCGGCCGCGCGCACCTCGACCCGACCGTAGCGGCCGCCGTCCCACGGCCGCTGCAAGGCGACGGCGGTGATCGCGCCGTCGTCCGTCCGTTCGAGCACCCGGCTCAGGTTCGGATAGCCGAGCCGGCCGTCGTTCGCGCGCGCGCCGCGCGTCCGGCCGCAGTAGAGCGTCACCGCCGCCGCGGGGCTGCAGCGGACGACGATCTCGTCGTCGGAGACCTCGACGCCGCGGATCTCGGGCCCGGTCGAGCTGTAGAAGTCGCCGGCGCGCAGCGCCGCGAGCACCGCCTCCCGCGACCGCTCGGTCGCGCGCACCCAGGTCCAGGCGAAGCCGCTGTCGTAGCCCGGGTGGTGCGAGTCGTCCGTCGCGAGCGCCTGCAGGGCGCGTCCGTGCTCGAGCGCCTCGTCCCAGTGGAGCGACGAGTCGCCGCGGCCGAGCTCCAGCTCGCAACCGGTGTTCCACACCTCGATGCCGAGGAGGCCCGGGCAGTCCCACCACTGCTCCGTGCGGAGCCCGCTCCAGTAGGTGTGCGCGAGGTACGGGAGGCCGCCGTGCTCGTCGATCCAGCGCACGACGTCCGCGAGCGGCTCGAAGTCCCCGGTCGGCGCCACAGGGTCGGTCTCGAGGCCGAGCGCGAGCACGTGCGCGTCCTCGCCGTCGCCGACGACGGCGTTCAGCTCGGTCGACGGGATCACGAGCAGCCGCTTCGTCGACGCCTCGTCGGTTCGCACCCAGTGGTCGGTCGTCGCGAGCACGTCGAAGCCGGCCCACTCGTAGTGCCGGACGAGCAGGTCCGGCGCGAGCTCGCCGTCGGAGTTCGTGGAGTGCGCGTGGAGCGCGCAGCGGAGCCAGGGGCCCGCGGAGTCGAAAGGCGACATGCGCTTCGACCCTACTCGTTCCGGCCCGCGGCGGAAGAAGCGGTTCCACCACGTGGAAAGGGACTGCGCGGCCTATTGAAATCCATGTCGGAAAACGGGATTCTCTAGCAACCCCCCACGACCCTGGAGGCCACTGCATGGAGGATTACGAGGCTCAAGAGATCGAGTTCTGGGCCAAGCTCGAAGAAGAGGGCATGAGCCGGTCGTCGATGCTTCGACGGAGTGCCGCTGCGGCCCTCGGCCTGACGATCGTCGGCAGCGCCTCCACGGCGCTCGGCGCGACGAAGGCGAAGCTCGCCGCGCCGGTGCGCATGGACAAGGAGCACTTCGCCGCGCTCGTCAAGGCCGCGAAGAAGGAGGGCCACCTGAACACGATCGCCCTCCCGCCCGACTGGGCGAACTACAAGGAGGCGCTGCACAACTTCCCGCGCAAGTACGGGATCGGGATCACGAACGACAACCCGAACGGCAGCTCCGCACAGGAAAACGAGGCGATCCGCTCGCTGAAGGGCGACAAGCGCGCGCCCGACGCGGTCGACGTCGGCATCTCGTTCGCGATCTCGGGCGCCAACGAGGGCCTGTACGCGAAGTACTTCAACCAGAACTACAAGACGATCCCGCGGTCGCTCAAGGACACGCGCGGCTTCTGGATGGGCGACTACTGGGGCGCGGTCTCGATCGGCTACAACAAGTCGCTCGTGCCGAACCCGCCCAAGACGTTCAAGGACCTGATGAAGTCCGAGTACAGGGGCAAGGTCGCGATCAACGGCAGCCCGCTCTCCTCGAACTCGGCCGTCTCCGTCGTGATCGCGGCCGCGCTCGCGAACGGCGGCTCGCTCAGCGACGTCGGCGCCGGCATCGACTTCTGGTCGCAGCTCAAGAAGAACGGCAACTACATCCCGGTGCAGACGACGCCGCAGACGGTTGCGTCGGGCCAGACGCCGATCTCGCTCGACTGGGACTACAACAACCTGGCGTACGTCAAGGAGTTCCCGGCGGCGAACTGGGGCTTCACGGTCCCGTCCGACGGCGTCTACGGCGGGGCGTACGCGCAGGCGGTCAGCGCCTACGCGCCGCATCCCAACGCCGCGCGTCTCTGGGAGGAGTTCCTCTACTCCGACCAGGGCCAGATCATCTGGCTGAAGGGCGGTGCACACCCGGCGCGGTTCGCCGACCTGGTCGCCCGGAAGGTGATCCCGAAGGCCGTCCTCGCCTCGCTGCCGTCGTCCGCGATCTACACGAAGGTGAAGTTCGCGAGCATCGGACAGCAGACCAAGGCGAAGAACCTGATCGCGCAGCAGTGGCCGACGAAGGTCGGCTCGTAGTGATGCGGCCGGCGACGTTGCCCGCTTCCCGGGTTGCGAGCACCAAGCGATTCAAGGACGCAGGTCGCGTCCATAGCGAGCCTATGGACGCGACCGAGGACGCGGCAGCGCGCCGCGTGATCGCGAGCCAGGGAGCCGGCGAACGTTGCCGCTCGCGTCACTGAGGCCATAGCCACCGACGCTGCACCTCACGCTCTCCGGCCGGACATCTCGTCCGGCCGGAGGCGTTTGCCGCTCGCCTGGGTGGTGACGCTGCCCTTCTTCGCGTACACGATCGCGTTCCTGTTCGTGCCCGCGGCCTCGGTGATGATCGGTGCGTTCCAGGACAAGGCGAACCACGCGACGTTCTCGAACATCCGGTTGCTGTTCGACCACCCGTACATCGACGCCTACTGGGGGAGCATCCGGATCAGCCTCGTCACCGCCGTCGCCGGCGCCCTGTTCGGGATGCTGATCGCGTATGCGGCGATCCGGGAAGGCACGCCGCGCTGGATCCGGTCGGTGCTGACCACGTTCTCCGGCGTCGCCGCCAACTTCGGGGGCATCCCGCTCGCCTTCGCGTTCATCGCCACGCTCGGGCCGCTGGGCGTCGTCACGACCTGGTTCCGGAACGCGGGCTACGACTACAGCGTGCGCTGGCCGCACTTCCAGCTCTTCTCGGAGCGCGGCGTCGAGCTCGCGTACATGTACTTCCAGCTGCCGCTGATGATCCTCGTGATCGCACCCGCGCTCGACGGCCTCAAGCGCGAGTGGCGCGAGGCGGCCGCCAACCTGGGAGCGAAGCAGTGGCAGTTCTGGCGCCACGTCGGCATACCCGTGCTGATGCCGTCGTTCCTCGGCGCCTTCATTCTCCTCTTCGGCAACTCGTTCGCCGCGTACGCGACGGCCTACAGCCTCAACCAGGGCCAGAACATCGTCCCGATCCTGATCGGCGCGTACTACACGGGCAACGTCCTCGACAACCCGCACATCGCCCAGGCGCTCGCGTTCGGGATGTTCGTCGTGCTCGCGTTGATGATGGTGATCTACATCCCGCTCCAGCGCCGCGCCGCGAGGTGGGCGAAGTGAGGATCGCGCGGCCGCGCATGGCGCCGAGCGCGTACGTGTGGCTGCTGCTCGGGGCGGGGTACTTCCTGGTGCCGCTGTACTCGACCCTCGCCTTCTCGCTGAAGAAGAACGTCGCGGGGACGCCGTGCTGCACGCTCTCCAACTACGGCTGGGTGATCCACAACGGCGACTTCTGGCACACGATCAGGCTCTCGTTCGTGCTTGCGCTCGAGACGATCGTGATCAGCCTGATCCTGTTCGTGCCGACGATCTACTGGGTGCACCTGAAGCTCCCGCGGCTGCGTCCCGTGATCGCGTTCATGGCGCTCGTGCCGTTCGTCGTGCCGCCGATCGTGATGGTCGTCGGCCTGCTGCGGACCTTCCACGGCGCCCCGGGCTGGTACTACGGCTCGCCCTACGGGTTCCTCGCCACCGCGTACGTGATCCTCGCGTTCCCCTACATGTTCTTCTCGCTCGACGCGGGGTTCCGCTCGATCGACGTGCACACGCTGACCGAGGCGTCGCAGAGCCTCGGCGCGCGCTGGACGACCACGCTCTTCCGCGTGATCCTCCCGAACATCCGCTCGGCCGCGCTGGCCGCGTCGTTCCTGACGCTCGCGATCGTGATGGGCGAGTTCACGATCGCGAACCTCGCCGCGTTCCACACGTTCCCGATCTTCCTCCAGTACGTGAACGAGTCGCAGGGTTTCCCGGCAGGCGCGCTGACCCTGCTCAGCTTCCTGATCACCTGGGCGGCGATGCTGTCGCTCCTTCTCGTCGGCCGCAAACGAGGCGCCCGCGGCGCCGCGATCGCAGGAGCGCGCTAGATGTCCTACCTCCAGCTCGAGAGCCTCCACCGCCACTTCGGGCCCGTCAAGGCCCTGAACGGCATCGACATCTCCCTCGGCGAGGGGGAGTTCCTGTCGCTGCTCGGCCCGTCCGGCTGCGGCAAGACCACGGCGCTCCGCCTCGTCGCGGGCTTCGACCGGCCCAATCAGGGCCGCGTCCTCGTCGAGGGCAGGGACATCACCGGCGTCGCCCCCAACAAGCGCGACATGGGGATGGTCTTCCAGGCCTACTCCCTCTTCCCGAACATGACGGCGAGGCAGAACGTCGAGTTCGGGTTGAAGATCCGCGGCCGCGACAGGAGCAGCAGGTCGAAGCGCGTCGAGGAGCTGCTCGAGCTGGTCGGTCTCGCCCAGGCGGGCGACCGCTTCCCCCATCAGCTCTCGGGCGGGATGCAGCAGCGCGTCGCGCTGGCGCGTGCGCTCGCGATCGAGCCGCGCGTGCTGCTCCTCGACGAGCCGCTCTCGGCGCTCGACGCGAAGGTGCGCGTGCAGCTGCGCGAGGAGATCCGCCGCATCCAGCTCGAGCTCGGGATCACGACGCTGTACGTCACGCACGACCAGGAGGAGGCGCTCGCGATCTCCGACCACGTCGCCGTCATGTACGGCGGCGTGATCGAGCAGATGGGGACGCCGTCCGAGATGTACACCGCGCCGAAGACGCCGTTCGTCGCCGAGTTCATCGGGACGATGAACCGGCTCGAGGCGCACGTCGTCGACGGGACCGCCGGCGAGGTGGAGCACGCCGGGAAGCGGCTGCGCATCGCCGCGGCCCGCGGCCGGCGGACCGGCGAGCGGGTGCTGATCCTGATCCGCCCCGAGGCACTCGAGCTGCAGGCGGCCGTCAACGGCGGGAACGGCGGCGACAACACGCTCGCTGCGGAGGTCGTGACGCAGACGTTCCTCGGCCCCGTGACGCGGCTCAAGATGACGGGTGGGTTGATCGCCGACATGTCGACGGCGCGCGCCTCGGCGCTCCCGGTCGGTGCGAGCGTCGTCGCCCAGGTCCCCGCGGACGGCGTTCAGCTGCTGACGCTGACCGACGACCTGCCGGACATCGGCGAGGGGACCTAGCGCTCCGGGCCAGTTCGAAGTGCCGCGCGCGCAGCCCGCGGGTCGTCGGTGAACACACCCGCCACGCCGAGGTCGCGGAGCTCGCGCATCCGTGCCGGGTCGTTGACCGTGTAGACGGTCGTCGCGAGGCCGAGCCGCTTCGCAGTCTCGAGGCCCCGTCGCGTCACCCGCTCGTTCTGGAAGCCGACCGCCCAGCCGCCGGCCGCGCGGCGGATCGAGACGCCGAAGCCGACGTGCTGCACCGTCCGCAGCCGGGGGCGGACGCGCCTCGTCTCCTCGATCGCCCGCCGCTGGAAGCACACGATCGCGTCCTCGTCGTCGAGCAGGCGTAGCGCCCGCTCGACCAGGTCGCCGCGAGGGCGTTTCAGCTCGACCATCAGCCCGATCCGACCTCGGCAGAGCTCGACGACGTCGGCGAGCGTGGGGTAGGAGCGGCCGCGACGGGGCGGGTCGTGCGTCACCTCGAGCCGGTTCCACACGTCGAGCTCCACGTAGTCTGCGCCGCGCTCGATCGCGCGCTCGAACGCCGGCAGCGTGTTCTCCGGCAGCTCGGCTGAGGCGCCGCGGTGGGCGATCACGAGCACAGCAGTCCTTCCAGGGTGGCGATGTCGATGCGGTCGACGAGGGCGTCCGCCTGCGACATTCGTTCCGCACCGAGCGTGCGCGTCAGCCCCACGACGTGCGCTCCGGCCGCCTTCGCAGAGGCGACGCCGACGGCGGTGTCCTCGAAGACGAGGAGCTCTTCGGGGTCGATCGCGAGCCGCTCCGCTGCGAGCAGGTACGGCTGCGGGTCGGGCTTCCCGCGGGTCACGTCGTCCTGCGAGAGGACGACGGAGAACGCGTCGCGGAGGCCGGAGGAGCGAAGCACCGGCTCGATCTCGTCGCGGAGGGCGGCGGAGACGACCGCGAGCGGCAGCCGCTCCGCCGCCCAGCGCACGGCCGCGCGCACGTCCGCGTCGACGGTCGAGCCGTCGACGACGCGCTCGTTGTAACGGCGCACGCGCTCGGCGATCAGCTCCGGGCTCGAGTGCCCGAGCCAGCGCTTGAACAGCTCCTCGTCGGTGTGCCCCGCGAGGTGCTCGTAGTACTCGTCGGGGGTCAGCGGGCGACCGAGCTCGGTGAGCAGCTCCTCGTAGACGCGCGCGAGCACGGGCTCGTCGTCCGAGAGCGTCCCGTTGAAGTCGAAGGCAACAGCGCCGACCTGCACGTGTGCGAGCGTAACGGCCGCGCATGCCGGCCACCGCTCTCGCCTTCGCGCTCTCCGCCGCGGTGTTCCACGCGCTCTGGAACCTGCTGCTCGCGCGGGAGCGCGACGTCGAGGCGGCGACGGCGGTCGCGCTCGTCACGGCCGTGGTCGTCTTCGCGCCCCTCGCGGCCGTCGTCTGGCGGGCCGACTCCGGGGTGTGGCCGTGGCTCGTCGGCAGCGGCCTGTTCGAGCTTGCCTACTTCGCGCTGCTCGCGACGGCGTACCGGCTCGCACCGCTCTCCGTCGTCTATCCCGTCGCGCGCGGCGGCGCCCCCGTGCTCGTGCTCGTCGTCTCGGTGGTCGCGCTCGGGCACGGGACGAGCGCCTCTCAGGTCGCAGGCGTCGCGCTGGTCGTCTGCGGCGTCATGCTCGTCCGCGGCCTGCGGCGTGCCGATGCGGCAGGGCTCGCCTTCGGCGTCGCGATCGCCTGCTGCATCGCCGGCTACACGCTCGTCGACAAGCACGGGATCGAGCATGCGAACCCGATCACGTACCTCGAGCTGACGATGGTCGTGCCGACGCTCGTGTACGCGGGGGCGGTTGCTCGGGTGAAGGACGTCCGTGCCGCCGTCCGGCCGGCGCCGGTGGCCGCCGGCGTCGCGACCTTCGTCGCCTACGCGCTCGTCCTGGCCGCGCTCGAGCGCGCGTCCGCCGCCTCCGTCGCGGCGGTTCGAGAGACGAGCGTCGTCGTCGCCGCCGCCCTCGCCGCGATCGTCCTGAAGGAACGGGTGACGCCCTGGCGCTTCACCGGCGCCTGCCTCGTCGCCGGCGGCATCGCCCTGCTGGCCTAGCGAAACGTGGGGGCGCCGAGCGGCGCCCCCACGTTTTGCCTGATCACTTCCCGAGCCACTTGTTGACGACGCTCATGTGCGACTTCACGTACTTCTCGGCCGCCTTCGCGGGCTGCATGTGCTCGCCGGCGATCCAGCTCGAGACCAGGTTCTGGTCCGAGTTCGACGGCCACTTGAACCGCTTCAGCACCGGGACGGCGGGGGAGCCGCTCTTGACGAACTTCGAGCTGAACACCTTCTCGAGCGGGTACGACGAGTACGCGCACCGGAAGTCCTTGAGCGGAGCCTTCACGGTGCCGTCGTCCTGGCAGCTCTTCATCCGGGGCGGCAGCTTGACCTCGACGAGATCGAACTCCGAGTTCCGGTATTCCGGCGTCCACCAGTACATGATCACCGGCTTTTTCTGGGCGATCAGCTGGCTGAAGCGCGCCACCTCCGCCGTCTCCGCGCCGACCGTCACGTGCTTGAGCTTCAGGCCCAGCGCCTGAATGAGCTGCGTGTCCTTCTGCTCGTACGACGGGTCGCCGCCGAGGAACATGCCCTGCGGCGCCTCCGGCGACGCGAACACGCTCTCGTGGCCCTTCAGGCCCTGCCATGTCTTGAACGACGGGTACTTCTTGAGCAGGTAGCGCGGGATGAACCAGCCGATGTGGCCGGTCAGCCCGTTCGAGCCCTCGAGCACCACGCTCTTCTGCTTCGTGGCGTACTGCTTGTACTGCGCCACGTGCTGCCAGTCCTCGAGCACCGCGTCGACCTTGCCCTGCGCCATTGCCTGGTAGACCGGGATCTCGGCGATGTCGGTGACCTTCACCGTGCAGCCGAGGTACTTCTCCAGCACGTACTTGGCGACGTACGTATTGGCCGTCGAGCCCGTCCACGCCTGCTCGTTCAACGTGACCGTGCCGCACTTCGCCTTCGTCGCCGTCGTCCTCGCCGTCGCCGTGCCCGCGACGAGGACCGCAAGCCCCGCGAGAGCCGCCGCCGCCACGATCAGGCGCGCCGGACGACCCCACAGACGCTTCCTCATGCCACCCTCCTCCTTCCGAGCCGGATTGCCGTCCACGATCAACCCTGTCCTCCCTTGGCCGTGCTCCGATTGCCGCGCGTGACGCGGTCGAGCGCGATCCCCATCGCGAGGATCGCGATCGACGCGACGACGCCGATACCGAACTGCCCACGCTGCAACCCCGCCGCCACCGCATAGCCGAGCGCGCCGGAGCCCACGAGACCGGCGATCACGACGACGGCGAGGACCATGATCAGCCCCTGGTTGATCCCGAGCATGATCGCGTCGCGCGCCAGCGGGATCTTCACCTTCACCAGGACCTGGAGCCGCGTCGCGCCGAACGCGCCCGCGGCCTCGACCGCGGGCGGCGCCACGTCACGCACACCGCGCTCGACGAGCCGGACGACCACCGGGAACGCGTACAGCACCGAAGCGATCAGCCCGGGCACGTACGAGATCGGGAACACGTACACGAACGGGATCACGTACACGAGCTGCGGCAGCGTCTGAAGGACGTCGTTGACCGGACGCGTGATCCGGCTCACCCGGTTGCTCTCGGCGGCCAGCACGCCGAGGACGATCCCGAGCACCACCGCGATCGCGGTCGCGACGAGCACCTGCGAGAACGTGTCCATCGCGTCGCGCCACTCGCCGATCACGCCGATCAGTGCGAACATCAGCGCCGTCGTCGCCGCGGGCCGGACTCCGCTGAGGACGAACGCGATCACGGTCAGTCCGGCCAGCGTCACGAACCACGGCGTCTCGACGAGGAACGTGTCGAGCGGCTGCAGGAGGTGCGCGACCATGAACGTGCCCAGCGGGTTCGTGATCTCGTTGAACAGGAATGTCGTCGGCTTCTGCACGTAGTCGAGGACGCTCTGGACGCGGGCGAGCAGCCAGTCCTGCGCCGTCCACCTGGAGTAGGCGGCCCCTGCCGAGAGCATGTGACCGAGCGCCGCGGTCACCGCGACGGCCGTGAGCGCGACCGCCGTCGCGAGCCGCGCCCGCTTCCGCCCCGCGACGTCGAGGTGCCGCAGCGCCGGGTCGGTGCGCTCGGCGATCGCCTCGGTCACGCGATCGAGCGCGATCGCCATCACGACGATCGCCGCACCGGCGAGGATCGCGAGCGCCGGGTTCGAGTTGAGCCCGTTCGTCACCGGCGCGCCGAGACCGCCCTCGGTGTTGATCAGCCCCGCGATCACGACCATCGAGAGCGCGAACAGGATCGTCTGGTTCACCGAGAGGAGCAGCAGCCGGCGTGCGAGCGGCAGCTGCACCTTCCAGAGCACCTGCCGGCCGGTCGACCCGAGCGCGGTAGCCGCCTCGACGGTGTTCGCCGGGACGCTGCGGATGCCGAGCGCCGTGATGCGAACGGCCGGGGGCACCGAGTACACCATCGTCGTGATCACCGCGGCCGCCGGGCCGACGGAGAAGAAGATCACGACCGGCATCAGGTACGCGAACGCGGGGACGATCTGCATCGCGTCGAGCACCGGCGTGATCAGCCGCTCGAAGCGATCCGACCGGCCGGCCACGACGCCGAGCGGGACGCCCACGAGCAGGGAGAGCGCGACCGCGACGAGCATCAGCGCGAGCGTCTGCATGCTCTCGTCCCAGAGCCCGAGCGTGGCGAAGGCGGCGAAGCTCGCGACCATGATCGCGGCGGCGCGCCGGCCGCCGAAGCGGAGTGCGAGCAGCCCGCCCAGCACCGTCGTGCCGGGCCACGTGAGCCAGCTCGAGAGCAGGTGGTAGAGCCAGCGGACGAGCGCGTCGAGGCCGCTCGAGATCCCGTGGATCACCCGGTAGACGATGTTCGGGCTCGCCTTGTCGCCCTCGGCCGAGAGCCAGTTCTGCATGTTGTCGAGGTAATGGGTGAGCGAGTGCCAGACGAGCGAATCCGGCCACGTGAGCGTGCGGGAGAGCGTCAGGTGGCCGATCACCATCGCGGCGACGATCGCGGCGACGAGGGTGGTGCGGCTGCGCCACCACGGCCGATGGGAGAGGACGACGGCGGGTGCGGCGGCGATGCTCGAGGCGGCCATCGCTGCGCCCCTACTCGCCCTCACCGGCGATCGCCCGCAGCACCGCCGCGCGGTCGACGACTCCGACGACGCGGTCGCCCTCCGTCGCGAGCACCGGATGCTCGCTCGACGCGAGGCGTGGCACGACCTCGCGCACCGTTGTCGTCACCGGCACGCGCGGGGCGTCGAGGCGCTCGCCTTCCACGGGCGGCCGCATGATCCAGCGCAGCGTCAGCACGTGGCTGCGGGGAATGTCGCGGATGAAGTTCGCGACGTAGTCGTCGGCGGGAGACCCGACGAGGTCCTCGGGCTTGCCGAGCTGGACGATGCGGCCGTCGCGCATGATCGCGATCCGGTCGCCGAGCCGCAGCGCCTCCGGCAGGTCGTGGGTGATGAAGACCATCGTCTTGCCGGTCTCGTGCTGCAGGCGGATCACCTCGTCCTGCATGTCGCGGCGGATCAACGGGTCGAGCGCGCTGAACGGCTCGTCGTAGAGCATCACCTTCGGGTCGACCGCGAACGCCCGCGCGAGGCCGACGCGCTGCTGCATGCCCCCGGAGAGCTCGTCCGGGAACTGGCTCGCGGCATCCTCGAGACCGACCAGCTTCAGCACCTCGGCTGCGCGGGCGTGACGCTCCGCCTTCGCGACGCCCTGCACCTCCAGGCCGAAGGCGACGTTGTCCAGCACCGTGCGGTGGGCCAGCAGGCCGAAGTGCTGGAAGACCATCGACGACGTGTGCCGGCGCAGCCGGAGCAGCTGCTCGCGCGACGCTGCCGTGACGTCGTGCCCGTCGATCTCGACCCGTCCGGCCGTCGGCTCGATCAGACGGATCAGCGTGCGCACGAGCGTCGACTTCCCCGAGCCCGAAAGACCCATGACGACGAACACCTCGCCGGGACGCACGTCGAACGACACGTCGCGGACCGCGGCGACGCAGCCCGTCTTCGCGCGCAGCTCCGACCGCGGCAGGTCGACGTCCGGGGTGCCGATCACCTTCTCGGCGTTGCGCCCGAAGATCTTCCAGATGCCTTCGGCCCGGATGAGCGGAGGGCCGCCGTTTCGGCGTGACTCAGAAGAGGCCGACTGTCTCCCCCCGCTCGTCGAGGTCGACGTTCAGGGCCGCGGGCGTCCTGCCGTAGCCCGGCATCGTCTGCATGTCGCCGCAGAGCGCCACGATCCACCCGGCGCCGGTGTAGGCGCGCAGGTCGCGTACCCCGACGGTGAAGCCGACCGGCGCGTTCGCGAGCTTCGGGTCGTGGGAGAGCGATAGATGGGTCTTCGCCATGCAGATCGGCATCCGGTCGTAGCCGAGCTTGTTGAACTCCTTGACCTTTGCACGCGCGGCCGGCTGAAGGAAGACCCCGTCCGCCCCGTAGACGCGCTTCGCGATCGCGTCGATCTTGTCCTCGATCGGCGCGTCGAGAGGATAGATGAAGTCGAAGTCGTTCTTCTCGTCGGCGGCCGCGGTGACGACCTCGGCCAGCGCCGCCCCGCCCTCGCCGCCACGGGTGAAGCCGTCGTTGACCTCGCAGCCGAAGGCGCCGCCCTCGAGCGCGAGCCGCCTGACGACGTCGACCTCGTCGTCGGTGTCGCCGGGGAAGCGGTTGACCGCGACGACCGGGTTGATCCCGAACTCGCGGATGATCCCGACGTGGCGCAGCATGTTCGCGGCGCCGATCTCGATCGCCTCCGCGCCGCCCTCCGGGTCGCCGGCGTGGTGCTTCAGCGCCTTCACGGTGGCGACGAGGACGACGGCGTCCGGCCGGATGTGCCCCAGCCGGCAGACGATGTCCATGAACTTCTCCATCCCCATGTCGGAGGCGAAGCCGCTCTCGGTGACGACGTAGTCGGCGAGCTTCAGCGCCACGCGATCGGCGACGAGCGAGTTGTTGCCGTGCGCGATGTTCGCGAACGGGCCGCAGTGCACGAACGCCGGCTGGCCCTCGAGCGTCTGGACGAGGTTCGGCTTGATCGTCTCCTTCAGCAGCACCGCCATCGACCCGGCCGCACCGATCTGCTCGGCGGTGACGGGCTCGCCGTCGCGCGTCTGCGCCACCGTGATCGAGCCGAGCCGCTTGCGCAGGTCGTGCAGGTCGGCTGCGACCGCCACGATCGCCATCACCTCGGAGGCGGCGGTGATGTCGAAGCCGGTCTGCCGCGGGTAGCCGTTCGCCTTGCCGCCGAGCCCGACGACGATGTCGCGCAGCGAGCGGTCGTTGATGTCCATGCAGCGGCGCCAGCTCACCGACAACGGCTCGATGTTCAGCGCGTTGCCGTGCAGCAGGTGCGCCTCGAGCATCGCCGCGAGCAGGTTGTTCGCCGCGCCGATCGCATGGATGTCGCCGGTGAAGTGGAGGTTCATGTCCTCCATCGGCACGACCTGCGTGTAGCCGCCACCTGCGGCGCCGCCCTTGATCCCGAAGACCGGCCCGAGCGACGCCTCGCGGATGCAGAGCGCCACTTTCTTGCCGATGTGACCGAGCCCCTGCGTCAGGGAGACGGATGTCGTCGTCTTCCCTTCGCCCGCCTTCGTCGGTGTGATCGCCGTGACGTTGATCAGCTTGCCGTTCGGGCGCTCGGCGAGCCGGTCGAGCACGCCGAGCGAGACCTTCGCCTTGTACCTGCCGTACGAGTCGATCTCGTCGGACAGGAGGCCGGCGGCCTCCGCGATCTCGGTGATGGGGCGGAGCGTCGCCTCCTGCGCGATCTGGAGCGACGACGGCATCGTGGTGGCCAAGGGCGAATCCTTTCGCGAGAGACGGTCCGCCTAATATATCTCCGTGGCGAAAGCAATTCTCGCACCGCGCGAGGGAAAGGCGGCCTCGTTCGCCGACCGCGCCTACTACGCGATCCGCGAGCTGATCGTGACGCTCGAGCTCCCTCCGGGCGCCGTCGTGCGCGAGCCCGAGCTGACCGCGAGGCTCGGCATCGGCCGCACCCCGGTGCGCGAGGCGCTCCGCCGGCTCGCGCAGGAGCGCCTGATCGAGGTCTACCCGCGCCGCGGCATGTTCGTGACGAAGGTCGACGTCCGCGACCTCGCACGCCTCTGCGAGGTGCGGGCGGCGCTCGAGCCGGAGGCGGCGCGGCTCGCCGCCGAGCGCGCGACGCAGGCCGACCTCGACGAGCTCGAGGCGCTCCTCGGGGAGGTACGCGGCCGCCGGCGCCGTGACGCGCGGTCGCTGATCGACCTCGACGAGCGCGTGCACCGCGGCATCTACCAGGCGAGCCACAACCCGTTCCTCGTCGAGACGCTCGAGGAGTACTACGCCCATGCGCTCCGGATCTGGATGGTGGCGCTGACACGCACGAACATCGGCGCGGCCGTCGGCGAGCACGCGGCGGTGCTCGATGCGGTCGTTCGCGGCGACGCCGGGCGGGCGGCGGAGCTGATGCGCGAGCACGTGGAGGCTTTCGAGGCCGCAGTGCGTGACGTGCTCCTCGCCGAGTGATATATCACTGGGCATGACCGAGACTCCCTCAGCGCTGCCCGCGAGCGCGCGTGCCGTCGTCGTCGGCGCGGGCATCGTCGGGAACAGCCTCGCCTACCACCTGGCGCGCCTCGGCTGGCGCGATCTCGTCCTGATCGACAAGGGGCCGCTGCCGAACCCGGGGGGCTCGACCGGCCACGCCTCCAACTTCATCTTCCCGGTCGACCATTCGAAGGAGATGACGCAGCTCACGCTCGACTCGGTGCGCCAGTACAGCGAGTGGGGAGTCTTCACGGAGAGCGGCGGCATTGAGGTCGCGCGCACCGAGGAGCGCATGCAGGAGCTCGCACGGCGCATGTCGTCGGCGAAGGCCTGGGGGATCGAAGGCTGCGAGATCGTCACGCCGGCGCGCGTGAAAGAGCTCGTGCCGTATGTCGAGGAGTCGGTGATCGTCGGCGGCTTCTACACGCCGTCGGTCGGCATCGTCGACTCGCTGCGCTTCGGGACGGTCGCGCGGGAGAAGGCGCAGGAGCTCGGCGCCCTGCAGGTGTTCGCGAACACGGAGGTGGTCGGGATCGACGTCGAGGGCGGGCGCGTCACCGGCATCAGGACGTCGAAGGGCGACATCGCCACCGACACGATCGTCGTCTGCTGCGGCGTCTGGAGCCCCAAGATCGCGAGCATGGCCGGCGCGTCGATCCCGCTGACGCCGGCGGTGCACCAGATGATCGACGTCGGCCCCGTGCCGCACTTCAAGGACACGAAGGGCGTGATCGAGTTCCCGATCGTCCGCGACATGGACACGAACATGTACGAGCGCCAGGACGGGAGCGGGCTCGAGGTCGGCTCGTACGCCCACCGGCCGATCCTCCACGACCCGGAGGAGATCCCGTCGAACGAGGAGGCGGCGCTGTCGCCGACCGAGCTGCCGTTCACGCAGGAGGACTTCGAGCAGCAGATGGAGGACGCGCTCGAGCTGATCCCCGAGGTGCTGAACGACGAGTCGGTCGGCATCAAGTACGCGATCAACGGGCTCCTTTCGCTGACGCCGGACGGGCTGCCGCTGCTCGGCGAGACGCCCGAGGTGAAGGGGCTCTGGTCCGCCGCGGCGGTCTGGGTGAAGGAAGGCCCCGGCGTCGGCAAGGCGATGGCCGAGTGGATGACGCACGGCGAGTCGGAGATCGACCTGCAGTCGTCGGACATCGCCCGTTTCTACGAGTGTCAGCGCTCGCGCGCGCACATTCGCGCCCGCGCGGCAGAGGGGTTCAACAAGACGTACGGGATCGTCCACCCGAACGAGCAGTGGGAGTCGAACCGCGGCGTCCGCCTGTCGCCGTTCCACTCGCGGGAGGTCGAGCTCGGCGCGGTTTTCTTCGAGGCGGCGGCATGGGAGCGCCCGCACTGGTACGAGTCGAACGCGAAGCTGCTCGAGGAATTCGGCGACCGCATCAACCGTCGCGAGGCGGAGTGGGAGTCGCGCTGGTGGTCGCCGATCATCAACGCCGAGCACCTCGCGATGCGCGAGCGCGCGGCGATGTTCGACCTGACGGCGTTCTGCGTCTTCGACGTGACGGGCCCCGGTGCGCTCGACGTCGTGCAGCGCGTGTCGATGCGCCAGATGAACGTGGCGCACGGCAAGGTCGTGTACACGCCGGTGCTCTCGCCGAGCGGCACGTTCAAGAGCGACCTGACGGTGATGCGCCTCGGTGACGACCACTTCCGGGTCGTCACCGGCGGCGCCCACGGCATGGCGGACCTCAAGTGGTACGCCGATCGCCTGCCGGCCGACGGGTCGGCGCAGATCACGGACCTCACGTCGGCCTGGACGACGCTCGGGCTGTGGGGGCCGCGGGCGCGCGACATCCTCTCCTCGCTCACCCGCGACGACGTCTCGAACGAGGGCTTCCCGTTCGCGTCGTGCCGCACGATCGAGCTCGACTCGCTGCGCGTGCTCGCCTCGCGCATCTCGTACGTCGGCGAGCTGGGCTGGGAGCTGTACGTGCCGCTCGAGCAGGGCGCGAAGCTGTGGGACCTCGTCCGGGAGGCGGGAGAGCCGCACGGCGTCGTGCCCGCCGGCATCGGCGTGTACGGCACGACCGGCCGCCTCGAGAAGTGCTACCGCGCGTTCGGGTCCGAGCTCGACGCCGACTACGACGTCGTGGAGGCCGGCATGGCCTGGGGCAAGGTGAAGACGCCGGATTTCGTCGGCAAGGAGGCCCACGTCGGACATCGCTCCTCCGATCCGGCGGCGGTGCTCTGCACGTTGACGGTCGACGACCACACCTCGAAGTCCGGCCAGAAGCGGTACATGCTCGGCCGCGAGCCGGTCCTCTCGAAGGACGGGAAGCCGCTCGTCGACGGCGAGGGCCGCCGCTCCTACGTGACGAGCGCCGGCGCCGCGCCGTCGCTCGGAAAGCACGTGCTGATGGCGTACCTGCCGCCGGAGAACGCATCGGTCGGCGAGGAGCTCCTCGTCGAGTTCCTCGGCGAGCAGTACCCGGTGACGGTGGCGACCAACGACGCGACGCCGGTGTTCGACCCGGAGAACACGAGGATCCGCGCGTGAAGATCGTGGTGTGCGTGAAGCGCGTGCCGATCACCGGCGGCCGCATGGTGCTGACGGCCGACGAGCAGGCGATCGAGACGAAGCACCTCGGCTTCACGATCTCGCCGCACGAGGAGTGCGGGGTGGAGGAGGCGGTGCGGGTCGTGGAGGCTCAGGGCGGGGAGGTAGTCGTGCTCACGCTCGGGCCGGAGGAGGCGGCGGAGCAGCTCCGTGACTGCATGGCGATCGGCGCAGACCGCGGCATCCATCTCGTCTCCTCCGAGGACTGGGACGGGCAGGCGACCGCCGCGGCGATCGCGGACGCGCTCCGCGGCGAGGAGCAGGTCGACCTGGTCGTGTTCGGCAACGAGTCGGCCGACGCGGGCGGCTACCAGGTGGGCATCCGGGTCGCGTACGCGCTCGGCCTGCCCGTCGTCACCGGGCTGAAGGGGCTGACGGTCGAGGGCGGCCGCGCGCGCTGCGAGCAGGAGGTGCCGGGCGGGCGAGACGTCTACGACGTGCCGCTGCCCGCTGTCGTCACCGTCAAGGAGGGCCTCAACCTGCCGCGCTACCCCTCGGTGCCCGCGAAGCTGCGCGCGAAGTCGAAGCCGCTCGACGCGCGGCCCGTCCAGCGGGTCGCGCCGCGGCTCGAGAAGCTGCGGCTCGTCGTGCCCGAGGGCACGCGCAAGCAGGCCGAGGTGCTCGGCGAGGGCGCCGAGGCGGCGCCGCGCGTCGTCGAGGTGATGCGCGAGCTCGGCGTCGCATGACCGTCGTCGTCTTCATGGAGCGCGCGGACGACGAGCTGTCGCGGCAGGCGCTGACGCTCGCGCGCTCGCTCGAGAGCGACGTGCGCGCGGTGACCGTCGAGGGCCCGTACGCGCCGGGCGCGTGGGCGCGGGCGATCGTCGAGGCGGCGGGCGACGCCGACATCGTCGGGCCCGGCTCCGACCGCGGCAACGAGGTCCTCGCGCACATCGCCGCGCAGCTCGACCTGCCGCTCGCCGCGAACGTGACGGAGGTGCGAGGCGACGAGCTGACCCGCATCCGCTGGGGCGGCACGCTGCTCGAGGAGGCGCGCCTGCACGCGCCACGGCGCCTCATGTCGGCGGCGCCGTTCGCGTTCCCGCCCGGTGTCGAGTCAACGGAGACTCGGCTGTTGACGGTCGATCTGGACGGAGCCGTTGCGGTCGTCGACCACGTCGCGCCCGACACCGGGGGCAAGGTGTCGCTCGCCGACGCGAAGGTGGTCGTCTCGGGCGGACGCGGGGTCGGCTCCGCGGAGGGTTTCGCGATCCTCGAGGAGCTCGCGGCGCTGCTCGACGCCGCCGTCGGCTGCTCGCGCGTCGTCACGAGCGCCGGCTGGCGTCCGCACACGGACCAGGTCGGCCAGACCGGCACGAAGGTCTCGCCCGACCTCTACATCGCGTGCGGGATCAGCGGCGCCACGCAGCACATCGCCGGCTGCAAGGGCGCGAAGAAGCTGCTCGCGATCAACGCCGACCACGAGGCGACGATCTTCGCGCACGCCGACTACGCGGTGATCGGCGACCTGCACGAGATCGTGCCCGCGATCACCGCCGAGCTGAGGAAGGCTCGCAGCTCATAGCGGTCGTCGCCGGCGCCCTCGCGCTCGCGGCGCTCCTCTCCGCCGCCGGCTACCTCGCCGGCCGGCGCGCGCTCTTCCTCGTGCGGCTCGTTCGCGCCGGGCGGCCGCTCGACCGCACGGACGACGTCCCGCGGCGGGTGAAGAACGAGGCGACGATCGTGCTGGGCCAGCGCAAGCTCCTGCAGCGGCTCGTACCGGGCCTCATGCACGCGGCGATCTTCTGGGGCTTCCTCGTCCTCTTCCCGACGATCGTGCTGGCGGCGATCGGCGCCGTCGACCGCGGCGCCACGCTGCCGTGGCTCGGGGCGCAGGGGTGGTACATGGCGATGGTGGACGTCTTCGTCCTCGCGGTGCTCGCCGGGATCGCCGTCGCCCTCTGGATCCGCAAGGTCGTGCGCCCGCAGCGCTTCCACGGATCGCACCTCGGCGAGGCCGACCTGATCCTGGCCCTGATCGCGCTCGTCGTGCTGACGCTGCTCGGGTGGCACGCGTCGCGGATCGCGGCCGGCCTGAACGAGTGGCCCGCGCACGCGTCGTTCCTCTCGAACTGGGTGTCGAACGCGATCCCGGCGCCGCGGGTGCTCGACCGCGTGTTCGTCTGGGCGCACGTCTGCGTGATCCTCACGTTCCTCTGCTACCTGCCGTACTCGAAGCACCTGCACATCGCGACCGCCGCGGTCAACGTCTTCTTCGCGCGCACGCGCCGGCGCGGTCGCCTCGAGCCGCTCCGCTTCGACCTTCCGGAGGCCGAGCTGCGCTTCGGCGCGGGCACCGTGCGCGACCTGACGTGGAAGGAGATGGTCGACGCGTTCTCGTGCACCGAGTGCGGCCGCTGCCAGGACGTCTGCCCCGCCTACGCGACCGGCAAGACACTCTCGCCCAAGCTCGTGATCATGGGCGTGCGCGACCAGCTGTTCGCCGAGGGGCCGAGGTTGATCGCGGGCGGCGAGCTCCTGCCGATCGCGGGCAACGGCGTCCCCGAGGAGATGATCTGGGACTGCGTCACCTGCGGCGCGTGCGTGCACGAATGCCCGGTCTCGATCGAGCACATCGACCACATCGTCGACCTGCGCCGCGACCTCGTGATGGTGCAGTCGTCGTTCCCGTCCGAGGCGGAGTCGATGCTGCGCGACGTCGAGCGCGTCGGGAACCCGTGGGGGAAGCCGCAGGGCGACCGGGAGTCGTGGGCGGAGGGGCTCGGCGTGCGGGTCGTCGCGGAGGGCGAGCCGGCGCCGGAGATCCTGTACTGGGTGGGCTGCGCCGCCGCCTACGACGAGCGGGCGCGCGTCGCCGCCGAGTCGACCGTGAAGCTGCTGCAGAAGGCCGGCGTCGACTTCGCGATCCTCGGCGCACGCGAGTCGTGCACCGGCGACCCGGCCCGGCGCATGGGGAACGAGTACGTCTTCCAGTCGTACGCGGAGCAGAACGTCGCGACCCTGAACGATGCGGGCGTGACGAAGATCGTCGCGAGCTGCCCGCACTGCCTCAACTCGCTCGGCAACGAGTACCCCGACTTCGGCGGCCGCTACGAGGTCGTGCACCACACACAGCTCCTTGCCGAGCTGGTGCGCGACGGGAAGCTCGAGCCTGCGAAGGGCGACGCCTCGATCACCTACCACGACTCGTGCTACCTGGCACGGCACAACGACGTCGCCGCCGAGCCGCGGGAGCTCGTCGCCGCCGTCGGCACGCCCGTCGAGATGGAGAAGCGCGGCAAGCAGACGTTCTGCTGCGGCGCCGGCGGTGCGCACATGTGGATGGAGGAGCGCGGCTCTCCGATCAACGAGGAGCGCGTTCGGCAGGCGGCGGAGACCGGAGCGGACACGCTTGCAGTCGCGTGCCCGTTCTGCACGGTGATGCTGGACGACGGCGTGCGGTCGAGCGGGAAGCAGTTGCGCGTGGTCGACGTGTCGACGCTGCTCGTCGAGTCGCTCGACGCTTGACTCGAGCGTCGGCGCGATTACGGTCAGGGCGGGATGGCTCTGCGGGTTGCGAGGGTGCGGCGCCTCGCTCTGGGTGCGCTCGTGTGTGCAGCGGTTGTCGGCGGTATGCCCGGCGGCGATGTCGCGCGGTCGGCCCGGGGTGGTTATCCGATCTCGCGCACCTCGAGCCCGAAGCTCGACTCGCGGCTTGCGCCCGTCGCGGCTGCGCAGAGGTCGAACGGGCGCGCCGCGGCGGTCGCCGTCGCTGAGCGTGCGGGTCTTGCCGGCAGTGCCGGCCGGATCCGCGTGATCGTGGTCGCCGGGCACGGCACGTCGTCGGATGCGGAGCGCGCGGTCGAGTCGGCGGGTGGCGTCGTCGAAGCTGCGACCGGTGGCCTCGACGAGGCGCTCGTGCCGCCGGCGGCGCTCGCGAAGCTCGCAGGCGACCCGAGCGTCGAGCGCATTCGACCACCCTTCGCCCACGAGCCGGACGCGGTCGACGAGGGAGTCCAGCTCGCAGACGCCGATGCCTGGCACACGGCCGGCTACGGCGGTGCGGGCGTCAAGATCGCGATCGTCGACCTCGGCTTCTTCGGCTACGGCTCGCTCCTCGGCTCCTCGCTGCCGTCGTCGGTGACTGCGATCGACCACTGCAGCGGCAACCTCACGGCTTCTCCGGCGAACGGTGGGACCGAGCACGGCACGGCGGTGGCGGAGCTCGTCCACCAGATGGCGCCGGATGCGCAGCTCTACCTCATCTGCATCGACTCGGAGGTCGGGCTCGCGCAGGCCGAGCAGGACGTGCTTGCGAACGGGATCAAGATCGTCAACCACTCGGTCGCCTGGTTCGACACGAGCCGCGGGGACGGGACGGGGCCGCCGAACACGCCCGATGCGATCGTGACCGATGCCCGCTCGCACGGTGTGCTCTGGGTCAATGCGGCGGGCAACTACCGCCTCGACCACTGGCGCGGGTACTTCGACCCCGTCGACTCCGATCCGATCTACAACGAATTCGCGACCGGGGTCCCGTCGGAGGAGTTCTCCGTCGCGGCCGGTGCGGACTCGTGTGCGCTCCTCAAGTGGGACGGCTGGCCGGCGACGACCGACGACTACGACCTGCTGGTGACCCGCGCGAGCGACGGTACGGTCGTTGCCTTCTCCGCGAACGACCAGGCAGACGGCCCGGCGCCGCCGGTCGAGGAGGCCTGCTTCACCAACACGGGTGCCTCCGCGACGACGTATGCCGTCTCGATCCTTCGCTACAGCGCACCGGGGTCGCCGGCGCTCGACCTGTTCGTGACCGGCGCGGGACCGATCACCGCGCCGACGTACGGAAGCGTCACGGAGCCCGCCTCGTCCCCGGACGCACTCGCCGTCGGCGCCGTCTGCTGGCAGACCGGCAGCGTCGAGCCCTACAGCTCCATGGGCTCGACCATCGACGGGAGAACCAAGCCGGATCTCGTCGCAGACGACAGCGTCTCGACCGACACCTACGGGCCCGCGACGCCCGGCGCAGCCGGCTGTGGCGCCTCCGGGTTCGCCGGCACGTCTGCCGCCGCGCCGCAGGTGGCCGGCGCCGCGGCGCTACTTCTCCAGCGCTGGCCGTCGCTGACGCCGGCGGAGCTGACCGCGGCGCTCGAGACGCGTGCGCAGGACAACCAGGAATCCGATCCCGGCCGGAGCCCCGACAACAACTTGACGGGACACGGGCCGCTCGCTCTCGGGCTCACCGACCCGATCGGGACGATCGCCTTTGACGCCGGCGGTGAGGCATTCGTGACGGACGGAGAGGCGGTGTCCATGATCGACGGGTACTCCGTCCCCGTCTGGTCGCCCGACGGGACGAAGCTGGTCGCGCGCTCGCTGTCCTTCCCGACGCTGACGACCATCACGGCGGACGGCGACTACACGGGTGCCGGGCTCATCGCCACCTCCGCCGTCGACGCCGAGCCGTCGTGGGCGCCGGACAACCGGACGCTCGTCTTCTATCGCAGCACGACCTCAGGGCTCGTGAAGGAAGACCTGTACAGCGGGGTCGTGACGCAACTGGGGCCCTCTGCCGCAGACCCGAGCCCGGCGTGGGCGCCGGACAACTCGAAGATCGCATACCTCCGAACGACCGACGGCTCGACCGACGTCTGGACGATGAATCCCGACGGGACCGGCCAGGTGCAGCTGACGAGCCTCGGCAACGTCGCCGCCTCCGGCGGACGCGGCGGCGCGCTCGCTTGGTCGCCCGACAGCAGCAAGCTGCTGTTCGTCGTCGGCTCCGGCCCGTCCGCGCTCTGGGAGGTGAACACAGACGGCTCGAACGCGAAAGCCCTCACGTCGACCGGTTCGGCCTCGGCCCCGTCGTGGTCGCCCGACGGCAAGGAGATCCTGTTCGTCGAGTCCGGGACATCGCTGGAGCTCATGGACGCGGACGGCTCGAACGTCCGGCCGCTCAACCGTCACGCGGCATTCACGAGCTCGGTGATCGGCCGTACCTCGTGGACGTCCGCGACACCGAGCTTTGCCACGTTCCCACGGGACACCACGTCGGTCAGCGGGTCTCCGGTCGTCGGGCAGCAGCTCGAGGCGGCCGTCCACGGCTGGCTCGGGACACCCGGTACGACGTTCGGATTCCAGTGGGAGCGCTGCCAGCCGTCGAACTTGTGCAACGACGTTCCCGGGGCGACGGACTCGACGTACACGCTGACCTCCGCAGATGCGGGATTCTTCATGCGCGTCTTCATGACTGCGAACGGCCGGCCGGGTCTTCTCTCCGACGCAACCTCGTCGGAGGTCGTGCCTGCCGCTCCTGCCCCGTCGACGTTGCCCGTCGTCGACGGCGCACCGAGCTCGGGCTCGACGCTGTCGATCACCTCGCCCGGCGCCTGGACAGGCTCGCCCTCCTTCGCCTACGCCTGGGAGCGGTGCGACCCGACCGGCGGTGCGTGCGCGACGATCGACGGTGCGTCGGGCTCCGTGTACACGCTCACGCCCGACGACGTCGGTAGCACGATTCGCGGCACCGTCTTCGGGACGAACGCAGGCGGCTCGAACTCAGCGACGTCGCTCGCCTCGGCGGTGATCGCCGGCTCTACGGGCGGCGGTGGAGGGGGCGGCGGTGGCGGCGGTGGCGGTGGCGGGACGACCAACCTGCGCGTCCGCTGGACCCAGGTCTCCTCCCTGACGCCGGTCGCCGGCCAGGAGGTCGACTTCACGATCACGGCCGACAACCTCGGCACGACGGGCTCCTCGCACACGCACCTCGCCTTCGCGCTGCCCGCGACGATGAAGCTCGTCTCGCCGCCGTACTACGAGGCCGGCTCGGGCTGCACCGGCACGACTTCCGTCGACTGCAACCTCGACTACATCCCCGGCGAAGGGTCGACCCTCGTCAGGTTCGGCGTCATCGTCTCCGGGGCCGGCGCGCAGACGATCACGGCGACGGTCTCGAGCGACCACGAGACGGATCCAACGGACAACTCCGCGACCGTGACGCTCCAGGTCGGCGCTTCGATCCCGTCCTCACCGACGCCTGCCACGCCGAAGCCGGCACGCAGGGGCAAGACGCTCAACGGCACCGCACGAGCAGACCGCCTCGTCGGGACGCCTTACGCCGACGTGCTGAACGGGCGCGGCGGCAACGACCGTCTGAGCGGTCTCGGCGGCAAGGACATGCTCGGGGGCGGGACGGGGAACGACCTCCTGGTCGGCGGGTCGGCGGCGGACACGCTCCTGGGAGGGCCGGGCAATGACACGATTCGCGCCCACGACCACGTCAGGGACGTGATCGACTGCGGCACCGGGCGCGACGTCGTCTACGCGGATCGGGTCGACCGCGTCGCTCACAACTGCGAGACCGTGCACCGCAGCTAGCCTCCGTTCAATGAGGGACGGCATCGACCGGAGAGCGATGGTGGCGCTTTCCGGCGGCCACCTCGCCGTCGACTTCGCGTCGGGCAGCGTCCCGGCGCTGATCCCGTTCCTGACCGACCGCTTCCACCTCGGCTACGCGCTCGCGGCGATGCTGCTGCTCGCGGCGACCGTCTCCTCGTCGCTCGTGCAGCCGCTGTTCGGCCTCTGGTCCGACCGTCAGGGTGCGCTCTGGCTGATCCCCGGCGGCACGCTGCTCGCCGCGGTCGGCGTCGGCTTCGCGGCGATCTCGCCGTTCTACCCGCTCGTCCTCGTCCTCGTGCTGGCCGGCGGGCTCGGCGTTGCCGCCTTCCACCCGGAGGGCGCGAAGTGCGCCGCCTACGCGAGCGGATGGAAGCGGGCGAGCGGCATGTCGTACTTCAACATCGGCGGCAACACCGGCTACGCGCTCGGCGCGTTCGTGACGGGGCTGCTCGTCGCCGCGCTGGGGCTCGGCGGCGGCCTCCTCGCGATGGTGCCGGTTGCCGTCGTCGGCGGGGTGCTCCTCCGGCTGACTCCGAGCTTCGGCGAGCTGGCGCCGGTCGCGGCGTGGAGCGAGGGCGACGGTGGGGAGGACGACAGGCACGCGATGACGCTGCTCGGCACCGTGATCGCGCTGCGCAGCGTCGCCTGGTTCACCCTGCTCGCGTTCGTCCCGCTCTGGGTCGAGTCGCTCGGCCATTCGAAGGCCTACGGCAACAGGCTGCTCTTCCTGATGCTGCTCGCGGGCGCCGTCGGCACGCTCGCGCTCGGCCCCGTCGCCGACCGCGTCGGCCTGCGGCGCACCCTGGTCGTGACACAGGCGCTCGTCGCGCCGCTGTTGCTCGTGTTCGTGTACGTCGGCGGCGCCCCGGGCGCCGTGGCGCTGATGCTCGTCGGCATGTGTGTCGTCGGCACGTTCGGCGTGACGATGGTGCTGAGCCAGCTGTACCTCCCGCGGCACATCGGCATGGCGTCCGGGCTCTCGGTCGGGCTCGCGATGGGTATCGGCGGCCTCGCGGCGGTCGTCCTCGGTGCGGTTGCGGACGTGGTCGACCTGCGGGCCGCGCTGACCGTCAGCGCGGTGGCGCCCGCACTCGGCGTCTTCGTCAGCCTGCGCCTGCCGCGGCCCGCCGGCATGCCGAGACGGCGCCGCGAGCCGATCGCCGTCGACTGAGGCGCTCGCCGGGCCCGGGCCGGTCCCCGAACGGCGGCCGATCCGGCTTGACAAGCGTGGAACGCCGGTTCCACAATATGGTCGATGCCGTCCGAGACCGGGACGCAGGCGATCGACCGCGCCGCCGAGCTCCTCGTGCGCGTCGTCGAGTCGCACCGGCCGCGGGCGATCGGCGAGCTCGCGGCCGAGACCGGGCTCCCGAAGAGCACCACCTCCCGCCTCGTCGGCGCGCTCGAGCGCCGCGGGCTCGTGCAGCGTGCGGGCGACCGCCGCGTCGCGCCGGGGCCGATCCTCCTTCGCTTCGCACACCGTGACTCGAGCACGAGCCTCGTCGAGCTGGCCGCGCCGTCGCTCCGCATCCTCTCCGAGCTCTCCGGTGAGACGATCAACCTCGGCGTCCCGACACCGCTCGGCGTCGAGCACCTCGCGCAGGAGGAGTGCCGCCACTTCGTCGGCGGCACGAACTGGGTCGGCCGGCGCGTTCCCTACGAGACGACCGCCAACGGGAAGGTGCTGCGCGCGTTCTCGGCGCAGCGTCCCGAGGACGCGGCGAGGATCCGCGCCCAGGGATACGCGGCTGCGGTCGACGAGCTGGAAGAGGGGCTCTCGGCGCTCGCCGCGCCCGTCCTCGGCGCCGACGGCTTCGCGCTCGCCGCGCTCTCGATCTCCGGCCCCACCATCCGGCTGACCCGCGAGCGCATCGCCGAGCTCGCGCCCGCCCTGCTCGAGCAGGCGCGGCTCGTGTCGGCGCGGCTCGGCCACCACGACCACATCGGCCTAGGCTCGACGGAGCCGAGCGGAGGTGCCGGCCTGGCCGGCTCCGGAGCGACCTATCGACACAGAGGAGCCGCATGACGCACGAAGAGATCCTGCAGGGCCTCTACGACAACACCCTCGTCGGCAATGCCCCGGAGGTGAAGGACCTCGTCAACCGGGGCCTCGAGGACGCGCTCGGGCCGGAGAAGATGCTCTACGACGCGCTGATCCCCTCGCTGGAAGAGGTCGGCGCGCGGTTCGAGCGCGGCGACTACTTCGTGCCCGAGATGCTGATCGCGGCGCGCGCCATGCAAGGGGCGCTCGACATCCTCCGCCCGCTGCTCGCGGAGACGGGCGCGAAGCCGATCGGCACGTACGTGATGGGCACCGTCAAGGGCGACGTCCACGACATCGGCAAAAACCTCGTCAACAACATGCTCGAGGGCGCCGGCTTCACCGTCCACGACCTGGGCGTCAACGTCGCGCCCGAGACCTTCGTCGCGAAGGTGCAGGAGCACGAGCCCGACATCGTCGGCTTCTCCGCGTTCCTGACGACGACGATGCCGATGTTCAAGGCGAACATCAACGCGCTGCAGAAGGCCGGCATCCGCGACGACGTGATCGTGATGGTCGGCGGCGCGCCCGTGACGCAGGAGTACGCCGACGCGGTCGGGGCCGACGGCTATGCCGCGGACGCGTCGACGGCCGTGCGCCTCGCCAAGGACCTGATCGAGAAGCGCCGGTCCGCCGTCGCGACGCATTGAAGCCTCTCGCCGTCATCGAAGCGGCGGTGAAGAAGCCCGTCTTCGGCTGTCAGATGTGCGGCCAGTGCGTGCTGCACTCGACCGGCATGACGTGCCCGATGAACTGTCCGAAGACGCTCCGCAACGGCCCGTGCGGCGGCGTGCGGCCCGACGGTCGTTGCGAGGTGAAGCCGGAGATGCGCTGCGTCTGGGTGAAGGCGGTCGAGCGTGCGCCGAAGACGCCGTGGGCGCACGAGATTCACGACCTCCGCAAGCCGGTGGACAACCGCCTCTGGAACACGTCGTCGTGGGCGAACTACTTCACGAAGCGCGACCGAGTCGCGCCGAAGGGGTGGCGTGTCGAGGCTGAGTGAGGCCGTTCGCGACGGCCGCTTCCTCGTCACGGCGGAGCTCCTGACCGTGAACAGCGGCGGGCTCGACGCGGTGCGCCACAACTTCGAGCCGTACGAGGACTGGGTCGACGCCGTCAACGCGACCGACAACACCGCCGCCCACGCGCACGCCTCGCCGCTCGCGATCGCGATCGCGCTCAAGCAGCTCGGGATGGAGCCGATCATGCAGCTCGTCTGCCGCGACCGGAACCGGATCGCGTTGCAGGCGGACATCGCCGGCGCGGCGCTGCACGGGATCGAGAACCTCTGCTGCCTCACCGGCGACGACGTCACCGCGGGCGACGAGCCCGAGGCGCGGCGCGTCTTCGACCTCGACTCGATCCAGCTCGTCGCGGTCGCCGAGTCGATGCGGAACGGCCGGTACCTCTCCGGGCGCAAGCTCGACCCGCCGCCACCGCTCTTCATCGGCGCCGTCGAGAACCCGCAGGCACCGCCGGTCGACTACCGCGTCGACCGCGCGCTCAAGAAGGTCCGCGCCGGCGCCCGCTTTCTGCAGCTGCAGGTCGTCTACGAGCTCGAGCCGCTCGCGCGCTTCATGGCAGAGGCGGTCGAGAAGGGGCTCGCGGAGCGCGCGGCGATCCTGCCGTCGATCTGCCTCGTCCGTTCGCCGAAGGCGCTCCGCTTCATCGACGAGAACGTGCCGGGCATCTCCGTGCCTGCCGGCGTGATCGAGCGCTGCGAGCGCGCGGCGGACGCGGAGGCGGAGTGCTTCGAGGTCGCCTGCGAGCTCGCCGACGCCGCCCGCTCCCTGCCGGGCGTCCGCGGCCTGCACCTGATCAGCTTCCGCAAGGAGGCCGGTATCGCGCGCCTCTGCCGCCGCCTCGGCATCCCCACCCGCGAAGAAAGGGAGACGATTGGAAACGGTTCTCGAGTCGCCGTCTAGGACGGCCGTGATCGGCCCCGGGCGGCCGTTCTGCGTCATCGGCGAGCGCATCAACCCGACCGGCCGCAAGAAGCTCCAGGCCGAGCTGCAGCAGGGCGACCTCTCGCGCATCGAGGTCGACGTCGCGCAGCAGGCGGCGCTCGCGGACATGCTCGACGTGAACGTCGGCGATCCGCTTGCGGACGAGGTCGAGCTGATGCGGCAGGCGGTCCCGCTCGTGCAGTCGCTGACCGACCTGCCGCTCGTGATCGACTCGTCGGTGATCGAGGCGCTCGAGGCGGGCCTCTCTGCCTACCAGGGGAAGGCACTCGTCAACTCCGTCACCGGCGAGGACGAGCGGCTCGAGGCGATCCTGCCGATCGTCGCGAAGCACGGCGCCGCCGTGATCGGGCTCGCGAACGACGACGAGATCCCGATGGAGCCCGAGCGACGCGTGGAGGTGGCGAGGAAGATCGTCTCGGCCGCCGGCGACCACGGCATCAAGCCCGAGGACGTCGTCATCGACCCGCTCGCCATGCCGGTCGGGGCAGAGCCACGCGCCGTGACCCTCTTCGTCGAGACGCTGAAGCTGCTGCGCGAGGAGCTCGGCGTGAACACGACCTGCGGTGCCTCGAACACGTCGTTCGGCCTTCCCGGGCGGCACACGCTGGGCGGCGCGTTCCTCGCGATCGCGGC